>CAZWOU010000087.1:26644-27071 GCA_964635375.1 uncultured Pirellulaceae bacterium | reverse complement strand
CCGAGCTGCCGTTTGCGTCGCCGAGCGGGACTTGGTCGCCGCTCAAAGAACGATCGACCGAGCCCTTCAGACCGATGCGAACACGGAGCACGCCCACTGGGTCGCTCTGACGATATCTCTCCAGGCACGAGAGTTCGCCGAGACGTCGCGGCTGTTGGATCGTATTCGAGCCGAATTTGGCATTGTGCTTCCCGATCTAACGAAGGTGTCCGAATACGCCGAATTCGTCGCTTCGCCCGAATACCGAGCGTGGATGAGACGTCGCGTGAAGTCGCTCACCAAGCCAAGCTGAAGCGGCCTGAAGTACGAGTGGGCGGAGATGCCGGGCGAAGAAAGGAAACTGGCCCGCATGTTGACCGCCGAGCGATTCAGCTCGTACAATCAACCCGGATGCGATCGGGCCTGTCCCGGCCCCCGAGGTCACTGT
>CAZWOU010000087.1:18607-26544 GCA_964635375.1 uncultured Pirellulaceae bacterium | reverse complement strand
CCCGGCCGCCCGAGGTCACTGTCCCGGCCGCCCGAGGTCACTGTCCCGGCCGCCCGAGGTCACTGTCCCGGCCGCCCAGTGAGACGCCAAGCGAGACCAATCCGTGGGCTCGGTTTCGGCGAGAAGGCGGGCAGTCGAGGCGACAGGCTTGAGCGGTTTTGACCGGTGCACCTCACACCACTTGAAAGGCGCCGTCGTTATGCCCAATTACCTGACGGTCGAATCGGGCCCTGAGCGCGGCCGGCGTTACGAACTGGCGCGGGGCGACCACGTTCTCGGCCGAAATCCCGATTGCCACATTGTGATCGAAGTCGGCGCGGTCAGCCGCCGTCACGCCCAGATCACATGCGAAGACGACGGCCATATCATCACGGATCTTGACAGTCGCAACGGGACGTATGTGAACGGAGAGGCGGTCCAGGGGCGGCGGAAGCTAGCGCACGGAGACTTGGTGCGCATCTGCGATGTCACCTTTTCGTACTTTGGCGCCGATGATTCATGCCTAGATTCGGCCAATGAATCGTCGTCGAAAAGCGGGCAACTGGTTGTCGACGATATGGCCAATTCGACGGTTCTCTCGAAGCTGGACGTATCGTCCAATCGAGGCGGCATTCGCCTCTCCGCCAGCTCGGACGCCAAGCTGGCGGCCATCCTCGAGATTACTCAACGGCTTGGCCAGACGGTCGCCGTCGACGACGTTCTTCCCAAGGTGCTCGACAGCCTGTTCAAGATCTTCGTACAAGCGGACCGGGCCTTCGTTATCTTGGCGGACGAACACGGCAACCTCGTGCCCAGGTACTCCAAGCTTCGCCGAGATGACGACAACGATACGCTCCGCATTAGCAGCACGATTGTGAACGAAGTTGTCGAGTCCAAGCAGGCGGTCCTCTCCGCGGACGCGTCGAGTGATTCGCGTTTTGAGCTGAGCGAGAGCGTGGCTAACTTTCGCATTCGCTCGATGATGTGCGCTCCATTGATTGACAGCAGCGGCGACGTGTTGGGCGTGCTGCAAATCGACACCAACGATCAGAAGAAAAAGTTTGAGAGGCACGACCTTGAGGTCCTCAACAGCGTCGCGTCATCGGCGGCGATTGCGATCGAGAACGCCCATTTGCACGAGCAAGCTTTGGTTCAACGGGAAGTCGAGCGAGATCTGGAAGCCGCGCGCGTGATTCAGCAGAGCTTTTTGCCGACCGCACGGCCGGTCCTGGACTCATACGAGTTCTTCGACTACTACTGCCCGGCATCGCAAATCGGCGGGGACTATTACGACTACATGACGCTCCCCGACGGTCGCTTCGCCGTCTTGATTGCGGACGTGGTTGGGCACGGCGTCGCCGCCGCGCTGTTGATGGCCAAGTTGTCGGCGGAAGCCCGCATTTGCCTTGCCACTTTTCCGCAGCTCGACGTCGCGGTCACAGAACTCAATCAGCGGTTCAGTCGTTCGTCGGTCAGTCGATTCGCCACCATGTTGGTATTGGCGCTCGATCCAGAGAGCCATCAACTCACGATTGTCAATTGCGGGCACATGCCCCCGATCATCCGACGGGGCGATGGAGCCATCGATGAGCCCGGGAGCGAATTAGCGGGCATACCAGTTGGGATCTCCGACGATGTTCAGTATCAACAATGCGTTGACCAAGTGAACGAAGGCGATCTCGTTGTGCTCTACACCGACGGTTTGAACGAGGCGATGGACGAACAGGACCAATGGTATGGCATGGACCGCATCCGTCGATTCATCGCCGAATCGGAATACTCTCTGCAGCGAATGTGCCAGGAACTGATCGACGATGTTCGCGTCCACGCCGTGGAAGGCGAACAAGACGACGACATGTGCCTCGTCTGTTTTGGCCGACAGGCTGCCGTTACGTCCAACGAAGATATTCGTTGCACCGTTTCTTGAGCCGTAACGCGTCAGGCCTTTGGCGCGGCCCAATGATTCGGGCGGTAGACGCGTCCAACCATGGCGTTGGCGTCGGCGTTGCCCACGATCGTCTCTGCTTTCGGATCGAATTGTACGACTTCGCCCAGACGCGCGCAGATGTTAGCCAAGTGGACTATTGTTGAGCCATAATGCCCGGCCTGGACATCTGCGTTGGGCTTTGCTTTGTGGCCGCGGATGCAAGCGAAGAAATCGTTGTGATGGGCGACCAGGTCAGCTCGCCCGCTGCGTTCGGCGATCAGCTTGTTGCGAGGTCCGTACAGCCTCCAGCCGACCGTGTGCCCGATGATCAGTTGTCCATTCGTTCCGTAGAAGGCGGCGCCATTCTCGTAGCCATCTTGCGTGTAGGGGGTCCAAATCCGCTGCTCGAAAATGAGCTGTTTCTGGCGGCCAGGGGCGCCGGACTGGGGGTAGTGAAAGACGGCGTACTGGGTGTCGGGAAATTGCTGATCGTCGTCGAAGAAGTACTTGCCTCCCATGCAAGTCGCCGAACTGGGATGGCTGTCAACTCCCAGTCCCCACAAGGCGACATCGATGTCGTGGACGCCATCGTTGCCCATGTCGCCGCAGCCAAAGTCGTACCACCAGCGCCAGATGGCGTGCAGCATGTTGGAGCGATAGGGAACTTGCGGAGCGGGACCAAGCCACAGGTCGAAATCAAGGTGGGCTGGCGGTTTGCTGGGTTTGGTCTTGCCGATCGAACCTCGCCGCTGGCTATTCCAGGCCTTGGCGACCAAGACGTCGCCGATCTCGCCTTCGCGGACTCGTTGCATCGCTTCCATCACGACTTCCGTGCTGCGGCTTTGCGTACCGACTTGCAGCACCTTGCCGCTCCGCTTGACCGCGGCGGCCATCAGTCCGCCTTCGCGAATATTGTGGCAGCAGGGCTTCTCGACATACACATGTTTGCCGGCCTCCAGCGCCAAGATGGCGGCCGGGGCATGCCAGTGATCAGGCGTTGCGATGAAGACCGCGTCCACACGCTTATCAGCGAGCACATGGCGGAGGTCCTTGACCGCCTTTGGTGCGACGCCAGATGACTTTTCCACGAGGTTGGCCATCGAGGCGAGGCGGTTCTGATCGACGTCACAGACGTACGCAATGCGGACATCCTTTCGCCCAACTAGATTGCGAATGTGGTTGCCGCCCATTCCGCCAGCGCCGATCACGCCCAGAATGAGTCGGTCATTCGCAGCCTGAGCAGAGGCGGCGCCCGTTGCCACTGTGGCGGCGCCGACGCTGGCCGTCTGGAGAAATGTCCGGCGTCTTGTCGCGCGCGTCATGGTCCGGTCTCCCTCAAGTCAACGGCCGAAGAAAAGTCGCCTAGTTGAGCGGCAGCGTTTGCGCGTTGCCGGTAGACAATCGAGCGGAGTGGTCGCTGTGAGGCTCGGCTCAGGCGCGCCGGAGGGCTCGCCGATCGCCACCAGCCACAGGTTGCGGTAGCGTACAGGATCGCGGTGGTTTTGGAACAGAATCTCGCCTGGTTCGGCCGATTCCTTCTTACCCGCGCCGGTCTTGTTCTTGAGCTCGTAGTCGTTATGAATCGGCACGCCGTTGTGGACGACCGTCACGCGGGCCGATTCCGACTTCGCGCCGTCTTTGAATCTTGCGGCGCGAAAGAAGATATCGTAGGTCTGCCATTGGAGCGGCGGAAGGCACATGTTGACGTCTGGCCGTTTCTGCTTATAAAGGCCGCCGCACTCGTTTTCCACTCCGTCGAGACCGAACGAGTCGAGGACCTGTACCTCGTAGCGGCGCTGAATGTAAATCCCCGAATTGCCTCGAGCCTGGCCGGTCGAATTCGGCATAAAGGGAGTCTTGAATTCTACATGCAAGCGGAAGTCGACCACTTTCTGCTCGGTGGAAAAACCGACGTCCAACAGGCCGTCCTCGACCTTTGCGTCATTGAGCCCGTGCGGTTCGCCGTCAAAGAGAACCTGGGCGCCGTAAGCCGGGGCGCTGCCCAACGTCGGGCTGATGCGATGCACTCGAAGCAACTCGCCCACTGTCCGCCCGTCGCGAACCACCCATGCCCGACCGCTGGTCACCTCGATTTCGCCAGTCTCGTTGGCAAGCCGGACCGCGTCCCCTTGCTTCTGGCCCGAGTACCGCGACTTGTCAACTCGATTCCAACCGGTCCCGGGCAGTCCTCCCGGGTAGCGAACCGCTGCAAACTCGCCGAGGCCTTGCGCCACGACCTGAAGCCCCACGAATCCTTCCCCCTCGACACAGCCTTCGTACTCGCCCTGCAGCCAATAGTCGTCGCCCGCGTCATTGGTGTTGGTGAAAGCGATGCGTTCTTTGGTCTGGGCGGTGAGCCCAGCTGGCAGGCAAAACAGAGCAAGCATCGTGAGGCAGATTGGGCGGAACGTCATGCGGTCGATCTCCGGGTGCGAGACAATACAAAGCAGTGCAGTCAATACTAATCCAACTGAGGGCGGGCGCCGCTGATTACATCAACAGTTCGCGGCGAATCTCCCGCAAGTCCGAGAGTATGGGCTTGGGTTTGAAGTCGCTGTCGAACAAGCCCGAATGGGGGAATTCATGGAGGTTGGCGTCGGCGAGTTGGTTCCAGATGATGCCGTGAACGACTGGCTTGGCCAGTAGCAATTCGACCAAGTGGGAAATCCTGGCCTGCATGTTCTCGCTGGCCACGGTGCGAATTTTGGGGTCGGCTCGCGGGTCCTCCGACACATCGTGAGGGCAGCTGAGCACCACGAGCAGCGGCAGTCCCAGCATACTCCAGCGGTCGATCTGTCGGCTGATTTCGAGCAGATTTCGCGGCAGCGAACCGCCGGGGCAATAGCCGAGGTTCATCTCCAGCCCCAATCCGGCGGTTCCCAAGTCCGCGCGAATCATCGTGTCGGCGAATTGGAGTGGCGACAATTCCATGTCGTTCTTGGAAAGATATTCGCCCCAAGGTTGATCGAAACTGACGACGGTCGGCGTCTGTGGATCGAGTTTCCGAATGGCCTCCACGCTGCCCACAGCCAGCCGCAGCCGTTGCTCTTCGCTAAGCGATATGTTGCTCGTCACATTCAACCGGGCGCTGGCCTGCCAAAGATGGACCTTCCCTCGATATCGATTCACCGCGTTCGTAATGAACTGAATCAACAGACTTGCCAGCTGATCAAAGTCATCTTCCCACAAGTAGATCCAGTCAGGAGTCGAAAAATGGTCCAACCGCAACAGCGGGCCGGCGCAGATGCGGAGACCGTTGGCTTGACACCACTGGATTTGACGGTCGACCGAATCCCAACAGTACTCACCCGCATTGGGCTCCACATCCTTCCAGCGAATGCCGATCAACGCAGAGTTGAATGAGTCGGTGACTAGTTCTTGAATTTCGGGGTTCTCCGGCAGGTCGTCGAGCGTACAGGCCAGCAGTGTGGGCAACTTGCTGGACTGCAACCTGCGGTTTGCCAGCGACTGTCTGGCATACTCAGCCGCGAGATCATCCACGGTGTTGACGGCCAAGTCGATCGCTTCGGAGGAACGGGACCAAGCGGTCTCGGGCTCTCGCTTGTGCACCGTCGCCGCGTCCACGAAAAGAGACGTCGCAGCTCGCATCTGGTCTTGCAGCGAAGCGGGTATGTCGAGCCCCATCTGCGTCCAATCCGCAGCCTGACTACGCACTCGATTAACGGTTCCTCGGGCCAACTCCAAAGCCAAGTGATAGGGCTCTTCCCGTTCGCGCAAGCTGGCCGTTGAGAGGACCGTTGAGCCGAGCAAAGCGGTTTGCCAGGGAATGAACAGACTTCCCGAATCAGCGACCTCGCGCTCCACCGTGAACACGCCGTCTTTCAATGTGTTACGGCTTCGCCAGGGGGTCCCCTCCATGCCCGCCGAGTAGGCGCATTCCACCTCCCAATTGCCGACTTGCGGCTGATTCAGGGTGTCAAATCGCATTCGACCCATTTAAGGATCCTTGTCCCAGCGTCGCGTCTGCCCAATAAAAGTATCAATTGTAGCAGAGGCTGGCCCAGTGGACTGCTAGCGGCCGTGGCGGCCCGTTTGATATACTTCTCAGTCGCTGAACCATCTTCTCGTCGATTTCGCCCCCTCAGATGATTCCGTCCGGCACGAGCGCGTTTCGGGATCGTTTTCGGGGTAAAGGGAGTCCCAAATGAGCGCTTTGTTGGAAACGCAACTTGCCCAGTACCCTGTCCGCCGCGGCAAGGTCAGGGACATCTACGACCTCGATGACCAGCTGTTGCTGATCAGCACGGACCGCATCAGCGCGTTCGACTGGGTTTTGCCAACCGGTATTCCGGACAAAGGTCGCGTGCTGACTCAGATCAGCACGTTCTGGTTCGACTTCCTCGACGAGCCGAACCATTTGCTCTCTGTCAATGTGGACGAACTGGGGCTGCCCAGCGACACGGACGCCGAATCACTCGACGGCCGCAGCATGCTCGTCAAGAAGACGGAAGTCGTTCCGATCGAATGTGTGATTCGCGGCTATCTGGACGGTTCGGGCTGGCGCGAGTACCAGGAATCCGGAGAAGTTTGCGGGATTGAGTTGCCGAGCGGGATGCAGCAGTGCGAGCAGTTGTCAGAGCCGATCTTCACGCCCGCAACGAAGGAAGAAGAGGGGCATGACGTCAACATCTCCTTCGAGCGAATGGTCGAAATCGTCGGCCGGGAAACGGCCGATGAGCTGAAGCGGCGAAGCTTGGAGATTTACCTCCGGGGCGCCGAGTACGCCAGGTCGCGCGGCATTATCATCGCCGACACAAAATTTGAATTTGGGCGACTGCCCGACGGCGAGATTATCTTAATCGACGAAGTGCTGACTCCCGACAGCTCGCGATTTTGGCCGCAAGACCAATATGAAGCGGGCCACGGCCAGCCTTCGTTTGACAAGCAGTTCGTCCGCGATTGGCTAGCCGAAACCGGCTGGGATAAGAACAGCCCGCCGCCTGCTCTGCCCGATGAGATCGTGGCCAAGACGCGGCAAAAATACATCGAAGCGTATGAGCAACTGACGGGTGGCGCCTTTGCTTGGAAGTAGTCAGCTGGCTGGTTCGTTGATTTTCGCTGATCTTTCCTTCCACTCGCGGAGCAACCGCGCGCGAATGCGGTTGCCGAGCGACTGGGGAGACTCGTCCACCAGCAGAATTCGGCGGGCCGCATCGATGTCGTCGCTGGCTTCAAAGACGCGAGCGAGATTGTAACTGGCGCCGTTCACCCAGGGGTTGGTCGGCCCCGTCTGAATCGTGCGGCGGTCGAGCCACTGCTCGGCCGCGTTGAAATCGCCCGATTCGTAGTGGACCAAACCAATCCAATAGCTAGCTTTTTGCTTCCCGGATCGCAGTTGCATCTCGGCCCACCGCAAACGGTTTGCCCAATTGGCGTCGGTTTCGCGCCGGCCTCGGACGAGCCCTTGCTGTTCTTGAGCTTTTGCATCGTCGGCCAGTTTCTTCAGCGACTCGTCGTCGACGCGAAAACCCATGTACGAGTTCTTTGCGCTGAAATCAAGGGCGTTGTCTTCGACCGAGAACACGCCCCGCAAATGCAATCGTCGCCCGCGAATGATGGGGCTCAATCCGGCCAAGTAGAATCGCTCTCTTGCGAGCGGCGCGGCGCTCGGGTCGTTGTCCTTGATGCGTTGTTCCAGCACCTGCTGAAAAAGCACGGCGTCGAGCGGGACGGTCCAAATCGCGACGTTGCTGACGCCAGCGCATTGCCGCAACCGCTTTGCCATCAATGAAGGCTGGACCGTCAACGACATGCGTTTGGTCCCAGTCAAATTGGCTTGCAGGATGTGCATTCGTTTTGAGACCGCTTCCGGGCTGGCGTCGATCAGGGCCACGACCCGTTTTAGATCGTCTGCGGAAACGGGATAGCTGACCGCACCGGCCTTGAGCTGGCCAAGCACGCTGGCGTCCTGGCGAGCATCGTTCAGCGTGGCGATTCCACGGCCATCGGCGTTGGGGATCGGCAGTCCCAGCTCAAAATCAAACAGATATAACTCGTTGCCGACTCGAAC
>CAZWOU010000087.1:9602-18573 GCA_964635375.1 uncultured Pirellulaceae bacterium | reverse complement strand
GCGGTCAACCAGGGGCGAATCTGACCCCGCAGTGGATCGATGGCCAAAACGGTCGCTTCGATTCCACGTTGCCGAATCAGCCCAATGAACGCCCTCGCCCTCAGCCACCTGTCGCCATGCCCATAGAGCAAAGTCTGGCTGGGAAGATAGTTGTAGCCAGGGCCCGGCCTCAGCTCCTGCGAGGGCCGCAGTGAGGCTTCACTCCCACCGCCAGGCTGTGCCGCGTTTCGCTCAGGCTGATCGGGCGTGGGGTCGAGTTGGATGTTGCGCACGACCCAATCAAAAAGCCGCTGGGACATCACGAGTTCATCGAGCTGATCACCGGATAGACCGTCTGGGTTTTCGTCAAACCAACCTTGGAGCCTGGGATCGGGGCGGGTGCCGGCCCAATCGGCCACGGCCGCCATCAGGTTCGCGGATTCCACATAGTGAATGTCGGAAAACGCAAACGCCTCTCGAGCAATTTGCTCCTCAGCCAACAGATGCTTGAGGTCGTGGGGGACTCTGGCCAGCATTGGGTCCGCCACCCATCCAAACGAATCGTCCTGTTGGACCAGCCACTTGTTGAGGTGGTAGGACGCTTGGGTCGCTGATTTCTCCGGGTCGAATTGGTGCATCTGGGTGACGAAGTTGAAGGCTGAGTCAAATTCATCCACCTCAGCCTGCTTTTGGCGTTGCAGCGCATCGAGGCGCCGCCGCCCCGACGACTTTGTTTCGCAGCCGGCGGATGTGCAGAAGACCAAGGCGAGGACCAGCAAACGCTTCACGAAATAGTCTCCACAATGGACCGGATGGCCAGCAAACGTCGAATGAAAGGAGCGAATTGGTCGAGCGGAACCATGTTCGGCCCGTCGCTTGGCGATTCGGACGGCCTGGGGTGGGTCTCCAGGAACAGCCCGTCCACGCCAATCGCAATCGCAGCACGCGCAAGCGGCTCGACCATTTCCCGGCGGCCGCCTGTCGCACCGCCTAGCCCGCCTGGCTGCTGCACGCTGTGGGTGGCGTCAAAAACAACTGGCGCCATCCGCCGCATGGTCGGCAAGGCAACCATGTCATTTACCAATCTACCATAACCGAAAAATGTCCCTCGCTCGCAAAGCAATACGTTGCGACAGCCTGCCCCGTTCAGTTTATTTACCACGTGCTCCATATCCTCCGGCGACAGGAACTGCCCCTTCTTGACGTGCACGGAACGCCCCGTCTTGGCTGCGGCGAGCAGCAAGTCGGTTTGACGGGCTAGAAACGCGGGAATCTGCAGCAATTCGCACACTTCGGCCACCTCAGAAGCCTGTCGCGGTTCGTGGATGTCCGTCGTCACCGGCAGCTGTAATTGAGCTCCCACATGCTCCAATATTCGCAGCCCCTCCTCGATTCCAGGGCCCCGATAACTCGCCAGACTCGTCCGATTGGCTTTGTCAAACGAGGCCTTGAAAACCAACTGAACCGGCATTTCTCGGGTCACTTCCGCCAGCTGCTCGCCAATTCGCATCGCCCCGTCTCGCGTCTCCAGGACACACGGACCAGCAATCAACAGCAACGACTCACCAGGACCGCAGCGATAGGGCCCCACCGAAACTGGTGGGGCCGGAGGGAATTCAGCCAGATAGTCGGACTGGTCATCGGGCGAGCTGTTGGATGCGGGCATAGCGGCTTAATCCCGGGTGGATGAAGAAGGGTTGGTCTCGGTGGGCTTACGACTCCAGGTCGGCGCCGCGTTGGGCCGGCCAACTCATTGGCGCCAATAATGTTAGGCGTTCCCGCAGCACGCGAGCTTCCACCGGAAGCACGCCGCCGACGTCGCCATCGAGCTGGTAGGGAACTTCTCCGTCAGACTCGATACGGACCACCTCGATCGGCTCGATTTGTACATCGTCCCAATGCTGATGCTGCTGTAACACGACACCAGTCAGGTATCGCAGTCCATGCCAAAGCGACCCTTGGCGAAACGTGCAGACATTGAGCTTTCCATCGAACTCGTTGGCCCCCGGCGAAAGGCTCAATCCGCCTGCGTAGCGGGGAAGATTGACGACGAAAGTCCATTTGGCCGCCACCGGCTGCTCGCCGCCATTCGCATAGACGCGCAGCTCAGGGTACTGATAATTGCAGATCGACTCGATGATCGGCCTGGCGTAGGACAGGTGGTTTATGTGGCCGCTCCGGCCCGCGTCCAAACGGCGCACGACGTCCGCGTCCAGGCCCACGCCGAGCATCGACAGAAACAATCGGCCATCGGCTTCGCCAGCGTCCATCCGCACGCCTTGGCCAACCGAGATGACCTCGGCAGCTTGCTCAGCGCAGGGGCGAATGCCCAGATGTCGCGACAGTAGGTTCTCGGTCCCTAACGGCAATATCGAAAGCGGAGCCCCGGCCGGCAAGAGGTTGGCCAGAAGGCCGACCGTTCCGTCGCCTCCCCCTGCAACAACCGCGCGAAGCGAACCCTCGTCGCCCCACCTCGTCGTTAAATCGACCACTTCGTCTAGGTCCGACGTCAGTTTCGACTCAATGCCCAGGGCCTCAAGCCGCTCAACGAGCTCCTTCGCCAGCGGTTCGCCGCCCCGCGCCCCTGCCTTGGGATTCAGCGAGACGATCACACGCTGTTGGTCCGCATGGCATTGATAGGTTGGGATTTTCACTGGCGAGGTAGTGTGTGGCGTTTTGATACACCACAGTTTTTCTTGAGTGTATTGAAATGCAACAGTTCGGGATTCTTGGAGGTGGGTGGCCTGGCGGAAGCGTGTGGCCTAAGTCCGTTGTTATCAGTGCTTTGCGGTTGATGTCTTGTTTGGGATGCTCGATTGGCACGCGACATGCTTATTAGGAGTCGCGTCAGCCGATTGTTTTGGCTGACACAGCTGGCCCGTGGGGTCTCTGATGTAATGTTTGCGGGATGGTTGCCTTGCCCCTGGCCATTTCAGCTTGCCAATTTGTGTTGGCGCATCAGAGGCCCCCTTTTTTTTTGCTCGCAACCAACGTCGCGGATCGCTCAGGTCTTGGGCTGTCACATTCTTCCGCGAGACGCCTTTGTTGACCAGCCCGATTATTCGATCGATTGCCCGCGACTCTGGGCTGCGCGTCAGTTGGCCCCAGGACGACTCGGCGCCGAAGGCGAACCACCGCTCCGCTCGAATTGTAGGCAACTGGTCCGTTTGGTAACGGATGCAGGTCTTGGCGAGCCGCCCTAAGTCGGGGACAAATGCTGCGAAAACTGCGTCTTGTCCGCCGCAGCCTGGCAGCGGATGTGGGAGCTTAGACGAAGCGTCGCTGGAGCGACTTCCGGCTTCTCAAGCGATCGGCCCAGGAATCAAACACGGCGAGCGGGGATTTACAGGCTATTGACGGAAAATAGCGAATTATCTACTTTTGTGGTTTCGACTTTCTCAAACGGCGCCAGCGTAGCTTCAATGGCAGAGCACCGCATTCGTAATGCGGGGGTTGCGGGTTCGACTCCCGCCGCTGGCTCTTCTCCTGGCGCCAGCCGCGAACGCCTCTGCAATTCCCACCTTCAGGGAGACTCCCATGATGGACGAAGTCGAGTTGATCGATTTGAAAGAGATTGTGCTCTCCAACAGCTCGTTCGGTCCGAATGAAATCGATGCGCTGTTGGATGCCATCACGGATGATGCGGCGAACTTAGCCGTGTTGCGAGATGCGGTGGCCGAGTTGGAAACTCGTGAAGATCCAACCCCGGCGTCCGCGGTTCGTTTGGGCGTCTGCTGTTATCTGCTTGGGCAGTACGATCTGGCGGAGCGGACGCTAGCCAGCGCTGATGGCGGCGCCTTGGCGCTGTATTATTTGGGCCGCGCGAGTTTCGCCAGGGGCAACTTTGCTCGGGCAGTCGAACACTACACCTCGGCCAAGGTGGCTGGTTACGACGCGGGCCAATGCACTCTGGCGATCGCCGAATCGATGCGTTTTCAGGGCGACAAGTCTGACGCGATGAGATTGCTCGACGATCTTTTTGGTCCGATTGAACAGACGGCGGAGTATCTTTATCAGCGTGGCGCGACTGTCTCAGCGGTTGGGGGCAATCCGACCGAAGTGGTCGCGTTGTTTGAACGAGCCGTCGAGGTTAACGGCCGGCATGCTGGGGCGCTGTTTGGCTTGGGACTCGAAAACGATCGACGCGGAAACGACGAGCGGGCGCTGGAGCTCTACAGCCGAGCGGCTTCATGCTTCCCCAGTCACGTCGGGTCCCTTCTCAATTTGGGTCTGCTGTATGAAGATCACTTGCAGTACGACCGGGCAAAACAGTGCTACCAACGTATCCTGGAAGTCCAGCCAGACCACGCCCGCGCTCGCCTATTCTTACGCGATGCATCGGCGTCGGACGACATGTACTATGACGAAGAGGCCATTCGTCGGCAGGATCGTTTGACCCAGGTGCTCAACGTGCCTGTCACCGATTTCGAGCTCTCTGTTCGCAGCCGAAACTGCCTGCAGAAAATGGGCATACGGACACTGGGAGACTTGACGCGAACGACCGAGCAAGACTTGTTGCAGAGCAAGAATTTCGGCGAAACGTCTCTGATCGAAATCCGCGAAATGCTGGACGCTCGCGACTTGGAACTGGGACAATTCTCCCACGAACGGTCGGAACCCGAGCAGGCGATCGACGTCTCCAACCTGTCTCCGGACGAACAGGTGATGATGGATCGGCCGATCTCCGAGCTCAACCTTTCCGTGCGTGCTCGCAAGTGCATGGTCCGTCTGGGCATGAACACGATTGGCGAGTTAGTGCGGAGGACTGGCGACGATCTGCTGGAGTGCAAGAACTTTGGCGTGACGAGCTTGAATGAGGTCCGAGAAAAACTGACCATCATGGGACTGAAACTTCGTGGCGACTAATCCGTTGGAACATCAACCGACGGTGAATGATCCGTTCACCTTTCAGCTTTCAATCCAGGACGCCGCGTCGGCTGCTCGACGCGGCGTTTTTTTCACGCCCCGAGGCGACGTGCAGACGCCGGCCTTCATGCCGGTCGGTACGTTGGGCACCGTCAAGGGCCTGACGGCCGACATGATCGCCTCCACGGGCGCTCAGATGATCTTGGCCAACACCTACCACTTGGCCCTGCGTCCGGGCGAGCAGGTTGTGAAGACGCTCGGCGGGCTTCACCAGTTCAGTGGCTGGACCGGGCCAATTCTGACCGACAGCGGCGGATTTCAAGTCTTCAGCCTTGCCGACCGGACCGTCGTCAGCGAGCAGGGGGCGACGTTTCGTTCCCATATCGACGGCAGCCTCGTCGAACTCACCCCCGAACGCTCCATCGCGATTCAGGAGACCCTCGGCAGCGACATTGCCATGGTGCTGGACCATGTGATCGGCCTCCCGGCCGACGAGTCGGCCGTGCGAACTGCCTGTGAACGCTCAATCCGCTGGGCCGCTCGCTGTCAACAGGCGAGTGGGCGGGCGGACCAGGCCCAATTTGCGATCGTTCAGGGAGGGCTCGATCTGCCAATGCGGATTTGGTGTGCGGAACAGTTGGTCGAATTGGACTTTCCCGGGTACGCCATCGGTGGGCTGAGCGTCGGGGAGCCGCCAGCGGAAATGTACCGCGTGCTGGATGCGACCTGCCCAGTGCTGCCCTCAGATCGGCCGCGTTACTTGATGGGGGTCGGCCGGCCCGAAGACCTGTATGAGGCGATTTGGCGGGGAATCGACATGTTCGACTGCGTTATGCCAACGCGGAACGGCCGCAACGCCCTGGCGTTCACGGACGAAGGGCCGATTCGCCTGCGAAATGAACGGCATCGCTGCGACCCGAACCCGCTGGAGCCCAACTGCCCCTGCCTGGCTTGCCGGCACAGCCGCGGGTATCTCCGGCATCTGTTTGCGGCCCGCGAGATGTTGGGACCGATCCTGGTCAGCCACCACAATTTGACCTATTACCAACGAATCCTGGCTGAGGCCCGCGGGGCGATCGAAACGGGCTCGTT
This sequence comes from uncultured Pirellulaceae bacterium, assembly GCA_964635375.1. GTDB lineage: Bacteria > Planctomycetota > Planctomycetia > Pirellulales > Pirellulaceae > CAZMNY01. Next base: position 12,636 of record CAZWOU010000087.1, on the reverse strand, counting down.
TGAGCCGCTGTTCGCCGAGAAGATGAAACGCTGGCAGGTCCCCAAGTAATCGGTTCGAAAACCGTGCCCGTGAGAGGCTCGACAGCGACTGGCTCAGCCGCCCTTGCCCGTTGCGCCGCAACATCTTAAGATATCGCGCTTAGTTTCTGCGGAAGCGGTCTGCCCGGGCAACTGTGGCGGCACCGAATTCTGTTCGCGAGTGGCGACAATGAGTCGTTGGCGCCGCCTCGAGACGATGATTCTTTGCAAGACGGATGGCGGTTCCGGTGGCCGAACTAGCGAGCACCTTCAGGTTCTTCGAGTGGCTTTCCCTTGATTCGGGCTTATTGGCCCAGGAAGGCGCTCAGAACTATAGCTGGGTTGGCCTGATGGTCATGATTGGCGTGATGTTTTACATGCTGATTGTGCGCCCGGAGCAGAAACGACGCAAAGACCAGGAACGGGACCTCAAGGAACTAAAGAAGAACGACCGTATCGTCACTGTTGGCGGGATTCTGGGAACGGTCGTCAATGTTGTCAAGGACGACGAAGTCGTGATTCGCGTGGATGAGCAGACCAATACGAAGATGCACATTCTGCGAAGTGCGGTCTCGAGAATCTTGAAGGAAGAAAAAACCGGCGATAAGGAATGATCAGCCTTTCAGCGGACAGGGCTCGCCTGAGCCGCCGCTGGCCTTTTGGGACGCCTGACACCGTTGGGCGGACGCGCGCCGGACCGCGGAATCAAAGTACATAATCAGGAACTACGCGACATGTCGTTGGACCTTGCGTTGGGACTCTTCGCACAAGCGAATTCGTCTTTTGAGTTGACAGGCTATTGGCTGGCCGCCGTCGTCCTGGCGGCTATTGTCGTGCCCTACCTGTTGGGCGGCGTGATCGCCAAGGGCCTGAGAATGGTCGAATACGGCTGGAAGATCGGTGTGATCTTGGCTGTATTGTCTCTCGCCACCGTCGTCGTCACGCTGAAGTTTCCACCAAAGCTGGGCGTCGATCTCAAAGGCGGCGTGATCCTGATCTATCAGGTCGACATGGACCAGACCATGGCGGCTCGCGCCGAAGGTGACACGGGCGCTATCGATATGAACTCGATGGTGCAGATCCTCAGCAACCGAATCAACCCCGGCGGCACCAAGGAAATCGTGGTTCGCACATACGGCGACCGGCAGATCGAGATCATCATTCCGGATGCGAACGACGTTGAGATCGACCAGATCAAGAAGCAGATTAGCACGGCAGGGAATCTCGTGTTCCGGATTGTCGCCAATCGAATCGATCACAAGTTCATTGAGGACTTGGCCAAGGATCAAGCGGGCGACCGGGTAATTGATGACGCGGGTGATACGGTTGGGCGCTGGGTGCGGGTTGGCCGCGATGCGGAAGGGACAAAGGGGAAGAAGAAATTCAAGATTGACGGCGTCGTCAACGACATCATTCGGGACGCTGGCCACGGCGGAGAGTTGATCAATGCGGCGGCCTTCCAAAGCTGGGTCACGACGAACAATATGGCGGATGACCCAATCGCCTTCGAAAAGTGGCTTTTCGATCAGGGCATTGAAGAGATCCAAATCCTGATGGCCACCAATGATGGCGTCGACGTGACGGGCAAAATGTTGGCCACGGTCCGCACTGACTTTGAGAACTTTAGTCCTTGTGTTGCTTTTACGATGACACGAGGCGGGTCAACGTTGTTCGGAAACTTGACTGGCAATAACCTCCCCACGGACAACAATCGACGATACCGCCGACTTGGCATTGTGCTCGACAGCACCCTATTGTCGGCGCCAAGAATCATTTCGACGATTAGTGATTCAGGGCGTATCACGGGCAAATTCACCAATGAGGAAGTCAGTTTTCTCATCGGCGTGCTCAACGCGGGAAGCTTGCCCGCAACGCTTGAGGAGAAACCGATCAGCGAAAACCGCATCGGTTCAATGCTGGGCGCTGACACCATTCGTCGAGGTTCGCAAGCGATCGGAATCTCTATCGGCTGCGTGCTAGTCTTCATTCTGATTTACTATCGCTTCTCCGGCATCGTGGCCTGCTTCGCGCTGCTCGCCAACTTGCTGCTCACATTGGGCCTGATGATCGCTTTTAGCGCCACGTTGACCCTGCCCGGTTTAGCGGGACTGGTTCTGACGGTTGGTATGTCAGTTGACGCCAACGTGTTGATCTTTGAACGCATACGCGAGGAGATGAACAAAGGGGCGGCGATGAGGATGGCGATTCGAAATGGATTTGGCCGCGCGAGCACGACGATTTTCGACGCGAACATCACAACGCTGATCACCGCGGTTGTCCTCTACGCCATTGGAACCGACCAGGTCCGCGGCTTTGCGGTTACCCTGATCTTAGGCATCGTGATGTGCATGTTTACCGCGATCTTCTGCTCCCGCGTCGTATTCGACGTATTCGAACGGCAACGGTGGTTGTCCAAATTGACCATGATGAGAATCCTCGGCGCCACCGAGATCGATTTCATCGGCAAACGCAAACTGGCCGCAGTCGTTTCGGGCGTCCTGATCACAGTTGGAATTGGCGCGGTTGTCGCCCGCGGCACAACGATTTTTGACATCGACTTCAACGGCGGCTCGTCCGTCGTCATGATGCTGACGAAGCCAATGAAAGATGACGATGTGCGGGATAAATTGAGCTCGGCGATGAGCGAAAAGATCAACGACTCGAGTGTGCAGTTCACACTGAACCGCGTCGAGATGGAAGGTCAGGAAAAGGACACCGTTTGGAAAGTGGATTCGTCGATTGTTGACGTGGAAGAGTTGCAGAAGCGACTTGAGGATGCTGGTTTTGGCCTCAAACACTATTCAATGAGCGATTTTGCCGTCGTTGAGTCCGCCGCTAAGGCACCCGGCGGCGAGCCTGCCAACACGCCCGATACCGAAGAACCGAGCCCGGATGACAACAGCGGCGCCTCGATTGGCCCACCCGAAGCCCTCTTGGTCTCGTTTCAGCCGCCCGAAGAAAAGTCGGCAGACGACAAGACTTCGGCAGACGACAAGACTTCGGCAGACGACAAGAC
>CAZWOU010000087.1:6418-9502 GCA_964635375.1 uncultured Pirellulaceae bacterium | reverse complement strand
GCAGAGGACAAGACTCCGGCAGAAGAAGGTGCCGACAAGAAGGCTGCTGAACAGGCTGCCGCGAGGCGAAGCTGCTCTATTGAGCTGGAGTTTGAGTATCCGATTAATGCGGAGACTTTAGAGGTCGCGATTCTTGCCGCGGCCGAATCGACGAACCAGCGAGTAGCGTCGGCGACGATTAAGCACAAGGTTGGAAATGAGTGGAAGATGGGCTCTACTGACGCGCTAACCAATTGGATGGTCGAACTGCCGGTTGGCAAGGCGGCGGCTGAAACGACACTGAAGAAATTGCAGAGCGACCTGGCAGGCAAGGCGGTCTGGCAATCTTCGAGCAAGATTGGCGGCAAGGTGGCTGGCGACACGCAGAAGATGGCAATTGCCGCTCTGTTGATCAGCTTGCTCTGCATCGTGGGCTACATTTGGATTCGATTCCAACGCGTCTCTTTTGGCTTGGCCGCCGTCGTGGCTTTGGTGCACGACGTCCTGATCACTCTTGGCGCCATCGCGGTCAGCTACTGGCTGGCGGACGCCTTGGGCTTCCTCTTGATCGAGGAGTTCAAGATCAGCCTACCCGTTTTGGCCGCATTCCTGACAATCATCGGTTACTCGCTCAACGACACGATTGTCGTGTTCGACCGCATTCGGGAGGTTCGCGGCCGCAGCCCGAATCTGACCGACTCGATGATTAACACGAGCATCAACCAGACGCTGAGCCGAACCATCTTGACCTCGATGACGACGCTCATCGTGGTCCTGATCTTGTACGCTCGCGGCGGACAAGGCATTCACGGTTTTGCCTTCGCCTTGGTGATTGGCGTCATGGTCGGAACCTACAGCTCGATTTTCGTCGCTTCCCCGGTGCTGCTTTGGATGACCCAAGGCGAGCAAGCCAAGAAAACCGGCGCTGTCCGTTAGTCGGGATGGTTGCCAATCGGTGGTGAGGCGTCGAGGCGGACGCGTCTCTGTGAAGGGGCGCGGATCAGCGCACGGAGCCTAACGTGGTGCGAGTCTTAGGGCTCGCCTGCGGCGCGTTCGAGGGATCCGAAATCGGCGGCAGCGAATCGCGCGAAGGCAACTTGATCGTGACATTGAGCGGGAGCAAGTTGCGGGAGGGGAGCAGGTTGCGATTGGCCTCGAAGATATCGTCGGCTCGCCGCGGATCGCCATAGTAGCGCGTGGCAATCGACTCTAATGTGTCACCATCGCGAAGACGATGTTCGGTGCGCATTCTTGGAGCGCGTTTCTTGGGAGTCATCTGCCGAGCTGGCGCTTTAAGCTCAGCTCGATTGGTCGACCCGCCCAGGCGGCCGTAATGAGAGGGCATCGAGGGCGGCGCGGACGCTTGGGGACGTGTTCCGTTTTCAGGGCGCGGCGGGATCGCGCGTTCCCGTTGTCGATCAGGCTGGCTAAGCGTGGCGATGTCGGCGGGCGGAAGAGCTGAGCTATCGCGAAGGACAACGTCATTTTCCTGCCCCTCGGCCACGCGGACCGCAAACGCGGACTTTCCGCGGAGCCTTGTCTGGGAGGCCCTTTCCAGGGGGGCGGACGGGTCGGGCGGCATGCGAAACATGGTGGCGCCGAGGGCGCCAGCGACAATCACTAGCCCGCCGATGACCCTTGACTTGCCGGTCGCCGAGTCGGTTTGATCCATGGGAAACTCCCCATATCATCCACGCTCCATCTTGGGTTGCAAATCTCTCGCCGGGGCGTCCGTCCTCACAGCGCACATCAATCTTCATGTCGTTTCGGCCGCTTTGGGAACAAGCGGCCAATGATTTCATCGGCCCAACAGGATTTGCAAAGAGCCGCGGACTGTCGTCCGCATCTTGCCGATGTTGCTCGCGAGAGAAGATTTGCCGAGCGGGAAAAAGGGTCCGGAGGTGCGAGTTTTTCGGCTGACTTGCGCTCGCGACGTCATCGACGATCGCAATGTTTCAGAGAGGGCGAGCAGGAGCGATCAGTCTAGTCGCCGCCCGGTTTGCGACGTTCCGTCCATTCCGGGGCGTCTGGGTTTTGCACGAGACGCAAATCAATGAACTGGGCCACGTTGTCGGCGACTTGCAATCCACGGCCCTTGAGAAGGTTGGCGCCCGACAAGGATGTCTCCGGCTCAACCAGGAACAGAGTGCGTTCAGCAAGCGCTTCGGGCTCGTCGCGAAACCGTTCGAGACCGCTGTAAAGTCGCTTGGCCGCGCTATAACCTTTGCGGTCTTGTTTTCCGGCGGCGATCAGCATCGCGATATTCTTGCGAATCACAGGATGCCCCGTTGCTCCCTTAGATGTCACGCCCTTGAACGATGCAGGCGGAGAGAGCAGGACCAGGGCCGCCACGTCGCGGCCTAGTTTGAATGCGGGCAATTGCGGTTTGCTCCAATCGTAGGCCGCAAAGTTCAGTGCGAACACGGCTCCAGCGTCAGCGCCTACCACACACAAGAGTTCGATGTTGACCGCGCCCTTGTTGTGCTCTTCTAGGAGAAACTTCTTGCAGGCTTGCAGATCCAAACCAACTGATTCGATCTGGGCCTTCCGCATCTTGTCTCGTTCGATCGTGATCTCTTCGCCGTTGATGGAGATCTTGGTGCTACGGCCGTGCCCTCGCAAGTCAGGGAGCAGCACAGCGTGACCGCGTCGCTGCAGCGCCAGGGCGGTCGGGCCCATATCGGCGCGGCTGCCGTCCCAGCCATGAACCATCAGAATCGGCACCGCTTTCTTGCCGCGAGTGCCAGCGAGGTAAGTGCCGTTTAGCGAGACGCCATCCTTGGTCTCGAAACTGACCGCCTTCGGTTTGGGCGGGCCGCCTTCCTTGTCCTGGGCCGGTAGGGAAGTCGTCAAGAGGGCCAGCATGACCGTTTCCGCAGTCATCGCCCAGAATGCCAATAGCAGAGATTTCTTCAGGAAAACCATGGTCCCGCCACTTTCAAGGTCGAGTGAGCCGATACTCGGTAACGAATTTCATCCTAGATGGGGGGCGAGCGACCGTCAACTGAGTACTCTCGCAGATTTTCGCCCGATCTCCTTGCCTTCAAAGAGGATGCGGCGATTCCCTGGTTCCCCCGTTACATCCGTTCGTCCAGTGGCCATCTA
>CAZWOU010000087.1:0-6408 GCA_964635375.1 uncultured Pirellulaceae bacterium | reverse complement strand
GGCAGCGACCGGCCCCAACGAGTACAATTGGCTGCGGTGGGCGTTCATTCGGTGCGTGCTTGCGGAAAAAAAGATGCTGGACCAGAATAAAGCTCTGCCGATAACCCGAATGGCAAGGCAGACAACAGGTTGCGGTCGCTCGATAGTCTCCGCGAAACGTCATCAGGAAACGAAGTCAGGCGAAAGTCGCTGGCCCAGGGTCAGGCTTATTACCCAGTTCCACGGAACAGGAGTTTCATAGTGAAAGTCATCAGCCAGCTTCGTACATGGTGGCAGCATCAAACGGGCGAAGAGGAAACGCCCTTTGACGGTGACTCATCGGCATTTGTGACGAGCTTGATTGTGCATCTGTGCCTACTCGTGGCGCTCGGATTCTCGCCGCTTTACCTGCCCGAGCCTCAACTCATGTTGACGCTCAGTGCGCCGGTGGAAGAGGAATTGGAAACGGAGCTGACGCTTCCAGAGGAGTTCACCTTTAGCGATGAACTGACTGAGGAGATTGGCGCCAACAGCTTCAACGGCGAGCAGATGGCATTTTCGGAAGCACCCGTTTTGGCCGACGTCTCCAACGTGCCCACGCCAACCGAATTAGCCCAAGCGGAAGTCAGTGAGATTCACGTCAACGAGGCCATTGAGCTGGCGACCGGGCTTCACTTGAACGAGAACTTGACGGTCAAAGGGGCCGCGGGCCAAGGAGCCACCGGCGCGGTCGGGGCGATCGATAGGCTGACCAACGAGATCCTGCTCTCGCTGGAGGAACGCAAGACGCTTGTTGTGTGGCTGTTTGACCAGTCGGGCAGTCTGGAGCGGCAGCGGGCGGCGATTCTCGAGCGATTCGATCGTATCTATGAAGAGCTCGGGGTGATTCAAGCGTCGGGCAACGAAGCCTTCAAGAAACATGAGGACAAACCGCTGCTGACATCGATTGTCGCTTTTGGCAACACGGTCGAGCTAAAGACCAAAGAGCCGACGGACAGCATGGAGGAGATTAAGGAGGCTGTTCGCGGCATCGAACAGGACACCACGGGCGTTGAGCGAGTTTTTTCAGCGACCTACAAAGCGGCCAAGGAATATGCGCAGTACCGGATGACAACCAGCGAACGAAGTGAGCCGGACCGAAACGTCATGCTGATTGTTGTGAGCGACGAAGTTGGTGACGATCAAACCACCGGTATGGAAGACACGATCAAGATGTGCCGCCGGTACGAAATGCCTGTGTTTGTCGTCGGTGTTCCGGCGCCTTTTGGGCGACACGAAACACTAGTTAAGTGGATCGACCCGAATCCCGAATTCGACCAGTCGCCTCAATGGGGCGCGGTCAGCCAAGGGCCCGAGTCATTCTTGCCGGAGCGGGTTAGGTTGGGTTTCTTCGGCCAAGAGGACAAAGATCCGCTGATCGACTCGGGCTTTGGTCCGTTCGCTTTGACTCGGCTCGCCTACGAAACTGGCGGCATCTATTTCGCCGTGCACCCGAATCGCAACGTGAGAAAGACCGTCAGCCGGCGAGACACGGCAGCCTTCTCGGCTCACCTTCAACACTTCTTTGACCCGCAGGTCATGCGTCGCTACCGTCCAGACTACGTGTCCGCTCAAGAGTACGCCCGCCGAGTTCGCTCGAGCAAGGCTCGGATGGCCCTGATCAACGCGTCCAAGATATCCCGAGTTGGTCAAATGGACTCACCTCAGCTGGAGTTCGTCAAGTCGAGTGAACCGCAGTTGATCGGGGAGCTATCGGAAGCTCAAAAAGAGGCCGCCAAACTTGAGCCCAAGCTGATCGCGCTCTACGAAATGCTCAAGCTGGGCGAATCGGATCGGGCCAAGGAATCGGCGCCGCGTTGGCAAGCTGGTTACGATTTGGCCATGGGCCGGGTGATTGCCGTGCGAACTCGGACTGAAACCTACAACGCCATGTTGGCGAAAGCGAAACGCGGTTTGAAGTTTGAGGATGAGAAGAACAACACTTGGGTGTTAACCCCTGCCGACGACGTCTCGACTGGGAGCCAGCTGAAGAAGGCGGCCGACAAAGCTCGAGTCTACCTTGAACGCGTGGTCAAAGATCATGAGGGAACGCCCTGGGCGCTGCTCGCCAAGAAAGAGATGGACACGCCAATCGGATGGAAATGGGTGGAGAAGTTCACCGAGGTGGCGGCGGCGAGGAATGGTGGCGGCGGCGGCAACAATAATAACCCCGCGAATGACGCCAAACGCATGCTCAAGAAGAAAGCGAAGAAGCGGCCTATTCCAAAGCTATGAGCTGAGCTGACACGCTCTTTTCGAAGGCCCCCTCTCAATTCCCCCTTGGTTGAGAGTCGGGGCCTGCTTTTTTTGCCTGCCACGCCCGCTCGCCAACCGTCAATCCCAGAAACTGCCCTTGTATGGTTAGCCTCGCGTGGCTAATGTTCGCACGCTTTCTCGAGCGAGACCGGTGTCAACAGAAACCTCAACACAACGCGGGCCGCTTTCCAAGCTGGCGCGGGGACTGTTGTTGGTCAGTGGTGTAGTGGCGATAGCATTGCTTCTCACCGCCGCGAACTTGACTCCCGACGAACGAGGAATCGGAACTCATCAGCAACTGGGGCTCGGCCCCTGCACCGTTCGACTCCTTTGGGGAATACGGTGCCCCGCGTGCGGCATGACGACCTCCTGGTCCCAAATCACACATGGGCGCCTGATGGCCGGACTGCAGGCCAATGTGGGCGGCGTGTTGTTGGCGTTCGCGGCTGGAGTGTACGGCGTTTGGAGTCTGGTGTCCGCAGTGCGAGGACGTTGGTTGGTCGCTGTGGCCGACTGGCAAGTGCTGGTGATTGTACTCGGCTTGCTTGCCTTCACGCTCATGGAGTGGTTGATCCGCTTGGTAATCGCAGGGAGTTAGCGATGTCAGATCAGAATCGCCTTTTGGCGAGAAGCGTGCTGGCAATGATTGCCGCGCTCTCGTTGTCCACATCGGGCTGCGTGGGCCTGTTGGCGCATATTGGTTGGGTCACCGGGGGCGACTTGCATCCGGCCGAATACGATGGGCTGGAGGCGAAGAAGGTGGCGGTGATCGTTGTCTCCAACGGTTCCACCTACGGCCCAGGATCTGAAGCGACCCTTCTCGGCACAGGCGTTGAACGGCTGCTGAAGATGGAAGTCACCGATATTGAGATCATCAACCAGGACCGGATTGCCGATTGGATCGATCAGAATAACTGGAATGAACTGAATTACATCGAGGCGGGCAAGGGGCTTGGCGCCGACATGGTGATCGGAATCGACATCGAGAACTACCGCCTGACCGATGGTCAGACCATGTTTAAAGGCCGTGCGGACTATTCGGTCAAAGTCTACGACATGTCGAAGAAAGGTGACAAAGTCGTCTGGTCCAAGCAGCCGCCGATGTACGAGTTTCCCAAGCATGGCGGACGCTATCGGGACACGACCTCCAAGCACAAGTTTCAAAGACAATACAACTCGATGTTGTCGCAGAGGATCGCCCGCTACTTCCATCCCTACCCAATCATGAGCGATTACGCCACGGACGCGATGTACCTCGACTAAATCCGGGCGTACACAACCGCTTGCACGCCGAGATCGACTGCAGCGCTCGGCGATTCGGGTTGGTAATCCACCCCATGCATTTCCGAGCATCAACGAGCGGCTCATTCGCCCTGTTGCTCATTCGCCGCTGTTGCTCATTCGCCGCTGTTGCTCCAGGCGATCGCGGTCTCTTCATTCACGACGACGCGGCGGATTGAGGTCGCCTTACGATTCTGGGTGTCAACCTCGACGATGGCGCCGGAGAGCCGTGGGTCCTCGGTGGCAACGACGAATTGGGTTGGGCGAAACGTCAGCGTGGTCACTTGAACGCGTTCGATTCGCCGTCCCAAGATGCTCTCGTAGGGGCCGGTCATGCCGACGTCGCATTGAAACGCGGTCCCGCCTGGGAAGATTTGTTCGTCCGCGGTAGGGACATGGGTATGTGTGCCGAGGACGGCGGAGACTCGGCCGTCCAAGTAGCGTCCCATCAGTTGCATATCACTGGTGGCTTCCGCGTGGAAGTCGACGAAGATCGCGGCCAGGTCGTTTGGCAGTTCCTGGAGAACTCGGTCGGCGGCGGTGAAGGGGCAGTCGACCGGCTTCATGAACACCCGTCCGAGCAGGCTGATCACGGCGATGCGGCGCCCTTGGGCGTCTGCCGAGATGATCCACGGTTTTCCTGGGGCGTCGGCAGGGTAGTTGGCTGGGCGGACGATGTCATCTTTTGCATCGAGCAACGGCATGATTTCCTTGCGGCGGTAGATGTGATCGCCCAGGGTGATGCAATCGACGCCAGTTGCCCGCAGCGCCGTATGGTGCTTGGGCGTCATCCCCGATCCATCCGCGATGTTCTCCGCGTTGGCGATCACCAAGTCGAGTGACTCGCGTCGCCTCAATTGCGGCACGGCGCGCTCGACTATTTTCAGGCCCGGCTTGCCAACGATATCGCCAATAAACAGGATCCGCACTCTCGCTCCTACGCAGCTCTAGATGCTGCTTCGGCTAAATCTCGTCCGGTTCGTTCCACCTTCAAGCGGAAACGCCTAGCGAGCCACTTCACTAAATCGCGACTCGCGGACCACGGTGACTTTGATTTCGCCGGGATAGGTTAACTGTTCTTCAAACGCCTTGGCGATGTCGCGACAGATCTTGGCTGCTACCGCGTCGTCTGTTTCCTCGGCGCTGGCGATGACTCGCAGTTCGCGCCCTGCCTGAATGGCAAATGCTTGAACGACGCCAGGGAAACCATGAGCGATCGACTCTAACTCTTCCATTCGCTTGATGTACCGCTCCAGCGATTCCCGCCTTGCTCCGGGTCGCGACGCGCTGCACGCATCGGCGGTAGCCACGAGCATCGTATAGGGGTATTCCGTGACGATCTCGTCGTGATGGCCAAGCGCGGCGTGAACGACTTCGGCTGATTCGCCATGGCGTCGCAACAGGTCAGCGCCGATCTTAGGGTGTCCGCCTTCCAATTCGTGGTCGGCCGCTTTGCCGATATCGTGAAGAAGTCCACAGCGGCGCCCCACATCGCCATTCAGCCCCACCATTTCGGCAAGCAGTCCTGAAATGAAAGCGACTTCAATGCTGTGCCGTAAGACGTTCTGGCTATAGCTTGTGCGGAAGTGCATTCGTCCAAGCATGTAAAGGACTCGCTCATGGAGGCCGAGCACGTTGACTTCCTGGGCCGCTTCCTCACCCTTCTTCTGAATACAGGCCTCGACCTCCTTCTCTGTTTCCGTGACGACTTCTTCAATTCGCGAGGGGTGGATTCGGCCGTCGGCGATCAGCTTGTTGAGAGACTGGCGAGCGACCTCCCGGCGGACCGGGTCAAACCCGCTGACGATGACCACGCCCGGCGTGTCGTCGATGATCACGTCGACCCCGGTCGCTTTCTCAAAGGAACGAATGTTGCGACCCTCGCGGCCGATGATCCGCCCCTTCATGTCGTCATTGGGGATGTCCACCGTGCTGGTGGTGTTCTCCGCGGTGTGGGCCGCAGCGTAGCGATGCAGGGCTGTTAGCAATATCTCCCGCGCTTTGGCGTCAGCCGTTTCTGAGACGGCTCGCTCATGCCGCAGAATCATCGTGCCCGTTTCCTGCTTGAGCTCTTCATCGAGCGACTTGAGCAGTTTGTCCACGGCGGCGTCGCGTGACATGCCGCTAAGCTCTTGAAGCTTCTTTTGCTGCGTATCGAGGACCTTGTCAAGCTCATCGTTGCGCTGTTGAGTCTTCTCGAGGCGATCGGTCAAACGCTTTTGCGTGCCCTGGACGATCTTTTCCTGCTTCCGCAAGTCATCGTTCTGCTGCTCGAGGGTCTGGTGACGTTTGTCGAGCAGTCGCTCACGCTCACGAGACTCTTCGCGGAGGGCGACGACTTCTTTTTCCGCTTCAGCTTTTTGCTGAAGCATCGCCTCTTTGGTTTCCAATTCGATTTCTTTGACGCGGCTGGCGGCCTCCCGCTCGGCTCGCTGCAGAATATCTTTGGCCTGGCTCTCGGCGTCGCGTTTCCCCTGGCGGTCCATGGTGCGAACCAGAAAAAACGCGGCGACGGCTCCGACCACGGCGCCTACAATGGCGGCAATCGCTTCGTTCACTCGTCGATTCCTTCTTGCGCCGCGAAGCCCGATAGCCTCAAAGACATCGCCTGGCGGACGGCCCCAGGGCCGTCGCGAATCAACGGATCGCCGCAGAAACCATTAACACATCGGTTGCCATAAACGATCGGGGTCTGAATCCGAAAGAAACCGACCAGGACCCGGTCGGGCCGCGAAAAAGAGGCCCGACTCGTTTACCGCCCGCATGAACTTCACCCACCCCGGAGCACTATAGGCATCGTGGTCTCGTTGCCAGAACGCGTCGATCAACGTGCTTGTCCGCTCCCAGCCGATG
>CAZWOU010000086.1:16397-27153 GCA_964635375.1 uncultured Pirellulaceae bacterium | reverse complement strand
GACGCCGGACGCCTGGAAGCCTCGGAATTTCGACCTTCAGGCGGCCAAGACTCATCTGGTGCCGCGTTTCGCGCAGAGAAATCAGATCCAGGTCACACCACCCGGCGGCGGGTATGGAGCCCGGGGCAGTCGGCTGATGAAACTGCTCGCCGAGGGGCACGAGAACGTTGAACTTACGCCCGCAGAAGTGCGACGCCTGGCCGCCTGGATCGATATGAACGCGATCTTCTACGGCGTCTATGACACAGAAGGGCAAGCTCGGCAACTCGCGGGAGAACGAGTCGCCATGCCGAAAATCCAGTAACCATGATTGGCGCCTTGCCCCAACTCTCCGCGTCGTACCGAGTTCAACTTCACCACTTGTTGCACCAGCGCGTATATGCCGCGACGAAGCGATGCGAGGCGGCTCATCCATTTACATGGGAATGACTTTCATGCGGCGTCAGAGAACAGTGAATGGCGAGGCGCCCATGAGAAAATTGGGCCAATTGAACCATCTGGGATTAGTTGTGCTGGTGCTGGCCATAGTGTGTGGAACCGTAAACGCTGGTGAATTCAACATCACCGCGTTCGGGGCGACTCCGAATGACGAGACGGATGACACAGCGGCGATCGAGAAGGCGTTGGCCGCGTGCGCTGACGCCAACGGCGGAAGTGTGTTGATTCCAGCCGGGACGTTCATTCTGTCTCGCCGCAATGCCGAGTCGCCGATTCTCGAGGTCCCACCGAACACAACGCTTCGAGGAGAGGGCCCGGCGTCGACGTTGAAGTTCGCCGCCGGTGTGAATCAGAGCAACTTCTGGCGAATGATTGGAGCGCCCGTTGACGGCGGAACAAGGAACGTCGTCATCCGCGATCTACACCTCGACGGTTCCAATACGCATCCCAAATATGTGAAAGGCGAGACGCCGGAACACAACGCGGGACTGTGGTTCTACAACAAAGACCATTTCATTGAGAACGTAAAAGTGCTCAACGTCTTTGCCGAGAATTTCTCCGGCGACTGCATGGCGTTTTCGTACAACTGTCGAGGCATCACCATTCGCGATTGTACGCTGCGAAACTTCGTCCGGCAGGGCATTCAGATGGGTGGCAGCCCCGGTGCTCGTGATTATCTCGTGACAGGTTGCCGGGACCTGGAACACTCTGTACAGCCCGGCGGCTCAACGATTCACGTCGAACACGCTCGCGGGCTGAAGAATGTCATCATCGAGAACAACCAGTGCCGCAAATCGATACTTGCCGGCGGTGTTGACGGAATGATTATTCGCGGCAATTTCGTTACGGGGAGAATTGTCGGCAACTCCAACACCAATCTACTGCTCGCAGACAACATCATTCGAGCCGATGATAGACCCAGCGCCGTGGTCCAGCTTGGCTACACTAAGGGGTTGACGGTCCGCGGCAACACCATACTTGGCTCGGAGAACAACGCGGTCGGACTCTATGTCTGGGGCAATTCGCGATACAACGATCAGCCCGGTGAGGATGTCATAATCTCTGGCAACCGAATCACCGCCTCCGAACACGCCATCTCGTTGAATGGCGCAAAGAACGTCCGCATCAGCGGCAATTCGCTCAAGGCGACAACACAGCTCCTGCAGCGACGGACCGAGCATGTCGTGACTGACACGCTGGACGACTGAGAGTCAGTCGGCTCGCTGAAACTGCGCCCACTGGATCGCTGTAGTTCTGACGCTCAACCGCCGTGCAGTCGGTCCCATTTCTGGACGGCCTCGATGATTTGCTCTTGCAAGTCGCCTCCATAGGTTGAGATTCGCTTCCGGTCAAACTTGTCAAAGCGTTGTGAGATCTCTTAACTGGTCCACAATGGGCCGCCCCTCTTCCCCAAGTGAGTCGAGGACTTTGAGAATACCGGGTTGCCAGACACTGCGTCCATTACTTCTTAGTCTCTAACTCTTGGACTTGTCGGCGGAGCGCCTCAAGCTGCTCGAGCAGTTGCGGATTGTCTCGCCGAATCGAACGCCCCGTCGCATTGGGAGCGAGCAGCTCGCCAAGGATCAATTCTAACCGAATGATCTTGCTCTGAAGCTCTCCAGCCGCGTCTCCCTTGTACAACTCCGCTTCCACCTTCGGCAGATCGAGCTGCATTTGGCGCAGTCTTCTGTCGAGCGCTTGAGTCTTGGCTTTCGCACGCAGCTGATTCAAATTGTCCGTAGCGGCTTTCTTCGCTTCATCGGAATAGCTGACTCCCTCGGGAATGGGCCAATCGTCGGTTCGAAAGGTTTCCAGCGGCAATCGTTCGCGACCGACCAAGTTCCCTGTCGGCCAATTTGCCCACCCGTACCGAACCGCCACTGGGTCTTCGACAAGATCGCTCCAAACTTCGATGGTCCAAGTTCCGTCGAGCCGAGTGTGTTTCGCCTTGGCTGGAAACCAGCGACGGTCTTTGCCCGCAATGATAAATCCTTGCAAGTCGGCATTGCCCTCGCGTGGACAGGGGACGACCTGCCAGTAAGCGTTGTTTTCAATGTGCTTCCAGCGTTCATGCACAACCGGGTCGGTATCGAAATGGAGAAAGACTCGCTCGTCCTTTTTCGTCAACGACTGGTATTCATTCGCCCGGTGAACGATGGGCGCGTGATAAACCTTGGCCAATGCCCAAAGGGATGCGTATTCAGCAACTGGAATCTTCTCAGCTGGGTGAATATACGAGTTCCCTGATGGGTAGGTTGCGATCATGTCGGCGTTGGGATCGTTGGCCATTGCCCGTCTCTGGATGTCACGCACAATCGCGTAACCCTCGGCGACGGTCGCCAGTTCAGGATCGATGCCAAAGGTCCCCCATCCCGGTTGGCTAATACAACCAAATGACAAGCTCTCGTCGCCAAAAGCTTTGCGAAAGGAAATTGGGATCTTGGGAAAGGTGTGTTCATAGCGAGTCCATCGCATGAAGTTGTTGTTTTCTCCCTGGTAGTAGAGAACGCCGCGAACGCCCAGGTGGCGGATCGGCCAAACCGTTGCGTTAAACAGGCCTGCGGGCGGGCTCCAACCGCTGCGCGGATCAGCGGGGCGTTTCGGCAATCGCAGCCGAGGTGCTTTCTTGCCGTCTGCCTTTGCTTTCTCCGTCTTGGCGGCGTGCTCCGCGGTGACCCGCTTCTTCTCGTCCTCCCACTGGCGCATGATCCGTTCGATCTCAACAGGCTTTTCCCAAACAGCGGTTTCGGCGTCGTACTGCTCAAGCGAACTTTGAACAGTGATGTGGTCGAGTTGGTTCAGTTGGTCCCGCAAACACCAAGTTTGGCCCGTTGTTCCGCCTCTGGCAACGTTGACAACACCGACAGGAACTTTCAGGTACCGATGCAGAAACATCCCATACAGGTAGGGCACAGCCGAGAATTGTTGTGCCGTTTCGGGCGTGCACTCCTGCCACCGAATGTTGCTCTGCACGTCATCCCGCGGTTGGTACCATGAATCGTGCCAAGCGATGTAACGTAGTCCTGAGAAGTCAGCCGAAGCTGCCTCGCGGCCCTTACGATTGAAGTTGCTCCACGCCATGTTGCTTTGACCAGCGCACACCCAGATCTCGCCGATCAATACGTTGGCGGCTGCGATCGCATCCTCGCCCTGCCGGGCCACGATCCAAGTCGGTCGAAAGCTTGCCCGGGCAGGTTCAAACGTCGCCATCCAAAGGCCAGAAGCACTCGCTTTGACTTCACGTCTTTGGGTCTCGATCCTGGGAGCATTTTCTTCCACGTATCTTACAGTGACAGAGTAGGCATCACTCTTGGGTGGCGCGGCGTCGTTCCTTGCGCCGCGTTCGTTTGCCGTCTTGACGGCCTCCTCGCCAACCGCCGCATCCTGAGTGATGGTCACGGAGACCTTGGTGTCCGGCTTTGCCCAGCCCCAGATATTGATTGGCTTCTCTTGCTGAATGATCATGTTGTTGCTGATGATCTTGGCAAATCGAAATCCATCGGCGTCTTGCCCGAGTGCAGTCTGAGTCGCTGCGGCAACAACAAGGAACAACGCCACCCCGAGGCCAACCTGACTCGCTGCTGATCTGACAAGTCGTGAATTGCGAACTCGGTTGATGATGCTCACAGAATGTCCTCGTACGGCCGGAGAATAAGGGCGCGGAAAGCCAGGGGTTGGCACTATCGAGAATCGCCTATTGGGCAACATTCCGCTGCGCAACGTTCCCCTGGCAACAGGATGGGGCGATGATTCTTGACTCAACTCGCTGAATCGCAGTAGGCGCGATGAGCTGATTGTAATCCAAATCCGTCAATGGTTGTCTCAGCCTTGCCTGGCGAATTCTTGCGTTAACTGGTTCCGAGTCGAGACGAGCATCCGCGAGCCCATCTTTGCACAGAAGCGATTTCTTCGCCCCAAGCCGCATCACCCTGATTGCTGTCGACCTAGCGGTTTGGGCTGCGTTGCACTTTTCGATAGAGGAAGGCGTCGGAGGTAATCAGCGATGCGATCATCGCATTCATGCTGCCGCCGCCATCTCGGTAGGCGTGGTAGGCATCCTGGAGAACGGTCGCGTCATTAATCGTCTCGTTGCGGCCCATCCAGTAACGAAATGCGTGGCGAACGAAAACTTGCTTCACGCGTTCGCTGTTGGCAAGTTTCTGAATCATCTCTAGTGGATCCTTCACCGGCCCGTCCAAATCCGGATCGCCGCTGTCGGCGATTTCGCCCGTGGTGTCCACGACTTTCCCTTGCTCCTTCGTGCGGTAGAGACCGATGTGGTTGTACATCTCGAAAGGCAGCCCTAGGGGGTCTATCTTTTGATGGCACCTCCAGCAATAGTCCTCCCGCGTTACGCGCATACGATGCCGCAGGGTT
Source organism: uncultured Pirellulaceae bacterium (assembly GCA_964635375.1). Lineage (GTDB taxonomy): Bacteria > Planctomycetota > Planctomycetia > Pirellulales > Pirellulaceae > CAZMNY01. Next base: position 22,338 of record CAZWOU010000086.1, on the reverse strand, counting down.
TCTTTCGGTTCGTCGGGCAACACGGCATCGACGGTAATTGGCGCATCTGGGATCGCGCCGCCCAGTAGACGTTCTAGAATCCATCGACCCCGCAAGATCGCGTGGTTGTCCGTGGCGTCCGAGTGAGAGACCAGCCAGCTAGGGTGTGTGAGAATGCCCATCCGCTGGGCAGCAGGCAGCGTAGTGAGGTTTCGCTGAGGCTTTGCGGGTCTCACCACCTGCGCAATGCGCACAAAGACGTCCTCTCCTTTCGGCGGAGTCGCTGCGCGAATGAGCGGGGAGAATGACTTTCCTTTCTTTTTGCGTTTGGGCGCTGGGGTCGGGCGTTTGCCGCGGACAGGCTTACCGGCAAACTCGCCAAAATAGCTGGCATCCCGGCTTGCATCGAATACGACGCGGTCGGTTGTCAGTAATTCACGCAGGACACTCTTGTCCTCTTGCAGGATTAGTTCGACAAGGCGATCTGTGTTCGCCGTCATGCCGAACATCGCTTGGTAGTAAGATTTCGATTGGCCTCCTGCGCTGACCAAGGCCTTCGTGTCCTTGCAAATGCCGCCCGCGCGGCCGTAGTCGAAATACTCTCTGAAGAACTGGAGAACACGAGGCTTGCGAATGCCGTCGTCCTGTAAGATCCGCTCCACTTCCCTCCTCACATCATCTCGGGTCTTCATTCGCCCCTGGAGAACCGCTTGCTTGAGCGTCTTGTCCGGGGGGATGTAACTGAATGCCGCGTTAACGGCCAAGGCTAACTCTTGATCCTGCAGCATGACGCGGCCATGCTCGTCGGGCGTTCCGTACTCAGCCAACTCCGTACGAAACAACGCCTCGCGATCGAGAAAGATCGGCGTCAATCCGAGAAAGGCGCCCTCTTCTTTCCCTAGGTCATTGATCGCCTCCTTCAGCAGACCAACGTAAGTTTCCGTTTCCGAGTCGTTTGGCGGGCGAGACGTCAACGCTTCGAACAGGTAGCTGACTGCCGCCCTCATGTTCTCTTCCGAAACGCCGGGTTCCCGCATCAGTTCGTAGATCGGTGTGATGGGACGTTTTGGCGACTTGCCGTAGAAGAGACTTTGGCTCAGCCCTCGCACGCTTTCATGCTTGTACTTCTTGTCGATGGCCCCAACCGAATCGGCGAATTGATACGGTTCAGCGTCCGGCCCGTAGGCCATGAACCGGAGGATATCCTCAGCGTGGTTGGCAATCTGAGTCGCTTCGGCGCCATTCACTGAAGCGAGGATTGGGTAATTCCGCAGGCCACGATGATCGGCTGCCGCCAAGACAGGGGGGAATCCAGTAATGGCCGCCGCGTAGGCTGCACTGCCGCCCACCCAGCCGATAACGCGATCGAGGCCGAAGTAGACTTTCACTTCCCCTTCGCGGTTTGCCGGTATGTGGTCGCCGCGTGTTCTCAGCCCCGGCCGGGCCGGATTGAATTCGGGTTCGAGATTGATCAACGCGTTCAACCTCGTAAGATGTTCCTGCGGGTGAATGCGCCAGATCCGGGCGGGTGTGGAAGCCGGCTCGAGGCCTTCTGGGACCTTCCCAAACAGCAGGTCGTGATCGAGATGGTTTCCCTTCGAGGGATGCAAGTGGGCGTGGAATCCGCCGCTGGCCTTCATCGCAGACTTGAGTTCGCCTGTGATCCAACTCGACAATCGCAAACGCTCAATCGCCCCCGGCTGACTGCTCTCATCCCGGGGCGGCATTTCTTTCAGCGCGACCTGTTCCCATACGCGTTTCCACACTTCCGCGTTATCGGCATCGACTCCCGTCATTTCATCGAATGCGATTTCGCCTTCCTGGGCGTCCTCTCCATGGCAGTCTAGGCAGTGCTCTTTCAGGAACGGTCTAGCCAGAGCCTCGAACGTCTGCGGGCCCTCGGCGCAAACGGCCGAACTTGTCGCCGAGATGATCGCGCAGAGACTGAGCATCCAAGTAGATCTAATCATTGGTTCATCGATTCCGTAACGCAGTGACCCAGTAGCTCGCGAACGTAGCGACGTGACTACAGAGGTGGGGGGACGCGGTGAAACGCTTGACCGCTCGACGGTCACGCCATTAGTTCTTCGATGGGACCGACCTTCGAGTCGTGCATGTTGGCCGCGCTCTTGTCCATGTTGAAGCGGTCGCGCGGAGCGCCGATGGCATGCAGCAAAGTTGCATAGAGGGCATTGATGGGGCGTTTGCGATCAAGCTGAGTAAACAGACCGGTCTTGATGCGACCGCTGCAATTGCCCAGCAGGATAAACGGCCAGTTGTCGCCGTTGGTGTGCTGCTTGTCGGCGTTATTGCTCGTGTACACAATCAGCGTATTGTCCATCATCGTGCCATCGCCCTCAGGCATCGCTTCCAGGGCCTCCATGATCCGCACCAGCATTCGACTGTTGTACTGTCGAATCTTCACCCAGATCGGGTTGCCCGCTTGCTTCATGTGCCCCAAGTTGTGGCCGGCCGGTACGACGCCAAGCCCCTTCCACGCGCCGAAGATCTCCCCGCGTCCGGAACCGATCGTGAGGACATTCGTCAAGCCCGCTCTGAGAGCCGCAATGCCGACGTCGAGAAGCGCATCATGCCAATCCGTTTCGAACTTCGGTTTGACAAACTTCTCATCATACGCCGGCGCAAACTGTTTCAGATGATCCGACACGCTGGCGAGCCGCTCACGGAGACCGTTGATGTCCCTGAAACCATCGATGTAACTGCCGTAGCGTTCGCGAGCGCGCGAGGGAAGCGCCGCGCCCCCTTCGCTGGCGAGTTGCTCAATCCGGTTGAACACTCTTGACTTCGCCTCGTACCGCCGCTTGACATCTCCGGTGGCAATCCCTCCAAAGATCATTTGGTAAAGGTCTTTGGGGTTGGAGTGCATGAACAACGGCTTGCCTGGGCCGGCCGCAGACAAAGTGGCAAGCGTGGGCCGCGACACCATATTCGCGAGAGCATCCATTCCGATCCGCAAATGCGGCAAGATAGTTTGAGGGAGCAACTGACTAATCACATGGTCAATTGTCTCCGCGCCGGGCGGCACGCCAATGCCTCCGCGGTACCCTCCCAAAGCGCCGAAGTACGCACTGTGCGATGGGCTGGTGTGCCGGCCGTGCAGGCCGGTGATAATGCTGATCTTGTCTTTGTGGGGCTCCAGCGGGCTGATCGGCTCGGGCAACGTCACGTCAGCCAATCGTGCACCGCTCTTGAGTCCCTGAGGAACGCAAGTGGCTGGCTCAAAGCCCTGGTTTTGCAGAAAGAAGATAATCCGTTTTGGGGCGCCTGCCTGAGGCTTGGCTGCTAGGGTGGTGGCAGGAGAAAGTAGTGTGGAACCAAGAGCAGCGCCGGACCCAGCCGCCATTGCTTGGAGCATGTCTCTGCGATTCATCATTGTCTATTATCCAGCGAGCGTTCGTAACGAATTCGTGCTTGCTTGCGTTGGGCCACAACCGTCTACAATTGAGGACCGGTAGGCGTCCTGCGTGCAAGGCGGCCTCTGTCGCCGCCAGTCCCTCTGTCGCTGCCAGTCCCTCTAGTCTAGAGGATGCTGCCTTGAATCAACGGGCACATTGATGGAACGGACTACGAATATAATGTGCCGAGAGCACTTAGTAGATAGATGATCGAGACGGCCAGAGTATTGTCGCCAGCGGGCAGAATCCGCATAAATCGCCGATTGCGGGTGCTCGACAGCCCTGCCGACCCGCGTTCCGTCTTGCCCGACGACTGATCACTGAGACTTAGCGCCATCAGTAACCCATTAACCAGTCACTGCTTGCGTCGATCCGCCCTGATGGACTTTCCGGCTTAGTCGTTTGCGACCGACACTCGCGAAAAGCCGCCGCTCGAGACCAGTGATGGGATTCGCAGCTATGGCGCACCCACTCGGAACCAGCCGGATACCGCGAAAAACCTATGGCGCAACCCGTGTTTGGAAGGCCCCCAAAGGCGAGAAGGCGGGACTCGGCTTCTGGTTTGGGCCTCGCCAAGGGACCGGTCAAGCGACATGAACCGCTAGCGGTATTGAGTGCCGCTGGGAAAACACTTGCCTTGGGCACCGGAGCAGTTCAGGCGGATCTAGCCGTTTGGCCGTTTTGAAAACGGTCTCAGGAGATGACCGTACCGAGCGGCCATTTGGGCGGCCATCTTCTCCGTCGTCACTACCTTCCATTGCCGATTCAGACGAATTCCAATGAAAACAACCATCATCCAGAAGCACGGCGGGAACGCGACGATTCGCGCCGAGAACAGACATACCCCTCCCAATCCAGGGACCTGCTCTACAAGTTCTGGAACAAGATGTTCGGCATGTTTCACCGGACATAGAATGAATTCCATGCCGCGCTTTACCGACTGACGAGCGCGAGCCCTGTATTCCGGCTGCGAACTGTTGGAACCAACGTAGCGGCCGTCCAACATACCGAAGAAAGCACCAGCAAGAAGAGCGCCAGATATCACCGAGCTGAGGAGCAAGTCCTTTGCGATTTTCCGTCTCAACTGTAGAGTCCTCCTCGAAGAACATCGGAACCCTTAGGGAGCAAAGCTCGACAGACCGAGTTGGCCCTTGCCCCAATACCACGCCGCCTACTGCACTTCCTCTTCACTCGCCCTCGCCGGTCCAAAGGCGTCCATCGCTGTTCGTCTTCTCCCAACAACTTCCAACTGGCCTGAATCACTCTACTCAGACGCGGAACGACGCCAACATTCAAACTTTGCCTCGCTTGTCGTCCCCATCGCATCGATGTAGGCCTGATTGTCGAAACCTGGCAACTCCTGCAACCGAGCCAAGAGAACCTCTGTGCCCATTGCTGTCTGCGGAACCACACAACCCCGATCGCGCTCCGCCAAGATAAGGAACACGTCTTCGGCAGCCGGGCCCGCCTCAGTCGTCTGAACGATAACGCACTCAAGATGGCTCCAACGGACCGACTCCTCCGACCCGCCCGGTCGCCGACAACGCACGAAATCGTCATCAAATGTCACGACGCAATCCGCTGGCCCCGGAGTCGTCGCTGATGGGGCGCGGCGACGCCTCGTCCGAACCCAGAATCCGACGCTGCCGAAGACGATCAAACCAAGCGAAAACTCGATACGGCTGAGCCAAGGGAGATTCGCTCTGAGCGTTGAGTCCGTAAGCACGACATTCTTTTCGGGGGTGGACTTAAGATAGCTGACTCGCATGGTCTTATCGTGAAGGGCTTTTCGATAGAGCCTCCCGGATATCAACCTCCCAATGCTCGCCGAGACGTAATCGCCCAGTATCGATCCATCAGCGGGCTCCCGCGTAAAGAAGCTGACATCCAGTGAGCAATGTCTAGGCCCACGAAGCATGCCGAATTGTCGACCGTCATGAATGGTGGCATCCACCACGATGCCCTCATTGCGAAACTGCCGGGCCAGCAACTCGTCGCAAATACTCAACGGCAGCGCGACGACCCCGACGACAACGGCAACGAGGCAAACAACGAACAGGTGCCCGGGATAGTCGCTCGCGTTATTGCTCATGATCGAACCGCACAAGAATCCGGTAGAATCCGGCAACTAGTCCGCCTGCCTAAACCGTGCGTTCAGAGTTATTGCCCTGCAAACGGATCTTGAAGACTTCTTCTCGATTGAGTTCGACGCCCACGGGTTGTTTCGTTAGTGCCGAAAACATGGCTTGAGACGCCGTCACCTATTCGACACGAAATCCGAATTCGCCGGGGCTTATGGAATTCGCCGAGGAACTGCGCTATGCTAACCCACCCGCGCCGAAATGCCGCTCCATCAGCGACAAGAGAACCTCAAGCCATGCCAACACGTAGGCAAACGAGTAATGCGGTGACAAGACATCTTGGGCTGCTATGTCTGACCATTATTCTATTCACCATCGTTAGTCCGCCTCGAAGCCTGTCAGATGAAGGGATCGCGCCTGTTGACGCCAAGAAGCGCCAAGCCGTTCCGCCGCTCCTCGCCAAGC
>CAZWOU010000086.1:0-16297 GCA_964635375.1 uncultured Pirellulaceae bacterium | reverse complement strand
ATGATGGCTCCAAGCCGCGCGGCAAGAAAGCGACGGTAACGTTCGCAAGCAAAGCTGAGCTGCACGCATGGGCGGGCGCCTGGGAACGATCGCCGGACTCCAAGAGCTGGAGGTCCACTTGGGAAAAGGGGATGCACACGCCGGTTGCCCGATATCACGGATTTAACCAAAAGAACCTGATCGTTGAGGTTACTTTCCGCTGCGGCCAGCTGTCCGAGCCGTGGCATACCCAGTCATTTCGCATCGCCCTGGATGATCGGCCTCGAATCACTGGCCATGTTCTTTCCGCCTGGGCCAATCCCAACAACGAATTCATCGAGACGGGATTTTTGCTGCAGCACATTCAAAAGACCCCGGAAAAGACGATACTCAAAGATCTACTGCTTGATCATCAACCCATTCACATTGCACCGAACACGTGGTACACCGCCATCCTTGAAGTTGTCGACGACGAAGCGCTCTTCCGCATGGGAAGCCATGTCGCCTGGGCCAAAGCGGATGAGATGCGGTCGCCAAAGAACCAGGTCACGCTGACGCTCGGAAAAACATGGCATGAGGTCAAGCGAGTTCGCATCTGGGAAGCTACATTGGACCCTGAGTGGCCAAACCGAAAGTCTGCTGCGATCAACAGCCGCAACAACTTCGCGCCCGTCCCGCATTCTTACCGGCAGTCAAAGTAAAATCGCCCAGAGGAGAAAACAGAGGCCCAGCCGAGGCCGTCCCGCTCTTACTGACCAAAGAATACATCACCAGAGGCCCACCCCATGACCCGACCCGCGACCACTTCTTGCGCTTGCTGCCTTCTTGCCATTTGCCTGACTTCAGCTGTGACTGCGCAGAAGCCCCGTTCGTCCATTGTGATTGGCGACTCGCTCGCAGATGTGAAGAAGCCCGCACCGGGAAAGCTTGACTCGCCCTTCGGAGTCGACTTCGACAAACGAGGCAACATGTACATCGTCGAACTATCAGGCGGACGCGTTCACAAGCTGGACACGGCAGGCAATTTTGCGACCATCGCCGGCGACGGCAGCAAGAGCTACTCGGGAGACGGCGGGCCCGCCAAAGACGCGACGTTCAACGGGATGCACAACGTGGCCGTCACTCCTGGCGGCGATCTCTATATTGCAGACAGCTGGAATCACTGCATTCGCAGGATCGACGGCAAGACGGGAATCATCACGACCTGTGCGGGGACGGGTAAGGCGGGCTTCAGCGGCGATGGCGGACCAGCCGCTAAAGCAACATTCAATTTCTTGATGTGCGTTTCCTTGAATGCGACCAACGACAAACTGTTCGTCGCCGATTTGAAGAACCTGCGGATCCGGGCAATTGACCTCAAGACGGGAATCGTCGATACCGTGGCCGGCAACGGCAAGAAGGGCGTTCCGATCGACGGCAATCTGGCAGCCGAAAGCCCTCTGGTCGATCCCCGCGCGGTTGCTGTCGATTCGAAAGAGAATGTCTACATCCTCGAACGAGGAGGCCACGCCCTGCGGGTCGTCACTGCCGACGGCAAGATTCGTACAGTCGCCGGGACAGGAAAACCAGGCGGAACCGATGGGCCGGCGTTGGCGGCCCAACTGAATTCACCCAAACATGTCGCCATTGATCTCCAAGACAACGTGATCATCGCCGACGACCAGAACAAGAAGATTCGGCTTTACAATGCACGCAATGCTACGCTCATCAGCGTGCTCGGCAGCGGTGTCAAGGCACCCAAACGGGGCCTCGCCCGCCCCCATGGCGTCTGCGTTCACGAAGATGGCTCGATCTATGTGGTCGACACCGGACACCACCGAATTCTTCGCCTGAAGCTGCGCTGAGGCTCAGCCCAGACCCGAGTTAACCTCGGCTGGCGGGACTCGCATTCTGGTGGGATCGACCACGCAGATCGAATGCGTAAGACGTTACTCTTGGCAAATTGACGAGCAAGCGGTCATCGCAAGTATGAGACTCTCGAAATTGAATCGCGACATCCATCGCTGGGGGGCGATTCTCATTGCTTTACCCCTGGCAGTCGTTATTGTCAGTGGTGTGATCTTGCAACTGAAGAAGGAGTCCGTCTGGATTCAGCCGGCGACGCGAAGAGGGTCAGGCAGCGAGCCCTCGCTCGGCTTCGAACAGATTCTCACGATCACGCGAGGCGTTCCAGAAGCGAACGTGAGAGGTTGGACTGATATTGACCGTCTGGATGTGCGCCCGGATCGCGGCATGCTCAAAGTTCGCTGCAAGAATCGTTGGGAGATTCAGCTCGACGCCGAGACGGGCGAGGTTCTTCAAGTCGCCTATCGCCGGTCAGATCTGATTGAGAGCATCCACGACGGCAGCTTCTTTCACGACGGTCTCAAGCTCTGGGTGTTCCTTCCAACCGCAGTACTGCTCGGCGTTCTGTGGGTAACTGGCATCTATTTATTCGGCTTGCCTTACGTCGCAAAGTGGCGGAAACGGAAGAACAAAGCCCGCCAGTGAGTGAACGATGTCGTCCGCTCCCCTCAGTGACCAGGATAGACCAGCGCCCACAAACGGGGCTACGTCTTGTTGAGAAGACGAGCAGCTGCCAACGGTGCGGACGAGCGAATTCCCTCCGTAGAGCGCCTCGCCCGAGCTCGCCAAGAAACATTTGTCTTGAGCAGCGGGGCGTACGCAGCTAGAACTGAAGCTTGTTCAAAGCCATTCCCACCCCGCAACCACACCCACCGGAATCACTCGCCATGACAAACGCCCGCCCCGCCTCGCGCCGCTGTTTTATCAAGGCTTCCGCTGCAGCGGCGGCCACCCTTGCCGCTCCCGCCGTTGTTCGCGGGCGGAATTTGAACTCGAAACTTCAGTTTGCAGGGATCGGCGCAGATGGCAAAGGCTGGTCCGACATCAAGGAGATGGCCAGTCATGCACAAGTCAAGTCGGTGGCTTTCTGCGACGTCGATCTCTCTCGTACGGACAAGGTTCGCGCGTTGGCTCCCGAGGCGCCGCTGTTCCAGGACTACCGAAAGATGTTGGACTCGCTCGGCGACCGAATCGACGCCGTCACTGTGTCGACGCCGGATCACACCCACGCGTCCATAAGCATCGACGCCATGCGGCGAGGCAAGCACGTCTACTGTCAGAAACCGCTGACTCGCACGGTTTGGGAAGCGCGGCAGATGCGACTTCAGGCGGCTAAGTCAGGCGTGATCACTCGCATGGGCAATCAAATCCACTCGCACACGGCTTACCGGACCGCGGTCAAGGTGATCCAGGGTGGCGCTATCGGCAAAGTAAAGGCGGTTCATTCTTGGGTCGGCACGACTGGTCACGGTCGCAGCGGCCTGCTGAATCGCCCGGCAAAGAGTAAGACGCCGCCCAGCTCGCTGAATTGGGACCTCTGGATTGGCGTCGCCGCCATGCGTCCCTACGGCGACAATCGTGTTTACCACCCCTTCACCTGGAGGGATTGGCAAGACTTCGGTTCCGGCGCGATTGGAGACTTCGGATGCCATCTTCTCGACCCCGTTTACACGGCGCTCGAGATCACCGGCGATCCCATCAGCGTGATGTCTGAACATACCGGCATGAACAACGAAGTCTGGCCCGCGCAAGAGACGTTGAAATACGTGGTTCCCGGCACTCAGTACACGGCGGGCAAGACGCTGCCGATAACCTGGTACGACGGCGGGCGGCGCCCCAGCCTGAGCGTTGCGAAACTAGCCGACGGGCAGAGCATGCCCCGCGGCGGATCGATCTTCGTCGGTGAAGGCGCCAACCTATTCTTGCCCCACGTCGGCGCGCCGTACGTCAACAAACTGGGCTTCAAAATCGATGCCGAGGAGAGCCTCAACCACTATCACGGCTGGGTCGACGGTTGCCTCTCAGCAAAACAGCCGAGCGACGGCTTTGAATACGGCGGGCATCTCACCGAGGCTGTGCAACTAGGCAACGTCGCCGCTTTCTTCCCTAAGCAGAAGCTTGAATTTGACGGCAAAGCACTCAAAATAACAAACAAGCCCGAAGCCAACCCCTACCTGACTCGCCAATACCGGAGCGGCTTTGAGATCGAGGCGACAGGTTGACGCGGAAATGGGCGTCGCCCGAGATTCGCTTGATCAGCGGCCTATACCCCATGTCCATGAGATCATCGCGCTGCAACACAACGAGCTATTGAATGCACCGAATTGGGCGAATAATGTTGGTCGTCATTCTCGGTTGCGCCGTGTGTGTTGCGGCGTCGCTGACGATCGGCCAGATTGGGCGCGGGCGATCGGTCGGCACGACTGGCGGCAATCGAGCGACTCGCGATCCTGGCCAACTTTGGCGACCAAAACGGATGCCAGCTCGCAGTGAGTTCCCAACCTGGCAGGTCAATCCTGAATTCAAGGCCGACCTGTTCACCTTTGTGCGCATTCAATACGATTCGTATGGTCCCTTTGGCTGGTGGGACCGGTGGGACAACGATTACCCTGATGGCGATTGGAACTTCTCGCTTCGACTCCAACAGTTGACGTCGCTCGAAGTCGCTCCCGACGGCCGGGTTCTCCGGCTCACGGATCAGGAACTGTTCGACTACCCGTTCGTCTACATGGCAGGCGTTCAGACTATGACGCTCAGTTTGGCCGAGCAGGCCGCGCTGCGGCGATACCTACTCAACGGAGGCTTTCTCATGGTGGATGACTTCTGGGCGGTGGAGGCCTGGACTCAAGTCATGCGTGAAATGCGAAACGTCTTTCCAAATCGGGAGCCGACGGAACTGTCGTTGGAGCACCCGATCTTTCACCTCGTCTACGACCTCAAGGAGCTACCGCAGGTTGTTGACATTAAGACATGGAGGGACGGGTATGAGTACGAACACAGGCATGGTCCTTCTGCCGGCGATGTCGCACCTCACTTCTGGGCCTACTATGACGATAATGGACGGATGATCGCGATTCTCTGCCACAACAATGATCTCGGCGACGGATGGGAGCGCGAGGGCGAAAACGCCGACTACTTCCACCGTTTCTCGGAGAAGCATTCCTATCCCATGGGAATCAACATCGTAACCTACGCGATGACCCATTAACTAAAACGGATTGCTGCGCGAGTCGGCGCGTAGGCGGGACGATTTCGCCAATAGGGCGCCATCAGCGTCGACCTGAGTCACGCGGTGGATGTCGTCGCGCCCCACGCTCACTCGTCACACCCTGCGGTCCGCCGTCTGCCAAAATTCACTCAAGCACGACCGCAGTTCCGTACGCCAACATTTCCGCAGCGCCTCCCATCACAACCGAGGTCGTGATGCGAACGCAAACCACTGCGTCGGCTCCGAGTTCTTCGGCTTCCGCGACCATTCGGTCCAACGCCTGCTCGCGGCTCTCGCCCAGCAGTTTGCCGTATTCATGTATTTCGCCGCCGACGATATGTCGCAGTCCGGCCATAATATCCTTGCCAATGTGCCTCGCGCGGATCGTGTTTCCACGGACGAGTCCAAGGGTCTTTACGATTCGCCTTCCCGACACATCGGGCGTTGTCACCACTATCATCGGTTTCATATCTGCACGTCCTCATACTTATCCTGTTTGGATGCGATCACTCGCTGGCGAAACACCGATGCGAGCAGCAATACTAAACCGAGCAGCGCTGCGGCAACGCCGGTCTTGACCATTGCCGGCAGTTCATCATCGACTGCAAACTCGTAGCTTCCGTAGCCGATCAGCAACACCAGGCCGCCAACGTACAACAGCCAGCCGAATACTCGACTCGTTCTAACCGTAACGCCATTCATGATCTTGCTCCATTCTTCAGTTGACATTTCACCGAACGAAAGGTTGCCAACGCCTTCACGCAGACGCGTCATTTCCTCGTACGTCTTTTGACACGATGCACACGATGCAACGTGCAACTCGACTCGCCGCCGGTCGCCTTGAGTCAGCTCGCCGTCGAGATAGCCCGACAACAGCTCGTCGTACGCATCGCACGAATTAGTTGAAGTCATAAGTGCTTCTCCATGCGGCCTCGCAACTCGACACGAGCGCGATGCAGTCGCGACATCACAGTTCCCTTGGCAATGGATAACATTTTCGCCACCTCGGCGTAGCTCAAGTTGTGAAAATCCTTCAGCAAGATGATCTCTCGTTGACTCTCTGGCATCGACATCAACTCGGACCGGAGGATCTCGTTCATCTCATGCTGCTCGGCCATCGTGTCGGACCGCGCAGACGCGGGGTCGGACAAAGATTCCAGCTCAGCATGCTCTGTTTGCTGCCGCGACCGGCGACGAATTAAGTCAATGCACCGGTTGCGGACGATCGTCAAGAACCAGGGTTTCAGCTCTCCGCGTTCAGCATCGAAGGACCGCCACTTCCGCACCAATTGGTGCAGCGAATCCTGCACGGCATCCGCCGCATCATCGCGCCGCCCGAGCATCTGCATCGCCAGAGCGAAACCACGAGCGCCCAATTCTTCAAGCTGAAGAGCGGCGATGTTGGGCTGTCTGTTCAGGTCGGGCATCGGTGTCTCTGCTTTGGGTGTCGCTGCAGTATCCAATGGCGCGACACAGGTACTACGGCCTAGAGTCGAGTCTATTCCGAAGAATCCGAAGAAATCCAGCTTCCAAGCCTGTTTCTTGGGCGAACCAGGGAAATGGCCAGTTTTTCAGAGCGAGTCGCTGGCCCCCGCGGCTCTGCTTGACTGCGGCAGCGACGCGAACACTATCTCACCTGATGGCAAAGCCGTCGGCGAGGTTTGAAACGAGACTGGGCTGTGGCGCACGTTGAAGATCGAGGACACATCCAGTCGCCCATTTCGGCGCCCAGCGCCTCTGCACGGCAGCCTTCCGCATGGGTTATGCTAGTGCCCGTCGATCGTCGTTCTGGTTACCGAGGAATCCGTTTCATGACTAAGTTTGTTGTGTCCGTTCTGCTGCTCGCTAGTCTTGCCTGCAGCCTCCAAGCGTCTGAACGCCCGAACATTCTCTTTATTATGTCGGACGACCACGCATGCAACGCGATCAGTGCGTACGGCGGACGATTGGCACAAGTGGCGCCGACGCCGAACATCGACCGAATCGCCAGAGAAGGAATGCGGCTCAACAAATGCTACGTAACCAATTCAATCTGTACTCCCAGCCGCGCGGTGATCTTGTCGGGGCAGCATTCACATGTAAATTCGGTGCGGACGCTCGCGGACGCATTTCCCGGCCCGAACTCAGGGACGCCGAATGTCGCTGAGATCCTCCGCACGTCCGGATACGAGACTGCTTTGTTTGGCAAGTGGCATCTGCGGTCACGACCCTGGGGCTTCGACTATTGGAAGGTCGGACCCGGGCAGGGGTACTACTACAACCCAGCCTTCCTGACATCGACCGACGACGTCGAGTACGACCTGCGGTTGGCCCGAAAGTTGCCTCGAACGGAAGGCTACTACACTGACCTGGTCACCGGTTATGCGCTCGATTGGTTGAAAAATCGAGACGGCGCCGAGAAACCGTTCTTCATGATGCTGCACCACAAAGCCCCGCATGGCAAATGGGAGCCGGCGCCGCGTCACAAGAATTATCTCGCCGATGTCGAAATCCCCGAACCCGACAGCTTGTGGCAAGATTTTTCCAATCGGTCCGAGGCGACTCGTCATATGGGCACGTCGATCACGTCCCGACTCGCTCCGCGGCGCACGATGGTCGAGGACGTACAGAAATCAAATTGGCCGGCTGGTTCGGTGGACATGACCGGCATGACCGAAAAGCAGAAAGGCAAGGCCGCCTACCAGAAGTACCTGCACGATTACCTGGCCTGTGTGAAGGCGGTCGATGAGAATGTCGGACGCGTGCTCGATTACCTGGACCAGTCAGGCCTCTCGGACAATACGATCGTGATCTACACGGCCGACCAAGGAATGTTCCTTGGTGAGCACGATTACTTCGACAAACGTTGGATCTATGAAGAGTGTTTTCAGATGCCCTTCCTTATCCGCATGCCGGGCATGATTCCGGCAGGCGAGGTGAACGACTCCCACCTCTGTTCCAATCTGGACTTTGCTCAGACCTTTCTCGATTTCGCTGGCGCATCCGAGTCGCCCGAGATCAGCAAAATGCAAGGCGCCAGTTTGCGTGAAGTCGTCACCGGCAAGGAGCCGAGCGGGTGGCGGGACGCTGTCTATTATCGCTACTGGATGCACTTAGCCCATCACCACATACCCGCCCATTACGGAGTGCGTGATAATCGCTACAAGCTCGCGTTCTTCTACGGACTGCCGCTCGATGCGAACCTCGGCAGAGGCGAATTTGGCCCAACGACATCCGCTTGGGAACTGTACGATCTTGAAAAGGACCCGCATGAGCTGAACAACGTTTATGAAGATCCCAAATACGCTCCCGTTGTGCAGCGACTGAAGGCGCGACTCGACGAATTGAAGGAGGAATACGGAGACACCGACGATCGATATCCGGCCTTGATGCGAAGGCGCGCTAATCTGTTTGACATGGAGGCCATTCGCGACCCGTCGACACTGGAGATTGAGATTCTTCAGGATTGGCATCGCGTCGACGGCGAAGTTCCCACTCGCCAGAAACTGGTCACAGTCAACGTCGGCGAGATGTGGCCTGGCCAGCCGTATCGAATGCCAGTAAGGATGGTGGTTCCCCTCAACCAAAAGGCGAAAGGTTTTCACCTCACCGGCGGCAATCATCTCCAGAAGCTTAGACGCGATACGCGACTGAGGCCGATTGACCGGGAATTGCTCAAAGGCGGAGTTGGATTGGTCTTCACTGTTGTCCAAGTGTTGGAACGGTCTGGCCTAGGCGAACTGGCCAAGCGTTCGGAAGAGCGATTTCTCAAGACGCTTGACCCCCATGACAAAATTCAATACTGGGCGTGGCCCGCAACGATGATGCGGGCGATCACGACGGCCTATGCCGAGACAGGCCACTTCGAAGTCGGCAAAGTCGCAATGTCCGGCGGATCTAAGAACGGCGCGACGCCCTCGATGGCGATCATCCACGATAAACGGATGACCGCGGTTGTTGCCAGCGTGTCACCCATCTGGGACTCCCCGCTGCGACTTTGCGACCGCGAGGCATGGGGCGAACTCGAACGCGAAACCGGCCCGCTCAGACATGCTTTTCTGGGGGGCCATTTTGGTCCGATTTACAACCGAGGAGCGCTCGCCAAGGGTCATCGTTGGGAAGACCTGCAAAAGTTAGCTCGCGATATTTCCGATGGCGTGTTTATCTCGCGAAACATCGACGAACTGGCTGACCGCAACGTTGACCTTCTCTTCCACCCAGGCACCCACGACTTCGTTGCCTACGATTTGGCTTGGGGCGGAAAGCACCATCCCGCGATCCCCATCTATCTTCGCCCCAACAGCGGGCATGGACAAAAGAAGGCCCATCCGGGCGGCGAGAACAACGTGCAAAACCAAGCTGCCTTTCTGCTCGAGCACTTCTTTGACGACGTCGAACCGTTGCTCGAATCCCCCGAGGTGGAACATTCGCTCGTCGAGGGCAAGTTAAACGTCACCATCCGGTTCAAGAAAGACTCTGGCGAAGAGAGCGGCCGCATTTTTTGGATCTACGATCGCGCGCCTGACGGCAGTCCCGGTTACCTGAAGAAACTGATTCCCGATCAGAACTGGTCCGACATGCGTTACGACAAAGGGCAGGGCGTTTGGACAGCGACGATCGAACTCGACCCGAACGCCAAACATGTTGATTTCTTCAGTAATCATCGCAAGACAATCCGCTATCAAAGCAAGCCATATCCTACCTACATCTCTAGCGCTTACACGCGAGTCGGGCTGTGATCGAAGCATGGGAAACGCGTCCGAACTGTCGCTGAGTCCGCGATGTGTATTTCGAATCGGCGGGTGCAATATCCACCTGCCTCGACACGGTGTCTAGATGCTATTTGTTTGGTTTTGTAATGTGGGGCACATTCGAAGGAAGCCGACTGCCGTAGAATCATGCGGGCTTAGAGTTTCCTCGATCGAAAGTATGAAACGATGAAGACGTTTCTGTTTCTCTGTTGTGTTCTGGCGCCATCCTGCACCGTCTACGCCCAGAGACAGGATCACCTTACTGAAACCCAACCGCCAACAACCGGCGCGATCGCGCCCGCGCTCGACACCGACCGGATAGGCTGGTTGAACACGACGAAACCGACAGAACTGGCCTCGGACAACGGCCTCCCGAAGCTCGTCGTGTTCTCATCGGTATGGTGAAACAGATGCACTCAAACTGCATCGCGCCTGGTCCGGCTGAAAGAGAAAAACAAGGCAGCCTTTGAAATCGTTGCCATTTACGCAGTTGTGAATAAAGAAACGGACACGCAAGAAAACACTGCTCAGCACATCAAAGATGGCAAAATCGATTTCCCGATTCTGTTTGACGCCAAGAACACAAATGTCACTAATTACGGCGTCACCGAGTTTCCAAGATTATTTCTTATTGGGAAGGACCGCCGCGTACTATGGCAAGGCACGGGCCTCGGCTCAGAGCTGAAGGAATACCTTAGTCGGCAGGCGGTCAAAGAGTGATGGAGTCGGCGGAGAATCCAACGGAAAGCCGTTGCAGCAACTCGTGCCGATGAGACCGGTTGGCCTGCGACCCCGGTCCACTCCTTCACTGGCCGTGAACGGGTGACGCTACTTCGAATGCTCATTGGCCATCACCTCTCACGGGTGGTTGCCGCTATGCCTCTGGCCATTTGCCGGCCAGTGCAACAACGGTGCAAACTTCAACAAGACCGTTGGGGCGGCAAGCTGTCCCGCGGCGTGTTCGCTGCAGGCGACCTGACGGAGAACAGTTCGGTCGCAGCAAAAAGCGATGTTCGCTCGACTCGATCGCCTCGGTCAGAACTTGAAACTGGTTTCTTGCTCGCGGACAATGAGTGTGTCAAGAAAATCGTTCTTCAGTAGGAGACATCCCATGCTGCGAATCGGGTTTATCGGCATCTGCCTTGTGGTTGCGCTCGCTTGCTCGGCGGATTCCGTCGCCAACGCGCAGCGGAAGAAGGCGCAGAAGGTTGCGCCACCGACCCGGAACCAGCACTATCAGCGAAAGGAATTCACCAACAAGGACGGGTCAAAATTGGTCTACTTCCTGATGACGCCGAAAGACTATGACGCGACGCAGAAATACGCCTTGGTCCTGGCCTTACATGGCCGAGGCGGTCACACGGTAGCCGCCGACGTGCTCGGCGGCGAGAAGATGCGAGACTCGTATCACTGCTTTGTGATGGCGCCCATGTCACCCCGACCATCCTCGTGGGCATCCAGGAGAGGCTCGCAGAACACCAAGATCCCTGTCGTTCTACAAGCCGTGGAATCGCTGCAAAAAGAGGTGTCGATTGACCCCGATAGGATCTACGTCACTGGCCAATCCATGGGCGGAGTCGGGTCGTTCGGCGCCGTCGCGGCCAAGCCCCATTTGTTTGCAGCCGCTGTACCAGTCTGTGGAGGCTGGGAGCCGAGCCAGGCCAAGACGATGACTGATGTGCCGTTTTGGATTTTCCACGGCGCCGAGGACAAGGTTGTCCCCACATCCCTCTCACAGAATATGGTCAAGGCGCTGACAGAAGCCGGCGCAAAGCCGAAATACACCGAGTATCCGGGCGTCAAGCACAACAGCTGGACAAAAGCCTACGCGACTCGCGACATGTGGAAGTGGCTGTTTGCTCAGCGCCGAGCCGTCCCTAAACCGGCTTCACAAGAATCTCCAAGCCGCTAACACCTCGTTGGCGAACCGGCCAATGGAGGCGGAATCTCTGAGTCTATTCCAGGAAGTACGACACCGATGATCAAAGCCCTCGCCGCTGCAATGGCAACTGCCTGTCTCCTTACCGCGTCGATTGGCTTCACCGCCGAAAGACCAAACATTGTTTTCATACTCTCCGACAACCAAAGCTACTACGAGATGGGCTGCCATGGCCATTCGATCATCAAGACGCCCCAGATTGATCGCTTGGCTTCACAAAGCATCGATTTTCGACATTTCTATGCGCCACCCTACTGCTCGCCCAGCCGGGCGGTGATCTTGTCCGGCCACTACGCCATGCGAGCGGGCGTTCACAATACGGTTGGCGGACGCTCGATATTGCATCGCAGAGAGACCACGATAGCCAACATCCTGGGATCGCATGGCTATCACACGGGCATCTTTGGCAAGTGGCATCTAGGCTTCTCCTATCCGCATCGCCCCCAAGATCGCGGCTTCGAGGAAGTATTCGTTCATGGCGGCGGCGGGATCGGACAGATGGAGGACTACTTCGGGAACTCGCACGACTCTCCTACGTTCATCCACAATGGCAAGATCTCACCCAGCAAAGGCTTCAGCACAGACACGCTCTTTGACCGGGCGATTTCCTTTGTAGAGAAGCACAAAGACGAACCTTTCTTCTGTTACGTGCCCACGCCGGTCACCCATTCCCCGCACGAAGGCCCCAAAGATCTGGTTGCCGAGTTGACGGCGGCAGGCGTGACAGGCGATGTCGGCCTGGTCGCGCAGGTTCAAAACCTCGACGCCAACATTGGCCGGATGATTAATAAGCTCGATCAGTTGGATCTTTCGAAGAAGACGATCGTCATTTACGCATCAGACCAGGGCATGAGTGACCGCGGCGCGCCGCACGGCCGCAATCGCTTGGGAGTCCCCTATGACCCCGCTCACCATGTTCCCTTCATGGTTCGGTTGCCCGGCGCCGAGCCGACGATCTGTAGGCGATTGGCCGGGATGGTTGATTTCTTCCCCACGGTTCTCGATTTATGCGGAATTACTCCGCCTGAGGACTGCGATGGGATCAGTATAAAGCCGCTCTTGCTGGGAAGGGAGGAGCAGTATCCCCAGGACCGCACATTGATCATCCAATGCCCGCGCGGACGCACGGCCAGTAAATGGAAAAACGCTTCTGTGAAAACCGATCGGTGGCGCCTGGTCGATGGCGCCAAGTTGTACGACATTGTTGCCGACCCGCGCCAGAAAACCGATGTCGCTGCAAATCACCCTGACGTGGTTCAACAGTTGCGGAAGAAATACGAATCCTATTGGGCGGGACTCCCCGACCAGAATACGACGCTTTCCAGCCACTTGCTTGGCGCCAAAGAATGCCCCGATGTCGTGCTCAACGGCATGGACTGGTATCAAGGGAGCCGCCCATGGCATTCTGGGCATTTCAATGACGCCAAGGCCGGAAACGGCGTTTGGGCTGTGACCGTGTTGCGGGACGGGACGTACACGTTTGAATGCCGCCATTATCCGCGCGAAGCGGACAAGGCGATGGAAGCCACCCACGCACGAATTCAGGTCGGCCAGCTCGTGAAAGAGCAGGCAGTTGAAAACACCGCCAAGTTCACGCGATTTGAGATGAAACTGAAAGCTGGCCAATACGATCTGCAAACTTGGCTAACCAGAGGCGGCGCCAAGATCGGCTCATTATTTGTCTATGCCTCAGTGAAGACAGAGCGGAGTCGGAGCCGTTAATATCGACAGGCCGTTCCGAAGCAGGAGCGAATGGCAGTCGTTTCAGTCGTCTCAAGGAAGTAAATAGTGCAACAGCCTACGCCTGGTATTCGATTCCTTTGGGACAATAGCTATGCCGAGCGATTACCTGGATTCTATGTTTCTTGCCTCCCGTCCCCCGCTCCAAATCCCGTTCTGCTTAGCTTCAACGCGCCTCTTGCCCAAGAGCTTGGGCTGAATGCAGGAAGTTTGGACCAGCAACATGCTGCACAGATCTTTTCGGGCGCCAAACTGCCCACAGGCGCGCAGCCCTTGGCGCAAGCCTATGCGGGGCATCAATTCGGCGGATTTGTTCCGCAATTGGGAGATGGTCGGGCGGTTCTTTTGGGCGAGGTAGTCGACTGCCATGGACAACGAAGAGATATTGCCTTGAAGGGGTCCGGAGTTACGCCGTTTTCGCGAGGCGGCGACGGCAAAGCCGCAGTTGGCCCTGTCTTGCGAGAGTACTTGATTGGCGAGGCGATGCACGCATTGGGTATTCCGACGACTCGAGCATTGGCAGCCGTAGCGACAGGTGAACGCGTTGTGCGTGAACGCCCGCTTCCAGGGGCCGTTCTAACACGCGTCGCGGCCAGTCATGTCCGTGTTGGCACGTTCCAGTATTTTGCTGCGCGCCGGCAGCATGATCGGGTGCGAGCGCTGGCCGACTTTGTTATAGAACGTCACGACCCAAACCTGTCAGTCGAACCGGATCGATATCTATTACTGCTCCAGTCCGTGGCCGAACGCCAAGCTGCCTTGCTTGCTCAGTGGATGCTGGTCGGCTTTATCCATGGAGTCATGAACACGGACAATATGACTGTCTCCGGCGAAACGATCGACTACGGCCCGTGCGCGTTCATGGAATCCTACAGTCCAAGTGCAGTGTTCAGCTCCATCGATTCGGGCGGGCGCTACGCCTTTGGCAACCAGCCAATGATCGCCCGTTGGAACCTTGCTCGCTTTGCGGAAACCCTGCTTGCTCTGATCGACGACGCCTCACCAGAGCGGGCCGTGGCGGAAGCGACCGAAGTGATCAATGGCTTCATCCCTCGATTTGAGACGCTGTGGCTGTCCGGCGCGCGAGCTAAGCTCGGCTTAACCACGGACCTGGAAGACGACGACAAATTGCTAGTGCAAGATTGGCTGGAACTTCTCGATCGACACGATGTCGACTTTACGCTCGGCTGGCGCAGGTTGGTCGACGCCGCAATGGGGAAGCCGGAATCGCTCGAAGCCCTTTTCCCCTCGCCTGACTTGCTCCGGCCATGGCTCGAGCGATGGCGCCGTCGCATTTCCTTGCAGTCAACTTCAGCAACGGCCGAGGCGATGCGGGCAGTCAACCCCGTCTACATCCCGCGGAACCACCTCGTGGAAGAAGCTCTGGCCGCGGCCAGTGACCGCAACGACCTTACCTTGTTCGAGCGGCTGCTCGATGCGACGACGAGCCCTTACGATGAAAGACAAGGGCTTGAGAACTACGCCCAACCGGCGCCTCGCGAATTTACAACTTGTTATAAGACCTTCTGCGGCACCTAGACCCCAAGAGCAATGGAGAGATCCAACCGCGTGTTCGACGGAATCTCTACCGCTTGTACAGAATTCAATGCTCCAAGAAGGATCGTGCGACAGAAAGGGCGGCGGCATCCGCTCCGCCATCGCCCACCTTGCGCGCGAACTCTCTTCGGCCAGCCTCCAGGAGCTTGCCGAGTCATTGGGACTCGCCCGACGCGACTGTGTGCCGAACTTGGCGAGGCGAGCAAGCGAGGCGTCCACGGGTGGCGACCTCTACCGAAAACTCATCGCCATCGAGAACCGCCTGCAACCCCGCTCACCCTCCATTGCACCGCCGAGCCTCCAAGCCTCCCAACTTAACGAAAAACCTACTAGCAACGTCTGAGCTTCAATCTCCCCCTACGGTTGCTTTGCAGGCACTTTCAGCCCTTCCTGACGCCATAAACGCTCGATTCGCTTGTGGTTCACACGCCAGCCTTCTTCTCTCAACATCATTGTGATCCGACGGTATCCGTACCGGCCGTATCGGGTGGCCAGATCGATGATTCGCCTGACCAGACGAGGCTCATCTTCCGGCACATGACGAGTCCGACGCTGCGTCGAGCGGGGCTGACCGAGAACCCGACACGCTCGACGTTCCGAGATGTGATCGAGGCCCAGAGTCTCACGCACGGGCTCCACCGTCCGACGACGCTTCGCCGGACTCAGAAGTTTCCCGAGGCTGCCTCACGCAGGATGGCCTTGTCCAGTTCTGCCTCGGCCACCAGCTTCTTCAAACGGGCATTCTCCCGTTCCAGTTCTTTCAGACGCTTTGCCTGATCGCTGCGGATACCACCGTACTCCTATCGCCAGCGATAGTACGTGTTGTCCGTCACACCGATCTGACGACAGGCCTCGGATACATTCCGGCCCTGTGACAGAAGAACCTCTGCTTCACGAAGCTTCTGGATAATCTCTTCGGTCTGGTATCGCTTACGTGGCATAAACTGCCTCCTTCGTTGGAACCAAAACCAGAGTTTACCACTCTGGAACTGGTCGCGGTTAAGGGGGGCAGGTCACAGGTCCTTCGGAAAACCGTGAGGGTGTCACTGCTCACTGAGCAGGTAGCTGAGGACGTCCTTCAGTTCTTCGGGCGTTTTGACCAAACTCTGCGGCATGGCGGAGAGCGAGGATGCAATTCGCTCTTCGATGTCGTATTTCTTGAGACGTACTCGTTTTGCGTCTGCCAGCATCACTTCGACTTCCGTGTCGGTTTCAGCAGTAATCAGCCCGGTGATCACTTTTCCTTCCACGGTGACTATCGTGGTGCTGCGGAAGAACGCTGATACTTTCTTGCTGGGT
>CAZWOU010000085.1:0-27268 GCA_964635375.1 uncultured Pirellulaceae bacterium | reverse complement strand
TCGATTCTCCTACTCTTTCCGTGAGGTTCAACGGAGCGGCGTGGGGCGGTCGCGGCCGATGATGGCCGGCGCCAATCGCTCTCATAGAATTAGACGATTTAAGAGGCGATCTGTGGTCAGATTACTGTCACGAGTTTGTAAGAACCTTGTAAGAAATCTCGGCCCAGAGCGACTCACGTCCCATTCTCGAACCAGACGCGGCAGAGTAGGCTGAACCCCTCGTACGTTCCATTGCTTATGAACCTACAGTGGGCGCATTCCCTTCACACTCTTAACCGAACAGATGAGGATCGGACTGATGACCAAAGCACGTGCACGCCACATCCTGGTGGACAGCCGCGAGAAATGTGAAGCGTTGAAAGAAGAGATTCTGGCTGGCACCGAGTTTGCCGACGCCGCCAAGCAGCATTCAGACTGTCCATCCGGCCAACAGGGCGGAGATCTGGGCGAATTCGGGCCAGGGCAGATGGTGCCGGAATTCGACGAAGTCGTTTTTAGCGGCGAACTGAACACGGTGCACGGCCCGGTGCAAACCCAGTTTGGCTTCCACCTGCTGGAAATCACCAGCCGCGGCTAGTCGACCGTCCTCCGATGCTGTTCGCAGCGCGGGCTTGACCTGCTCCGGCGTCCAGGTTACCGTCCAGTTATGGAAACTCATGTGAACAATCAGCAAATCGCTCCCGCGGCCCAGCAACTTGCTGCTGCAGCCCCGGGCCAACGGGCGTGCGCGTTCACCCTGATCCAGCTCGACCACCTTTCCCTTGACGTCCTTCTAGGTAATCTCGGCCTTATTGGCCGGATTCTCCTAGCCAGCAGCTATTCGCTGCGGTGGGCGCCAGGCTAACTAAGGTTCGACAACCGAAACCAGAAAGCCGATTCCTGCCGCAGGCACCGAGTCGGCTTTTTTTTTGCTGACAACCGGGCCGAACTTCAAACTTCCCAGTGTTAGCATTCAGTCAAAGTGAGTCAGAAATCATGCAAGTCACACCGGACCGTGAAAAAGCGGGTGATGCGACGACCCGAACGCAAAGCGGAGCTGCATCCGAGCGGCGGACGAATGAGGACGCCCGATGGGGGCCCTGGCAAGATGGCGCAGTCGCGACGCCCTACTCGCTCGTCGATTGTCGTCAGACGCCCGGTTTCGCCGGCCACGAGTTAGTTGCAGCCTGCCACGACCCTGCGAGCGGACTCAGGGCGTTCATCGCGATTCACAACACGACGCTGGGGCCCGCCCTGGGCGGATGCCGAATGTGGCCCTACGCCAGCGAAACCGAAGCGATCTCCGATGTCCTGCGACTCTCCCAGGGAATGAGCTACAAGCATGCGGTCGCCAGTACGGGGCAGGGCGGAGGGAAAGCAGTCATCATCGGAGATCCGCGTCGCGACAAATGCAATTCGCTCTACCGCGCGATGGGTCGCTTCGTGGAGCAGTTAGGCGGCCAGTACATCACCGCCGAAGATGTGGGGACGTCGATCCAGGATCTCTGCTTCGCCAAACAGGAGACCGATTTTATCTCTGGCCTGCCAGTCGATATGGGCGGCAGTGGAGACCCTTCGCCCGTTACCGCCT
This sequence comes from uncultured Pirellulaceae bacterium, assembly GCA_964635375.1. Classification (GTDB taxonomy): domain Bacteria; phylum Planctomycetota; class Planctomycetia; order Pirellulales; family Pirellulaceae; genus CAZMNY01. Next base: position 25,698 of record CAZWOU010000085.1, on the reverse strand, counting down.
ACGGTGTTTTCTGCGGGATCCAAGCTGCTCTGGCCTTCGCCGAGTCGAGACCCTACGACGCGGAGAATAGGCTCGACGGCGCATCTGTGGCCGTGCAAGGCCTTGGCAACGTGGGATACCGACTCTGTCGCTTCTTGCACGAAGCGGGCGCCAAGCTGCTCGTCGCCGACATCCACGATGATATCGTCAAGCAAGCCTGCGCTGAATTCTCCGCTGAAGCGATGGACCCCGAGCGAATCCACCGAGCTCCTGCCGACGTCTTCGCACCTTGCGCGCTGGGCGGCGCGATCGATGGCAACACGATAGAAACGCTTCAGCCCCGTATCGTCGCCGGAGCCGCCAACAACCAATTGGCCAAACCGTGCCTGGCGAGCAGGCTGAGTGAACGAGGCGTCTTATACGCGCCGGATTATGTTATCAACGCGGGTGGAATCATCAATATCTCGTTCGAGAAAAACGATGTCTATAATCCCCGTCTGGCTATGCGGCGCACGCGGCAGATAGGCGAGACGCTAACCGACCTGTTTCAGCAGGCTGAATCGACGGGCCAGACCACCGCGGCTGTGGCCAATCAACTTGCAGAGCGAAAACTCGCCCGCGCAGCCGGTTGACGACGCGCCGCTGAAAGGCCGCTGAGCACGCGAATTGCTCGATTGGCGCTCAGCTCACGGTTCGAGTTCAGACTTGAGCTGTTGCATCTCGGTCGCGATCCGCCGCAGCCCATTTGCCACCGTCGCTCGGTCTTGCTTCGGCAGACACTCCCAAATCCGGCGCCGCAGTTGTTCGCTGTTCCGCCAAAGCAAGAGTTGATGGGTGTGCCCCTTCTTTGTCAGAAACACCAGCTTCGCGCGAGCATCATGCGGGTCCGGCTTGCGACTGACAAACCCCTTGGCCTCCAATCGCTTGAGCATGTTGGTTGTCGTGCTCGCGTCGTACCCCCCCTCAACGACCAGCTCTCTTTGAGTCATGCCGTCTTGTTCAGCGAGCAGTTTGAGCAACACAAATTGATCGCCGTTGCAGTCGAGCGGGGCACAGTGGGCGTTGGAGCAGCGCCGAAGCGAAAAATAGGCGTCTCGAAGAATCATCCCCAAGCCGAGCATCTCGGGGTCGTAGTCGACCTCCCCTTGCTCCGCTTCCGGGACCACTTTCCCAGCAACCATTCGATCCGCTTCGTCTTGCAAGTCGGCGCGGGTTCGCGGGTCTAGCATGAAGTTCACCGGTGGAAGGCGGGTTCGTCCGCCAGGATATTGGGCAGGGACGTCGCAGCAGGAGGGCACACTGGGGGAGATCCTTAGTAGATCAACAAGCCGCGCCGATTGCTTTCTCGCTCTAACTTCAAGTACCTCTACTGGAGCATGGCCCAACAATTGGCCCATCACACCTGCAACGGCTGCAATATGCGAACGGGAGATCTCTTGGCGTCGGGCACAATCAGTGGCGAATCCGCCGATTCATATGGCAGCATGCTCGAGTTGGCCTGGAACCGAACGCGGCCAATCGAGCTGCCCAACGGCCAGACCCGCATCATGATCCAAGACGGCGACACGGTGGCAATGCGTGGCTGGACCCAAGGCGACGGGTATCGCATCGGCTTCGGTGAAGTCAGCGGTGTCGTCGCTGGAGGCTAGAACTTACTCCCTTGAGCCGAAAACTGTTCTTTGCTTTTCGCGCTGAATCGATCGATTCTGTTTTTCTCGCAAGTCGACAGCGAAGATGTGGTAGATTTGTCGAAGGCCGGCCCGACCAGGCGGCCTTGTGACGAACCGAAAAATCTGTGGGGCAGGTACCAGGGAGCATTCGCGATGGCGAGGATTCCAACGGCGGTTATCGCCGCATGCGCGTGCATGATGCTTGCCGGTTGCGAGGACCTTTCGCCTGGCGTTGCTCCGCTCGACTCAGCCGAGGTCGATTCGGTTGACGAGCCAGCGATCTCGGCAAGTGAGCCAGCGTTCAGCGAGCCGGCGATCTCGGCAAGTGAACCTGAGTTTGGCGAACCGGTTTCGTCGAGTGATCCGGCGCTTAGCGCGGCGAGCGGGGCTTCGAGGGGTCCAAATCGAAGGGTGCGACTGCGGACAGGAATCGCCCTAGCCCAGACGTTGCCCTCGGGCACCTGTATGACGTTCAGCGCCACGTATGCGTTCGCCGGCGTCGGCCCAGACTCGGATTGCGGATATTTCTGGGTCATCAAACCCAATCGCGGGCGGGCAGTTCGGCAGTCGGTTCAATTGGCCCACAGCGGGACACTGCAGTCGGTCGCGCCCTCGTTGAGACCAGACAATGGTCCTTTTACCTGCCATATCTTGGAAAAATCTCCACAGGGCTCCGAGCGAAACATCTCGGGGGACTTCGAGTTGAGGTAACCTGTTGGGCTGTAACAATTAAGAGACGAATCTGGGAATATTCCCAGCCTGCGGCCGCGAATAGAAAGGGCCTATTTTGCCGACCAGTTTGGCCAGAGAATCCTTGTTTCTTGGCCCTTTGGGCTCAAAACCAGGTCGAGCGTAGAGTTTTCACGCCCAGGCAACCGGAAATTTGTTCCCGGACTTGTAACAGTAGGCTGCGATCCGGACAATTACTATGGATAGCATACCGGGGGTCCCCCATGGACCGCCTTCCACCAACCATCGGGATCCGCACCTGTCCCCGCCTGTCCCTCCCCACCCTGCCGAACACGCCGATGACGGATTCATTCGATCCCTATTACAAGTGGCTTGGCATTCCGCCGGACGAGCAACCGGCCGACCACTATCGGCTGTTCGGCCTGCGTCTCTTTGAATCGGATCCGGAAGTCATTGACAACGCTGCGACTCAGCGCATGTCCCACCTGCGAACATTTCATCTCGGACAGCGTAGTCAGCGTTCGCAGGAAATGCTCAACGAACTCTCTGCAGCTCGGAGCTGCTTGCTCGATGTGGAGAAGAAGTCGGCGTACGACGACTCTTTGCGCCGGGTGACCGAACCCGCCTGTCCGTTACCGCCAGCCTGCGATTTCCTGCCGCCTCCGATTCCAAGCCCAATGGCATCCGCCCAGGCCGATCCCGACGCCGCGAGCGAGACAAGTCTTCCGGCCCCTGTCGCGACCGTCGAGGCGCCCCCGCCGGCTGCCGATCTCCCGCTCGCAATCCTGCCGGATGCCCCCAAAACTACTCCGCCGGGGCTCGCTCCCTCCGTCCCGATGGCGATGAATTCCGCGCCCGCTGCGGCGCCAGAGGGAACGCGAGGTTTGGAGACAGCCCATGTCGTTTCGCCCGCTCTGCCGGCCGCGGGAACATTCGTCCACTCGCCAGCCCCCGAGCCGGCATCGAATTCGATGAGCGTCGCGCCGCCCTCGCAGATCAGCGAACCGGGCACCCAAGCTCCTCCTGACGAGGAACACGAGCCGCCGAGAAAGATGTGGTTGCGCTCGGCCAGTTCCATCCTCTTATCCGCAGCCGCCCATTTACTTTTGTTCGTTGTTTTGGCGCTCTGGGCTTTTCCGGAACTCGCCAGGGAACCGCTGAAGAACCTGCTCGTTCTCGAGATCCCCAAACCGAGCGCCGATCAGCTGATTACGTCGGACCTGATAGAGATTGAATCGGAGACGGCAGTTTCACTTGCCAAAACAGATCCGCTCGCCGGACTCGATACCTCAGTTTCCGTTGTGGATGTGGACGAGGCCTTGCTCGACGCCTCTTACAACGAACGCGAGGACATTTCGCCCTTGGCCCTCGAAGGACCTCTGCTGGACGGCACCGAAATAGAGAACATCTTGGGAGAGATTCAAGTCGGCGGTTTAGGCGAATCCCACGCCATCGTGGACGACTACCAGCAGGCGCTCGACCGGATCACGCGAGAAGTCATGATGATGTCGAGGGACGACAAGCTCCTCTTGGTCTGGCTGTTTGATCAGTCGGCGTCGATGAAGGACGACCAGCAAGAGATTCACGATCGTATCGACAATATCTACTCAGAATTGTCCGAGCAGGAAGGCATTAGCGGCATGGCCATAGAAACCGCTGTCGCCAGTTTTGGCGAAGGGTTTCTACTGAACACCTCCGCTCCAACAACTCACTTCGTTGAAGTTCAGGACGCGATCCGCAACGTACCGGATGATCCCTCAGGGAAAGAGATGATGTGCCAAGCGGTTTTGCGAGTCATGGGCACGTACGCCGCCTACGCGAAAGCGAACGACCGCAAACTGGCGATTATCGTTGTAACTGATGAGGCGGGTGAGGCGGCTGACAACCAGCAGTTCTTGGAGCCTGCGATTGCACAGGCCAAGGCGAATGACTGCCGAATTTACGTGCTTGGCCGCGAAGCTTCGTTTGGCTCGCCCTACGCAAAGATGCGTTGGGTCCATCCCATCAACGGCGCCGAATATTGGCTTCCGGTTGACCGCGGTCCGGAGTCCGCCTTTGTCGAGCAATTGCAGACCGATGGATTTGGCAAGCGGATCGATGTTCATCCGAGTGGCTTCGGGCCCTATGGACAGTGCCGACTCGCAAAGGAATCGGGCGGAGTCTTCTTCATGCTCCCCAGCCAGGAGGTGAACTTAGTCCGAGGCGAAGCCCGCCGATTCGAGTTGCGGGTGTTGTCAGACTATCGCCCCGACTTGCGCTCGCGATGGGAAGTCGCCGAGTCCTCTTCCAAAGATCGGCTGCGGATTGTGTTGACCAAGGTGATCAACGACATCAACCCTTACCGCGAGGAAGTCGCGGACATCACCGAAATCCGGCGAGAATTCTCCGCCGAGCCGCTTGAGTTCCTCAAACAGGCGGTCCAGGAGAAGAAGAAGGCGGTGACCTACCTCTCCTACCTTGACGCCGCGATCAAGGAGTTGGAGAAGATTCGGCCGATGCGAGAAGCGGAAGAGTCGTTGCGTTGGCAAGCCAACTACGATTTGGCCTACGGCCAACTGCTCGCCTACGCCGCCAGGACGTACGAATACATCGCCACGATCGATGACTTTGTCAAGAAGCCCAGCAAGGTGCCAATCGTCAAACCAACGGAAGACGACCGAGAGGGACACCTTGAGCTGGCGCGCTGGCGAGTTCACCTGAGTGACACGACGATCGAGCGCGGCTTTACGTCAGACTTGATCGATCGCTCGACAATCGTGTTCCGCGAACTTATCGAGGAGCACGAGGGAACGCCTTGGGCGGCTCGAGCGGAATGGGAATTGAGCCGAGGCTTCGGCGTCCGTTTGGCCGACGAATATCGTTACGTTAGGCCGCCGCGCCCCAAGCCGCCGGCTGCCGCTGCTGGAGTGGGAAACGCGGGGGGGAAGGTACGCCCGAAGCCTCGTCGCGCCAAACCGGCTCCGCCGCCGGTTCCGGAAATCGTGATTCCCAAAGCGCTTTGAACAGGCGGCAAGTCACCTCGAGGACGTGTCGCTTCGCAAGTCCGCAATCTGCGGGAGTGCTCGTCCTATCCAGGCTAGTTCGGCAAACCCGGCCAAATCGGCAAGATTCCGTCCTGTCTGTTATAATCAGCGCCCCCGGTTTGCACTCCACAGCAGCTCCCCTCCGAGAGTACTCGCCCGTGAACGGACTGCCTGTTTCCGTTGTCTCCGCGCTGCTGTTGATCGCGATGTTGACTCAGCAAGTTGCCCTGGCGGAACCCCTGTCCGGGGCCGACGTGGCTTTCTTTGAAAACCGCATCCGGCCTATGCTCGTGAAGCATTGCTTCAAGTGTCACTCGGCGAGTTCTAAAGAGTTGGGCGGCAAACTCCGGCTCGATAGTCGTGAGGGGATCGCCAAGGGGGGCGAATCAGGGCCGGCCGTTGTGGGCGGAAACCCGGATGCGAGCCTGATGATTCAGGCGATGCGGCTTGACGGTTTGGAGATGCCTCCGGACAAGCCGTTGCCGAAATCGGTGATCAACGATTTCGTGCAATGGGTTCGGCGAGGCGTTCCGGACCCGCGATCAGGCAAGAAGCAAGTGGGCGATAATCTCGCCAAGGACGCCAACAAACTTTGGTCAATCCAGCCGATTGCCAATCCCCCAGCGCCGCTCGTTCGAGACCGCCAATGGGCCCTTGACCCTCTCGACCGGTTTGTGCTTGCGAAGATCGAGGCGGCTGGATTTACGCCCGCGGAGGCCGCCGACTCGCGATCCCTGGTTCGCCGTTTGTTCTATGATCTAACAAGCCTGCCTCCCTCGGTCGAACAAGTGGAACGTTTTGTCGCTGACCACCGTCGCGACGGCCTTGGTGCGGTCGAGCGTCTCGTCGACACGTTGCTCGCAAGCCCTCAGTTTGGCGAACAGTGGGGTCGGCACTGGTTGGATGTTGCTCGATTCGCCGAGTCCAACGGGAATGATGGCTTGGGCCGAAACGCGACATTTCCCCACGCCTGGAGGTACCGCGACTACGTGATCTCCTGCTTCAATGCCGACATGCCATTTGACCAGTTCTTGATCGAACAGATTGCGGGAGATTTGTTAGAGAGCGATTCGCCCGAGCAGCGGGATCGACGGCTAGTCGCGACGGGGTTCCTCGCGATGGCGGCCAAGCCCGCGAAGGCAATGAACAACAACTTTGATATGGACGTGGTTGCCGACCAGATCGACTTGATCGGACGAGGCGTGATGGGGCTGGGTGTGGCGTGCGCGCGATGCCACGACCACAAGTTCGATCCCATCCCAACTCGAGACTACTACGCACTTGCCGGTATTTTCACCAGCACCGAGACACTTTGGGGCTTGGCGGCCAACGAAAAGCTCACCGCGCCGCCGACAGACCTGCACGTACTGAAAGCGACCCCTGCAGTCCTTCCACCGGCAGACTTCGTGGAGACGGTCTTGGTTCTACAATCCGATACCGGCGTACCAAAGCCCATCCCCAAACCTCGCTGGGCGCCCGGCACGCCCTTGGCGATGGGGGTGCGAGATCGCAGCAAGCCCGCCGACTGCAAAATCAACATCAAGGGAGACGCCAAGAAACTGGGCGCGGCAGCGCCTCGCGGTTTCTTGCAAGCCATCGCCAGCGAACCGGCGGAAACCAAGATCGCTGCGAAGGAGAGCGGCCGCGTTCAATTGGCGGATTGGCTCACCCGCCGGGATCATCCGCTGACCGCTCGCGTCATGGCCAACCGTATCTGGTTGCATCTGTTTGGGCAGGGAATCGTTCTCACACCCGATGACTTCGGTGTCTACGGCGACCGCCCCAGCCATCCTAAGCTGCTGGACCACCTGGCGACTCGACTCATCGAGCAGGGCTGGTCGATCAAGCGTTTGGTCCGTGACATTGTGCTCAGCCGCACCTATCAGCTCAGCTGCAAGGCGGACGCCAAATTGATCGAAGCCGACGCGGGCAACCGCCTGATGGCCCGACGGAACCGCCGTCGCCTGAACGCCGAGTCACTGCGGGACAGCATGTTGAAGGTGGTCGACCAGCTCGATCTAACGCCAAGCGAAGGGGCGATTATTCGGCATCGTGACATCCTCGTGAATCTCGCGGGCAACTTGCACGAGCCAAGCAATCACCGCAGCCTCTATCTCTGCTACTTGCGGAATTCCCCGCCGCCGGAATTGGCTGCCTTCGATCTCCCAGATTTCAGCTCCGTTCTCGGGCTACGAGACGAAACCACCTCGCCCGGCCAAGCCTTGCATCTCTACAACAGTCCCTTCGTCATCGAGCAGGCACGCCGCTTGGCCCAACGAGTTCTGGGCGAATCGGCCGACAATGAATCAAGAGTGAAGTACGCATTTCGCCAGACTCTCTGTCGAGAACCGGGCGTAGAGGAAATCGACGGAGCTTTGGAGCTGTTGCGGCTCACGAAGCCCGAGTCAAATTCCGAAGAAGAGGCATGGGCAAGTCTTTGCCAGGCATTGCTTGCCACCAATGAGTTTCGTTATGTCGATTAGCTGGACACCGTTTTCTTGTCAGGCAACGGGCTGTGAGATTTCGCAGGAAGGCCCAGCCAATTCGCAGGCCGCCGCGCTTAACACCGTCGAGAACATATGATGATGAAACACTCACGACGATCAGTTCTGCAATCCGCCGGTTGTGGGTTCGGCTACTTGGCCCTCCAAGCGCTCTGCGGAGACTCGCGGGCCGCGCCGCTGACGCCGCTTGCGGAAAAGACGCCGCCTCTGGCTGCTCGGGCAAAACGGGTGATCTTCTTGTGCATGAGCGGCGGGCCTGCCCACATCGATACGTTCGACTACAAACCCCAAACAGGTAAGAAGAAGCATGCTGGGTCTGTCTTCAAGTTTCAACAGCATGGAGAGAGCGGACTGTGGATCTCGGAGTTGTACCCTGAGACCGCGAGGTTCGCCGATGAGCTTTGTGTGATTAACGGCATGCATGCCGATACAGGGATTCACGCCCAGTCGTTTCTGCAGTTGCACACCGGCGACCGGCTTCGGGATCGCCCAAGCATAGGCTCATGGATTACTTATGGCCTGGGAACGGAGAACCAGAATCTGCCCGGGTTCATCAGCCTCAATACGTCCAAGAGCTCGATCTACTCCAGCTCGTTTCTGCCGTCGATCTACACCGGCACTCCGATCGGAGTCAATGGCGAAGACATGACTCAGGCGACTATTAGCAACGTGGCAGGCGCTCACCTATCGCTGCCTGCCAAGCGACGCCAACTCGACTACGTGCAAATGCTGAATCGCGATCACTCCGCGGAGCGGTCGAATGACTCCCAACTCGAGGATGTCATTCAAACGATGGAGTTGGGGTTTCGGATGCAGTCTGAAGCGCCGAACTTGCTGGACATCAGCTCGGAATCTAAGTCGACGCTCGCGCGCTACGGCGTGGGCAGCCAGAAGGGCTCGGTGGGCACTTGCCGGAAGACGGACTTCGGGCGTCAGTGCCTGCTGGCGAGACGGTTCTGCGAGGCCGGAGTCCGGTTCATTGAGGTCAATCATGGCAGTTGGGACCAGCACAAGAATCACCGCCGAGACTTGACGGCGAATTGCCAAGCGACGGACGCCCCCATCGCGGCTCTACTTGAGGACCTCAAGCAAAGAGGTCTTCTGGAGGACACGCTCGTCATATGGGGCGGTGAATTTGGGCGACCCGGTCTGACGCCAGACAACGGGAAAAACGAAACGGGCCACAACGCTGCGGGTTTTACCTTCTGGCTTGCCGGCGGAGGAGTCAGGCAAGGTCACGTCCAAGGCAAGACGAACGCAACTGGCTCCAAGGCCGTGTCGGGCAAAGTCCATTTTCGCGACTTGCACGCGACAATCCTACACTTGCTGGGCCTTCCACCCAACGAGCTGAAATTCTGGCATGCTGGCCGAAGCCACCGACTGACGGGACCCGACGGCGGCAAGGTTGTCCAGGGATTGCTGGGTTAGCCGACGGCGAAACACGACGCGATCTAGCAATGCTGCCCAAGACAAATTGTGATCGCATCGGGCATTGAATAGACTGGCTTGTAGGGTCTGTTCGAGTCGTCAAAAGTTCCATTCGAGTTGTCAGGAGACGGGTACAGAAATGACCGGCGATGAAAGCGACGGAAGTCGCGACCACTCTTCCAATGCCGAGCGGCGTAAAGTTGCACGGGCGTTCGGCTGCGTTGCCATCCTGACCATCGCGGTTGTGGCGATGGGAGTCGCCCAGCTTTGGCGATTAGCACCAGAAGTTGCCGCGCCAGAAGTCGAGCACCAAGCCTCTGAGTCGCAGGATCAGGCTCACTTGATCGACCAATTGGTGGATTCGGAAGAGTGGATCATGACCCAGACGTCGGAACTCTCCAAACTAAGCTCATTCGCCTTGAACCTCCAAATCCCGGTCCCCCACGGCGCCTCGCTCTTCGCGGACAAGGTACTGCTGCGAGACATCTCGCCGACGGACATCTCGCCGACTGCGGCGAACGATGACCAGGCCGACACGGACTGGGCGATCCAGGCGGAAAAGCGCGAAGTAAGTCTGGCGAATCTGCATGTTTGGGGCGCCCTGCTCCAAGACGTCACCATCATCCACGCCAAGTTCTATTTCATCAGCGCTCATTTTGTGGATGGCGATACCACCCTGGTCGATTCCCACATTGGATTTGAAGGCTTAGCCCAGCGACCCAGCGGTCAGTTCCTTTTGCTCAACGGCAAACAGAAACTGCGTTGGCAAAACGTCACTGGGACTGGGGGCGGCGTGGCCCAATGGCGAATCACCCAGTGGGACCAGAAGTCGCTGCATTCGAAACGGCGAGATCAGCTGATGTTCCAAGACGTCATGCAATATGCGATTTCCGATCCGGAGCTAAGAGATCATTTTCGAATGAGCCAACATGAGAAGGAACTGATCCGCATCGCACGTGAGAAGACGGAGGAACCCTTCCCGTACTTCAGCGTCTATTCGAATGCTCGCCATCCCTCGGTTTCGGTTGTCGATATCGACCAAGACGGCTGGGACGATCTGTACTTAATGCCGCGTATCGGCGAGAACATCCTGCTCAGAAACCAGGGCGACGGGACCTTCGTGAACATTGCGGCTGACCTCGGGTTGAACATCGACAGTTTCTGTTCATCAGCCCTCTTTGCTGACTTTGACAACGATGGCGACTCCGATCTTGTCGTGGGACGGACCCTTGAGCGCAGCAAGTACTTCGTCAACGAGGGCGGCAAGTTTGTCGAACGAACTCGCGAACTGTGGGGCGTGCGATCGCCGATGCTGGTCTACAGCGTGTCGGCGGCCGACTATAACGGAGACGGCCTGCTGGACATATTTTTCGCCACGGGCGCCCAACATATTTCCATCCGGGAAAGGGAACTTGTCACGGAGCGAAATTCGCCTTTCGCGAAGGGCAAGATGATGTTCCGCGAATTCCTTTCGCCTGAGCAATCGCAAAGGGCGTTTAAGGAAAGGGGCAACAACATAATGTTCGCCCGTGTCGGCCCACCCAACCTGCTCCTGGTCAATCGCGGCGGGCGATTTGAAGCGGCGCCGGAAAACCCGCAACTGGAGCTTTATCGGACTTCGACCCAAGGCTCATGGAGCGACTATGACGGAGACGGCGACCCCGATCTCTATGTGTCCAACGATTTCGCCCTGAACAGCATGCTGCGGAATGATGGCGCGGAAGGCTTTGTTGACGTAACGAAGGAAACCGAGACTGGCGATATCGGCTTCGGGAAAGGAGTTTCTTGGGGCGATTATGACAACGATCAACGCTTGGACTTATACGTCAGCAACATGTACAGCAAAGCTGGACGCCGAATTACCGCTCAAGTCGACTCCATTGACCAACGTGCCATCAAGATGGCGAACGGAAACACGCTGTTTCGCAATGCAGACGATAAATTCACAAAGGTCTCCGGCTTGAAAGCGCCAAAGCAGTTAGTCGAGAAGGTTGGCTGGTCATGGGGCAGCCAGTTTGCGGACGTCAACAACGACGGGTTTCTCGATATTTATGCGCTCAGTGGGTTCTATACGGCACCCAAGGAGGTCGCCGTCAACATCGACTTGTGCAGCGATTTTTGGCGTGGAGTGGTTCGCTCCAATTCAGACCTTGGCCGGGCAATACTGAAACCTGAATCCATGACGAAAATCCGAACGTCCCGAATGAATATGGGCGGTTTGCTGTATAAGGAAGTGGAACGCTCGTTTGGCGGCAAGGAACGCAATCGGCTGTTCATAAATCGCGGCGGCGAGTTCGCGGATCTTTCCGGCGTTTCAGGACTCGACAATCCAGCCGATGGGCGAGTTTTTGTCACCTGGGACTTCGATCTCGACGGCTGGCAAGACTTCGCGGTTGTTAACGCCAACCGCCCTGTACTCAACCTATATCGAAACCGAATTGGAGACCAGACCGGCGGTCGAGGCCGATTTGTGGCCGTTCGTTTTGTCGGTGGGAACACGACCTCCGAGCCGTCCGATGCGTTTACCGCGCGGGATGGCTACGGCGCCAAGGTGTTTGTCAAGGCGGGAGAGTTATCGCTGATGCGCGAGCACCGCTGCGGCGAAGGCATGGCGGCTCAGAACAGCAAGACAATGCTGATCGGAATCGGCGACAACGATCTCATTTCCTCCCTTGCGGTTCAGTGGCCGTCTGGAAAACGCCACGAAGTCCAAGACGTCCAGGCGGGCATGCTGGTCACCTTCATGGAAGATCCCAGCGGAACCGGCCCGGATGGCAAGCCGAGCGACGGCAAAGCCCACGTCATCTCGCCCTACGGAAGCCAGCGGAGAGCCAGAATGCCGTGGGATCGAGCCACGCCAAAGCTTGCGGTTGACCTCTCCAAGCTGCTCAGCGAGCAGACCGGCGGCGACTCACCCCTGTTTGTCTTCACGACCATGGCGACCTGGTGCAAGTCGTGCAAGTCGCACTTGCCCCAGCTGCAATACCTGACGGAACGCACCGCCGAAGATGACTTGTCGTTCTTCGGAGTTCCTGTCGATGAATCGGACAGCCCTGAGAAGTTGCAACTCTATGTCAAAGAAAACCAACCTCCCTATCGACTGCTTGAGCAGCTGACGGCCGAGAACCGCCAGATGTTCTCCCGCGTACTCGCCGACTCGCTCAACACAGACGCGCTGCCTTCTACGATCGTTACGGACGCCACTGGTACGGTGCTGCTGGCCATGCACGGAGTACCCACGCTCTCGCAGATCCGAGCGGCAATACGCGAGGCGCGAACGCCCCGAGCCCCCACGGTAGAGAAGCCGAAACCCAAGTCGGGCTCCTAGCGAGTTGCCCGTGGCCATTCGGCAGCTACGCTTGCCCTCTTCCTCTCAGAAGGTAATCGCGTCGCCGAAGGACAATGATCTCAAGTCGAAGCTCGCTCGAGAATCGGAACTACCAAATCACCATCGATTCTCGAAACAGCTCGCTGAGCGCTGCCTCATCGGCGGGGCGCGGCGAGAGTTTTGTGACGCGATGTTGTGGAAGGGTCCCTTGAACCAATGCGGGAATGTCATCTGCCGTGTAACCGACCGCACTCAAGCCGTTCGGCATTCCCATCTGTCGCATGAATTCAACAACCCGCTCAGAGAGAACACCGCCAATGGCGTGTGGATCTAGGTCGTGTAGCGCCTCGTCCTCGATTTCAGCACCAAGCGCCTGGGCGGCGGCTAGGTGGCGTTCCGGACAGGAAGGAGAGGTAAAACGGACGACAGCCGGCGTGTTGAGGATGACCGACATCCCGTGCGGGACAAGTGGATGGTCCGTTAGATACCCTGACGGGCTGAACTGTTTGACCATGCCGGCGATTGGATAGGACATCCCGTGCGGGAGGTGAACTCCGGCGTTGCCGAAGCCGATCCCGGCGATCGCCGACGCCATCAGCATGTTCGCACGAGCTTCATCGTCCGACGTGTCAGCGAACGCTCTAGGCAGGAATTCGGCCATCAACTCGAGCGCGTGCATGGACCACAGATCGCTGATAGGATTCGACCCTTGGTATGCCGGTCTCCGCAGCGGATCCGAAGGCGCCGGCCGCTGGTCAAAGGGCAAAGCGGTGAACGACTCAAGCGCATGGCTCAACACATCCAAGCCGGACGACGCGGCCACAGCAGCGGGCAGAGTTCTTGTGTTATCCGAGTCGATCAGTCCAAGAGTTGGCTTGAGGTAACGATGGGCGATGCCGGTCTTGGCCTTTCGCTCCAGCAGATCAAAAATGGCCACTCCCGTCGTCTCGCTCCCTGTGCCCGCTGTCGTTGGAATAGCGATTAACGGACGCAGCGGACCCGGAACAGGTTCGCCAGCGCCGATGGGGGCGTTGACGTAATGCAAGAAATCGGCGGGATAGGTCGAATACAGATTCGCCGCCTTGGCCGTGTCGATCGTGCTGCCGCCGCCAACGGCAACAAAAGAGTCGAATCGCCCATCCGCGGCAGCTTGAGATGCGGAGCGAAAGCTCGCGTCTGTCGGCTCAATGCTGATCTCATCAAACACTTCGAAGTCGATCCCGCTCGAACGCAACGAGGCCAGGACAGTCTCAGCCACGGGCAAGTCGCGAAGATGCGGATCGAGCAGAACCATCGCTCGGCCCGCATCGAGGCTCTTTAGGTCCATGCCCAACTCTGCTGTGCAGCCGGGTCCAAAGCGGATGTTCGACGCGGACATTTGAAAAATCCGGTCTCGCGCCATTGAGTCGCTTGTCATTGTCGAACCATCTCCATCTCCATCGTCATCGTCATCGTAGTAGAGTCGCGGCCGGCGCGCGGCACTGACCAGAATCCCCGACGCCGCTCGAGTTCCCCCGTCTCTCCTGATTGGCCAAGGCCGCTCAACTCCGTTTCAACCTATCCCATGATTAAATGATATTCAGCGGGACAAATCCACCATACAATTGCCAGCATGCAATTGTATGGTTAGGAGGCGCCGATTGTGAACGTCGGTCGGCGCGTGTTTTCATCATTTCACTATTTTGATTCCTTTCGTCATGTATCCAAAACAGACTGGCGCCATTCTCACTCGCCCCCGGTTGTCTCGCCCGCCGGGAGGATTCAGCAACAAGATCGGCCAATTGTTGATCGCCCTATTTGTGTCCTGCTGGCCTGTTGATGCATGGCCCGAAGAGATCGATTTTGACAAGCAGGTCGCGCCGATCTTGGCATCCAAATGCCTCAAGTGCCACAGCGGGTCCGAGCCCGAGGGCGGGCTCAATTTGGGCCATCGGCAGTCCGCCTTGGCTGGCGGCGAAAGCGGGCAGGCTATTGTCAGCAAGGACCTCGAGGCAAGCTTGCTTATTCAGCGAGTCCTGGACAAGGACATGCCGCCCAAACGTCCTCTGGTCGACGCAGACCGTGAGACACTCGTCCGCTGGATTCGAGAGGGCGCAACATGGGGCGCCGATCGGATCGATCCATTCGCGGTGACGACATCCTCGCGAGCCGGGTACGACTGGTGGTCTTTCCAACCTTTGCGTTCAGTTCAAACGCCGCCCGGCAACGACTGGGGGCGCAACGAGATCGATCAGTTTGTTCTCCGCAAACTCCGCGCAAACGGGCTTACTCCGTCACCGGAAGCAGATCCCAGAGCCCTTGTGCGACGACTATCCTTCGACCTCATCGGCATGCCCCCTGAACCCGCTTGGGTCGATGGGTTCGTGGCCGATTCCTCTGAGGCGGCCTACGTCAACTTGGTCGACAAACTCTTAGCGTCCAAACACTACGGAGAACGATGGGGAAGGCATTGGTTGGATGTGGTTCGCTATGGCGAGAGCGACGGGTTCGAACGCAACAACCCGCGAAGGAACGCTTGGCACTATCGAGACTGGGTGATCCGAGCTCTCAACTCCGACATGCCATACGACCGGTTCGTTCAAATGCAGTTGGTCGGCGACCAGCTTTCGCCGGGCGCAGACGGGGCGGCGGCGACGGGCTTCTGGGTGGCGGGCGTCCACAACACAGTCGTCGGCGGCAGCAAGCGAATGAAACAACTGGCGCGACAGGACGAAATCGAAGAGGTGTTGGCGACCATCGCGCAGACTTTTCTCGGCCTCACAATCAACTGCGGTCGTTGTCATGAACACAAGTACGATCCCGTCACGCAAAGAGAGTACTACCAGCTGGCCTCGGCCATATCCGGCCTCAAACACGGCGAACGCCGTGAGCAGTCAGCCGCTGCGTCAGCAAAATTGGCCGAGTTACAACCTGAGGCGTCGCGACTTGCCAAGCAGGCGGCAGAGATGGATGGGCGAGTTCGCGGCGAAATCATCGCCAATCGAAAACAGGGCGACATTGAAGTGGCCAAACCGCCGATGCCATTCGCCCGTTGGGAGTTTGACAAAGACTTGCGAGACTCCGTAGGAGACCTTCACGGCCGCGCCTTCAGCGACGCTAAAGTCGAGAACGGAGCCTTGACGCTCGACGGCGATGACTATGTGGTCACGGCCCCACTCAATACGCAACTCGAAGAGAAGACGCTCGCCGCCTGGGTGCAGTTGGACTCGCTCGATCAACGAGGAGGCGCCGCGATCAGCGTTGAAACCCCTAACGGGATCGTGTTCGACGCAATCGTGTTTGGCGAGCGGCAGCCCCAACGCTGGATGGCCGGCAGCAATAACTTTGTTCGAACCGACGCGTTCAAGGGCGCCATCAATGAAACCGAGACCGCCTCTCCGGTCCATGTCGCGATTGTCTACGCCAAGGACGGAACGATCGCGGCGTATCGCAACGGCGAACCATACGGCTCCGCAACTCGGAAAGCTCCGTTGCAAGTCTTTCAAAAGGGTCTGGCGGAGATAACATTTGGGTTGCGGCATAAGCCGGCCCAGGGCCGAAAATTCCTGCGAGGCTCGATCCATCAGGCCAGTCTCTATGACCGAGCCCTCTCTGCCCACGAAGTGGCGGTCGCCGCCGGCAACCTCGAAGCTCAGGTGTCCGAGCAGATGATTGTTGAGCGACTGACGCCGCATGAGAGGAGTGAGCGGAAGTTGCGGCTCGAGAATCTCAAGAACATGCGCGCCGAATTGGCCCGCCTCCAACAACTAGCGAACATGACGATCTACACGTTGACTCCTGGACCGGGCGTCAAGACACAAGTTCTCTTGCGAGGAGACCCTGCAAGCCCCGGTGAGACTGTCGCGGCCGGGGGCGTCGCCGCTCTCAAGGGACCGGATGCCGATTTTGGCCTGAAGCCGGATGCCAATGAGGCCGAGCGGAGGCGCAGCCTGAGCAATTGGATCACAAGCGGCGATAACGCCCAATTCACCCGCGTGATGGCCAATCGCATTTGGCATTACCACTTCGGCTCAGGGCTCGTCGACACGCCCAACGATTTTGGCTTCAACGGGGGACGCCCATCGCATCCGGATATGCTGGAGTGGCTTGCGGGGACGTTACGCGACGATGGATATCGGCTGAAATCCCTCCATCGTCGAATCGTCCTATCCAGCACCTATCGGCAGTCGAGTCGGATTCGGCCCGACGCCGCCAAGTTGGATGCCTCCAACCGACTGTTATGGCGAATGACGCCGCGGCGCCTCGAAGGCGAGGCGATTCGCGACGCCATGTTGGTCGTCGCCGGCAAGCTGAACAAGCAATTGGGCGGCGAGAGTTTCGAAGATGTGAAGACCTATTACAACAGCGGCACGACGTACTACGAGCCGATCGATGTGGACGGGGATGCATTCTTTCGCCGCACCGTTTACCGGTTCAATCCGCGGGGAGGCCGCAGCGCCCTGCTCGATACGTTTGATTGCCCCGACTCCGCCGCGACCACGCCTCGGCGAGCGATTACAACCACACCGCTGCAAGCCTTGAGTTTGCTCAACAATGTTTTCGTGCTGCGAATGTCCGAGTACTTTGCCGCTCGCGTTAAGGAGTCGAGCGATTCCGCGGAGGCCCAAGTGATTCATGCGTGGAGGCTTTCCGTCAATCGCGAGCCAACGCGAGTGGAACTGGAGGCGTCCCTGAAGCTAATGGATGAACATGGGCTTGCGGCGTTGTGCCGTGGTCTTTTCAACGCCACCGAATTTGTGGTCGTCGAGTAGACTCTCACCGCCCAGGCCTGAGATCAGGCCAAGAAGTGTGCGCCATTTCCACCGATCCTTTTTTCGAGTAGCGAGCGAGAACTGCGATGCAACCGACTCATGCTTCTTCCGTCCTGCGACGTCGCGACTTGCTTAATTGGGGATTCCACGGAATCGGCGCCACCGCGTTGCTCAGCCTACTGCAGGGCGACGGTCAGATCTTTGCCCACGAATCCGAAACCGCCCAACCAAAGCCTCATTTCTCGGCCAAGGCAAAGCGGGCGATTCACATCTGCTTGATCGGAGGTTTGAGCCATGTCGATTCGTTCGATTACAAGCCGGAACTGTCGAGTTTTCACGGTAAGTCTTTCGCCGCGAAAGAGGAGGTCGACCTGTTCTTTGGGAAGATGGGACTGCTGAGAAAAGAGGACTTTCCCTTTCGTCAACGAGGCAAGAGCGGCCTTCACATCTCGGACATGTTTCCGCATATCGCGGCGATGGCCGACGAGTTGACTGTGCTGAGATCGATGGAGTCGAAATCCGCGAACCACACGCCTGGGCTGTTCTTGGCGAACAGCGGGTTCGAATTCAATGGGTATCCATCGATGGGTAGCTGGCTCTCCTACGGGCTCGGCGCCGCCGGCGAAAACTTGCCAGCCTATGTTGTCCTCAACGACGAGCGAGGCGCTCCCAACACCGGCGCATCGACCTGGTCCAGCGCGTTCTTGCCGTCAGAGCATCAAGGCGTCGTGCTCAGCGGTGGAGATCAGCCCGTTCGAGACCTGTTTCCTCCTGCAAGCGTCGGGCGGGACGCCGATCAATCGACGCGTCGCTTTATCGACCTGATCAATCGCGAACATCTCAGCAACAGCGGCGACGACCCGGCATTTTCTTCTCGGCTACGAAGCTATGAACTTGCCGCCAAGATGCAACTCTCCATACCCGAGGTGGGCGATCTTGCTAGGGAAAGCGCCAAGACCAAAAACGCCTACGGCATCGATCAGAAACCGACGGCCGACATGGGCAGACGCTGCCTGCTCGGAAGACGACTGCTGGAACGCGGCGTGCGTTTCGTTCAGCTCTTCTCTGGCGGCCCGATTGGCGGCAGCCCTCGAGCCAGTTGGGACGCTCATGAGAATGTGAAAGACAATCACTCTATGGAAGCGAAGCGGATCGATAAACCGGTCGCAGCACTCCTGCAAGATCTGAAACAGCGGGGGATGCTGGACGACACGCTAGTGTTGTTTACAACCGAGTTCGGCCGCACGCCATTCGCCCAATCCGCCGCGGACAAAGTCGGGCCAGGGCGAGACCATAACCGCTACGGGTTCAGCTGTTGGATGGCCGGCGCCGGGCTGAAGCCGGGAATGGCTTGCGGCAACACGGACGATCTGGGCTGGAAAGCCGTTGAACGCCCGATACCTTGGCACGACTTCCACGCCACGGTGCTCCATCTGTTCGGCATCGATCATGAGCGTCTGACCCACTACCACAACGGCATCCAGCGGCGATTAACAAACGTGCACGGCGAAGTCATCCGCGAGATTCTGGCCTAAACTGCAAGACGAGAAGGCGAAGGCAGGCAACACCAGGCAGGCAACACCAGGCAGGGCCAAGTTCAATTCAGCGACCCGTAAATCGGCTTGTGCTTGGTATAGCCGCCGTCGGTTGTCAGCACTTCGCCGACACACCAACATTCGTTGGACCAGAAGAACATCGTTGCCGCTGAGATGTGCTTGGGCTCGGTAAGACCGCCGATAGGCATCACGTCTTCCACGGCCTGGAGTCTGCCGGCGCTGGTCTCGTTCTGGGCCGCCATCGGTCCCCGCAAAGGTGAGGGCGCCAAGCCATTGAGGATCAGACCGTGCTGCTCCAGAAAGTGTCTCGACTGCAAGGTCAGCAGGTTCAGCAAGCCGCCCTTCGACTCTTCGTAGGCCGAACTTGCCCGGCCCTCGGCGCCGACGGTGGCCGATGTCGAGAGGATGATCACGCCCCGGGCGTGGGCCGCAAACGCCTTCGAGTTGACACCTTGCTTGAGCACATTGTGGGCGCCCCAGAGATTGACTTCGCAGGCGCCCATGATGTCTTCACGAGTGAGTGATTCAGGCGGCGTCAACGGTTTGGGAGAGATGCCGGCCGTGTGCTGCAGATACTTGACGTCGCGATGTCGCTCGAACAGAGCGGCGACTTCGCTCTCGCTTGTGATGTTCACCGTCTCGGCAATGACCGCGGCGCCATCAGTCGTGTCGCTTCCCTCAACCGACTTGGCAAAATCGCCCAACGCCATCCGCTCGCGCCCCACCATAATTTCAGGTGAATGGTCCACCAGAACCAGCTTGCTCAGCCCAAGCCATCGACAAGCATGAGACGCCAGATGCTGGCCCATCAAGCCAACGCCGATAATCATGGCTGTCGCTTTAGCTTCATACGATAATGGATCAGGCAACACGATTCGCCTCCAAGTACAATCGACGCATGTATAAGACTGCGATCGTAGAGCTGATCGCGCCGTCCCGCAAGCGGGCACGACGCGGATGAGGCAATGCGGTATAGTCGGCTTCTGCTTCTGATCGCCCGAAGAACGCTGTGACAGCAGGTCGCGGCTTGCTCGCCCTCGACTGTCAGGGAGCAAATGGCGCCTCGACGTGTGCACGACTTGCTGCACGGCTGAGGTATTTGACCAACCCACTCCGCCCCCAAAAAACTAATTCATGGACATACAAGCGCTTATCTTTGACTGTGACGGCACGTTGACCGATTCTATGCGTGCCCACTACGTGTCATGGCGAGACTCGCTCCAGACCTTCGGGATGGAGTTGGATGAGCAAACTTTTTATCGCCATTCCGGCACGCCATCCCGCCGCGTAATCCCAATGCTGGCCAAGGAACAGGGCATCACAATCGACTTTGAGCGAGCCATTGCCAGGAAGGAAGAGACTTTCCTTGAAGTGATTCACTTGCTTGAGCCAATCAAACCTGTCGTGGAGATAGCCAGAGACCACCTAGGCAAACTGAAAATGGCGGTGGCCAGTGGAGGCGTGAGGATGCTCGTCCACCGCCAACTTGAGCAGATCGATGTGTTGGACTGGTTCGAAACCATCGTCACCTGTGAAGACACCGTACGGCACAAGCCCGATCCAGATGTGTTTCTCGAAGCCGCCGACCGGCTCAAAGTCCCAGCAGCTGCTTGCCGAGTCTATGAAGACGGCGACCCAGGAATCGAAGCCGCCCGCCGAGCCGGAATGGTGTGCGTCGATATTCGCGAGTTGATTGCGAAGTAGCAAGTTCTTCTCAGTCGGCTTGGCTGAGCTGATGAATGACGCGGACGGAATGCCGAATATCTTCCGCAGTCGTTTGATGGTTCATCACGACCATTCTCAACATGCAGCGGCCGTCGATAATGGTCGTAGAGAGCATTAGCTCGCCGCTTTCGAGCGTGGACTCCATCAGTCGATTGTCCCGTTCCGAACTTTCCTGCTCAGTCTCGCCGTTGCGAATGCGATGCCGGAAGTTAATCACGGAGAGGTTAGGCCCAAAAACTTCAAATCGATCACCCTCGCGCAACAGTTCGGCGGCCATCCTAGCCAACCTCAAGTCTTCTTCAATCTGCTTCGCGAGTGCGTCGCGACCAGCAAATCGAATCACCATCCAAGCAGCCAAGACGCGAGCGGGTCGCGACAATTCGGGGCCGCGTTCGAGAAAATTGACCTCATCCTGCGGCAGATCCTTCAGGTAGTCGCCGTGGGTGGAGAACGCATTCCTCATTAGCGTTTGATCTTTCACGAATGCGCAGCCGGTCCCCATCGGGCAGTAAAGCCACTTGTGGGGATCGAGCGTCAGCGAGTCCGCTCGGTCCATTCCTCGCAACAGCTCTTTGCCCTCCTCGGTAATTGCGGCGAACCCGCCATAGGCCGCATCGACGTGAAACCAAATCGTATTCGCCTCGCACAAGTCGGCAATTTCCGGAAGCGGATCGATCGCGCCAGTATTGGTTGCTCCCGCGTTTGCCGAGACGAAGAACGGCCGGCGACCCTGCTGACGGTCGCTTTCGATCGCTCGCACCAACTGATCGGTTTGAATTCGAAAATCGTCGTCGACCTCGATCGTCCGAATCGCGCTCTCAGGGAATCCGAGGATAGCTGCCGCCTTGTTAAGCGAGGCGTGTCCTTCGCTGGAAACATAGATAACTCCCGATTGCAACACGTCGTCGCCGACCCAACTGCGAGCGCTCGCCAGGCCGATCAAGTTCGCCGTTGAACCGCCGCTGGTAAAAATGCCCGCCGCGTTTGGGTCGAACCCAAGCAGTTCTGCGATCCAACGCAGCGTAATCAACTCGAGTTCGCAAACGGTTGCTCCGCCAAGCCAGCTCCCCATGAACGGGTTAACGCCAGCGGCGAGCATTTGCCCCACGGCGCCGGCGAAGCTTGAAGGGCAGGGAATATAGGCGTAAAACCGCGGATGATTGACCCGTGTCATCCCCGGCGCAACTCGCTGAAAAAAGAACTCAAGACACTCGTCCAAATCGCGACCGTCATTCGAGAGCGGCTCATCCAATCGAGCTGCGAATTCCGCGTGGCTTCCCCGTTTCGCGACAGGCTGCTCGGAGAGCGAGGTCAAATGGTCAACGACGCGGTCAATCAACTCATAGCCGATTTTGCGCATTGCCTGCCGGTCCGGATTGAATGGCGGCCGAGTTGGCGCCTTCGCCTGGCGATCTTGAGCTGACATGAAAGTTTGGAGCCTAACCTTCGCAAGGAACAAGAGAACAGCGACTTCGGCTCTCCCCGCCGCATACAGATCGAACGCGAGTTGATCTCGCCAGCCGGAGTCGCCTCAATCGATAACGTTGCGAGGCTTTGCAGGCGGTTTGGGGTTGGGGTCAGGCTTGGGCGGAGGCGGTTTGGGGCCAAACAAAATCTTGCCGCCTAGATGGGTGGTGAACACGTAGCTTTCAGACTGCGGGCTCCACCCAGCCAGAAGCTGCTTCTCCGCAGCGACGGAACGCGCGGCCAAGTAGACCTCATAACTGTCTGGCAATACAACAAAACTCGCGTAGTACTTGCTTTTGTCGAGCACCGAGAGCATACGTTGAAAACGAGAGCGGGGGTTGAGCACTTCCTTTTCCGTCGCTCCCGCATTCTTCTTTGGGGTAAACCTAAGGCGAGGGTAGATTCCTGTCGCGTAGAGTTCGACTTCCAAGAAATCGTCTCGCATGTTTCTGCGATTGGCCTTCTTGAATTCCGTCATGAATCGGTCTTTGTTCACGCCGATCGCTGGTCCGCCGTCGAGGCGTTTCGCAGCAACCAGGAATTCAGCCTTCTTGCGCAGGGAGTCTCGCCAGTCGTCGGCGGAAATCGGATAGATTCGATTGTTGGCGCACAAGAACGTAACTTGCCGAGCTCCATCGGGAGCCGGGCGGGGATCTGGAAGAGTCACCACTTTTGCGGGCGGCGCCTCCTGCACGGGCGTGTCCTCAAGCAGAGCCTTGAGCTTCGCCTCGTTCTCTAGAGCGCCCTTCAGTTCTGCCTGCAGCCGATCTCTCGCCTTCTTCGAGTCGGCAATCGCCTTGATCTTCTTGCTCGCCTCGGCGGCCTTCTTCTTGTCAGCCTCAATCTTGACGGCGAATTGGTTGGCCGTCTTGTTCTCGCTAACGATCTGCGAACGAGTCTGTTGCAGCTTGCGCCTCAAATCGGCCAATTGAACTTTGGTCTCAATCGAGTCTTGCGGCTTCATGCTGTCGAGCTGCGACTGAATGGCGTCTCGTTGATCACGTGAAAGCTGCAGCTCCTCGCGGGTCTCCTCGAGCTTTTCAGGATCGACCAACTCCGAATCGGCAATCCGATCAACCGCATCCTTGACGCCCAATTGCGCAGCGATAAGAACCATCACCAAGATGCCGACGACATTTGTCATCGTATCGAGAAGTGAGTCGAGGCCCCCGCCGTCATCGTCGTCGTTTGATCGCGGTAGTCGTTTCATCGTTAAGATTCTCAGGGAGATCATGCACGCGTCGTGGAGTGACGCGAGGTCGTCATTTCTTGCCCCGCGATAGTTCCCAAGGCACTGGCAAGTGCATGGTCACGAACGCCGAGCGAAAGGCAACGCGAGTTGCCTTAGGTGGGCTCCTAGTTCTTCTTTCTGAAATGGCTGAAATCTAGTCGGCCGTTTCCGACAGCAGGCAGCTTGCCGTTGCGAACATTATTGTCGTCGCACAATTTTTTGACTAGCCGATATGTTGCCAGCGAGTCGCTTCGCAGCAGGAGAACAATGGTCTCGTTATTCGCGTTGGCAACTTTTTCCAGTAGGGCCACGAACTTGGCGTTCGCGGGAATCTCGGCTCTCCGAATCGTCAGCGGCGGTTCCTCAGTGTGCAGCACGATCGCGGCGTTCGTGCACTCAACAAAACTAGGCACAAAGCTGATCCCCGTGCCGCCAGGAAGAATCGACACTTGGGCTTCTTCTGGGGGCAGTTTCTTCTTATCCAGGTTGACTTGCAACAGCGCCAATCGATCCTTGATCGTTGCAAGTTGCTCTTGCATGTCCGCTAGCGTCTCCCGCTTCCCTTGCGGCACTTCCGGAATAACGATCTTGATCTTCTTCCGCTCGGCCGAGAGCTTCTTCACCTCGGCCAACTGCTTGATCAACGACTCCAATTCCGCACGTGACTTTACGAGCTCCAGTTGCCTCGCGTCTGCGCTGCTCAGCAGCTTTTTCTTTTCGCTATCTAGCCGAAGCAGAATCTTGCTGACAGCATCCTCGGAGGCGGACAGCTCCTTTTGTAGTTTCTCCATCTCAATTGCGTTTTGAACCGCCGCCTTCACATCGTCCTGGTTCATTTGCCCTAGCGTGACTGCGGCGATCATCAGAGTCAAAACGCCGATGATGGACGCAATAATGCTGAGAAAAGGGAACAGCGATACGTCATCTTCTTCGACTGGTCTGCGTCTGGCCATGATCAGCCTGGCCCCTTTCGTTTTGAACGGCCGAACCACCCGCGCCGCTCTGGTTCGACCTGCTGTACGACAACCTGCTGTTCGCCCAGCGATTCCAATACACGGCTCAAACTGCTCAAACCACTTTCAATTGCGCCAAAATGTTTCTCAAGTGCGCTCGTCGAACTGCCAACGGAAGTCGTTACTTCCCGCTGCATCGCCGCAGCCTGACTATTAAGCTCAGTTAGCGTCTTCTGAATCCCGAGCGCGGCGCTGTTCATCTCGTCGAGTTGAGACTGCAGTTGCGAGGCCTGGTCGGTGGTCTGCTTCTGAAACTGTGTGAGTTGCTGTTGTTGCTGCTGCTGGATTCTCTGGTTGATCGTCGACCACCCTTCGGCCACTTGATTAGTGAGCTTTGAACCGATGGAATCCAGCTTCTTCAGCCAATTCTCCAACTCGGCGTGGTGGGTGCCCATCGCCGCTTCAACTGCCTCGCGAAACACGCGTGTGTCCGCTCCCTGCCCGCCGAGTCCACGTTCCGCTCCGCCTTCGCGACCATCGTTCAGTCGTCGCAAGAGGTTTTCGTTGCAATATTCGTCGGCAATCGTCACCAACCCATCCTCGCTTTTCTGCAGCGCTGATGTTGGTATTTTCACGATCAAGCTCATCACCAGAGCGAGCAGTGTCGTGTCGAACGCTGTGCCGAGTCCTCCAAAGACGCCCTTCATCGAGTTCGTGATGGCCGAAACGTCCGAGGCGCTTTCGAGGGTGGCCGACAGGCCGGCGATGGCGCTGCTGACGCCCATCACCGTTCCGATAAAACCAAGAATCGGCATCGCCCAAATAAAGACCTTGATGATCGTGTAGCTGCCCGCGACATTGGCCGCGTCAATCGCCGATTGTGATTCCATCATCGTCACGGTTTCCGCTGCGCTCTTTCGCACTCGGAAATGTTCGATGCCGCGAAGCACTCGATTGACAAGGATGCTCTGTCTCGCGTTCGACGGAAGACTGTGAATATGTGAGACGAACTTGTCTAGCGAGTCGAGAGTAATCTCTCGTGAAATCTCTGTGGGGAGAAGGTCCATCAACATCGCCGAACGCTGTCGAGCCAATTGGCGCGACTTCAACACCAGGATCGCGAACGACCAGAACATGAGCAACGTCGTGGGGAAGTTTATTTCGTAACTGTCCCAGAACATGCGGCCGATGCGGATATCGGCCACGGCCAAAACGTAGAGGCCCGCGAACAGCAGTACGGCGCAACCGAGTCCGATCAGTCCACTCTTGGTCAGGCTGACATTGCTGCCGTCGGACGAATGGTCGGACATCGAACTCGACTGGCTGGGGCTCTGGATTGCCCCTTGCCCGGTCGCCCCTTGCCCGGTCGCCCCTTGCCCGGTCGCCCCTTGCC
>CAZWOU010000084.1:26892-27321 GCA_964635375.1 uncultured Pirellulaceae bacterium | reverse complement strand
TTCGCGACGCGGCCGACAAGCTGGAAGGCCAATCCATCGGCTCGCTCGTTCGCGTGTACCCCCTCAACAAAGACCAAATCAAAGCCGCGGAAGTTCTTGCGTCGCTCGATGAGCAGCTCAAGAAGACGGTTGCAATCCAGGTGAATGAGACAGTCAACAGTCTGATTGTGCGTGGAAATGAAGAGAGCCAGGAGCAGATGCAATCCGCCATCGACGCGATTGTGGAACAACTTCCTGGCGCCGTGCTGAAGACCACGAAAGTCTACCCGCTGAAACTCGCTTCCGCCGTAACCATCCAGCAGGCCATCGCGCCCCTGGTTGAAAACGGGACGGTGGTCGGAGACGAAGCAAGCGGAACACTGTTGGTGACCGGGACGGAAGCTGAGCACAAACAGATCGCGGCAGTGATCGAAAAGCTCGACGCAACAC
>CAZWOU010000084.1:13461-26792 GCA_964635375.1 uncultured Pirellulaceae bacterium | reverse complement strand
CGATCAAGCAGGCCGATCCGCAGACGGTCTACGAAACGGTGACCACGGCCTTTGGTCACAGCCGTGATTTCTCCGTGACGTTTCAATTGGAGGCTCGCACTCTGTTCGTCGTGGCTACGCCCAAGAATCACGAGACCTTTGAGGAGTTGATGACTCAGCTGGATCGACCTGGATCGCAGTTCGGCTCGCTCGTTCGCGTGTACCCGCTGAACAAAGACCAAATCAAAGCCTCGGAAGTTCTTGAGTCGCTCGATGAGCAGCTCAAGAAAACGGTTGCAATCCAAGTGAATGAGACTGTCAACAGTCTGATTGTGCGTGGAAATGTAGAGAGCCAGAAGCAGATGCAATCCGCCATCGATGCGATTGTGGAACAACTTCCGGGCGCCGTGTTGAAGACCACGAAGGTCTACCCGCTAAAACTCGCTTCCGCCGAAACCATCCAGCAGGCCATCGCACCCTTGGTCGAAAACGGGACGGTGGTCGGAGACGAAGCCAGCGGAACACTGGTGGTGACCGGAACGGAAGCTGAGCACAAACAGATCGCGGCAGTGATCGAAAAGCTCGACGCAACACCGGGCCAGCAACTGATTATGAGAGCTTACCCGATCAAGCAGGCCGATCCGCAGACGGTCTACGAAACGGTGACCACGGCCTTTGGCCGAAGCCATGATTTCGCCGTAACGTTTCAGCTGGAAGCTCGCACTCTGTTCGTCGTGGCCACACCTCAGAATCACGAGACCTTCAAAGACTTGATGACTCAGTTGGACCGCGTGGGAGCTCGGCAAGGGCCGAAATTCGCCAAGGTCTACCCACTGGCGAACGTTGGCGGAGACGTCGCTGCAGCTGCGCTCGACGCGCTGTTTGTGAACCAAGGCGTTGAGGTCAGATTTAATCCGGCCGGGAATGCGCTGATTGTCGTCGCCAGTGCCGAGCAACACAAAGCAGTCGATGAGTCGCTCCGCCAGATGCAAGGCGTCGAACGGCAGTTGGAGGTCTTTACACTGCAGCACGCCGACCCGCTTGTCGTGGAAAACGCCATCTATCAGCTGTTCTCGGAGGCGGGCGAGGGCGCGGCGCCGAGTGTCTCGAGCGACTACAACTCGCAGAGGCTGTTTGTGCGAGGGACGAAGTCTCAGATTGAACAGATCCAGCAACTGCTCGTTCGACTTGGCGAAACTGGCGCCGCTAGTCGTCCAGGCACCGGCGACGTACGCATCATTCCGTTCTCGGGCAATACCAGCGACGCAGTGAAACAAATTGAGAAGATCTGGCCCAAGCTGCGGTCTAACCGAATCCAGGTCATCGCCCCGTCCGACCGAGGCTTGAAGCCTCTGAGCCCAGGCAAGAGCTCCAATGGCGAATCCGGCCAAAAGGATGAAGAGAGTTCGCTGCCCGATGCGGATGACGGAGCTGAAACGCCTGCCGGAGCGAACAAACAACAGGCGGGCTATTTTGTGGCAATGCAGGAAACAACTCGTAAGGCAACGCCCCGCGACAAGCCGCCCAAGAACCAAGAAGCAAAACTCAACAAGAAAACCGACTCGCCCGAGAAGCCGACCGTTGTCGTCGTCCCAGGGTACGGCCGGATCACGATCGCCTCGTCCGACCATGAAGCGCTCGACCAACTCGAGGCGCTCTTGCGCACCATCGGGCAGGGCAGCCTACAAGCTGGCGCCGGTCCGAATTTCGCAATCTTCATGCTGCGGAATACCGGATCTGATGAAATGAAAGAGCTGCTCCTGGAGCTTTTTGACGAATTGCCGATGTCAACCGCGGGCGACGTGGTGATCGTTGCCGACCAACGACTCAACGCGCTGATCGTACATGGGCGTCGAAAGGACCGGGAAATCGTGGAGGAACTGCTCCGTGTGCTAGACACGAACGAGTTGCCCGAGTCATTCTCCGTGTTGCGCCCAGAATTCATCCAACTCGAGAATGCTCAGGCAAACCGGGTGCGATCGATTCTTGAGAACGTCTACAAGACGCAACTGACGAGTGGAGGCGGACGAAAACCGCTCAAGGTCCCAGAAGGCGTTTCTCCCAGGGTGGCGTCCGTAATGATGCAGTTCAACGCCGCCGCGGCCGGGCCGCTGTTGACGCTCGACGTGGACGAAACGACCAACTCCATCGTCGTGCGAGCCCCTGACGAGTTGTTGCGGGAAATCAAGGCGTTTGTTCAGCAACTCGACAGCCAGGCTACCGACCCAATCAATCGCGGCGTGCGAGTCATCCGACTGCAGAACAGCAAGTCCGATCGCATGCAGGAGGTGCTTCAACAGTTCATCTTGAAGTCGCAGGGATCGCCCGCGAGACAACTAAGGCGATAGCGCCAGTACCCGAGGCTTGCCGAGCCGGTATCGCGGTCAGACCTGCCCTGCGGGTCGGCCCCGGCGCCGGAGAGGAAGACGGACTAAGGCATGTTGTAAACTGTTGCTAGAGTAGGGCTTACAGCGAGAAATACCCCGAGAGAAATGATCGTCAAGGGGGCATGTCGATCTTGACAACCGTGGCAAGATGACTATACTGACCAATCAGATTGGCCAATCCTGATCTGATTCGCAAGGATGCTCCCCCCGACCATGTAGGGTCACCTCCCCGCCCAGGTAAAATGCCGACCTTCCCGCCCCCCACGGTCGGCAATTGGAATTGTACAACGATGATTCAGGGTACATACCAGCCGGTCTCAAACCAACATCTTCTAGATAAGAATCACCTGAAGACGATTTCCCGCGCCATGAGAACGGGTCGCCGCCTCGATGAAGTTGCGGCGGAGCTTGAGTTCTCCTCGGTCGGTGACTTGCTGTCAGCGACAGCGAGTGCGCTCGGCATTGCTCTGGTCGATCTCGACCACATCGAGGTCGATGCTTCACTGCTGGAAGGCTTTCCACTGAAGCAAATCCATCGTTTCGAGGTGTTTCCTTTGCGTCGTGACGGCGATTCGATGACGTTGGCCGTGAGCAACCCGTTCGACGTGCACGCAATCGACGCTGTCGCTGGCGAGACTCGGACCTTTGTCACACCCGCGCTCGTTGAAGCCGAGCAGCTTCGCCGATTGATCAAGTCGCATCTGGGCGTCGGCGCCGAGACCGTCGACGGACTCGTTGCGTTGCAGACGGACGAACAGCAAGGGCTTCTCGAATCACTCGACGGGCAGGATCTCGAAGACGCCGAGATGGCCCAACAGGCCTCGGTCGTGCGTCTGGTCAACGAGATCATGACGGAGGCGATTGAGGCGCGAGCGAGCGACATTCACGTCGAGGCGCAAGAGCATGGGCTCAAGCTGAGGTACCGGATCGACGGCGTGTTGCGAAAGCAACCGACGGCGCCCGAGATGAATCAGTTTCGTGCGGCGATCGTCAGTCGCTTGAAGATCATGTCCAAACTGAATATCGCGGAAAAGCGAGTGCCGCAGGATGGGCGAATCAAACTTCGAATAAAGGGGCGAGACGTCGATGTCCGGGTCTCGATGATCCCCATGTTGCATGGCGAAGGCGTCGTCATGCGACTGCTCGACCAGGCGAACTTGAACTTCTCACTGAAAGGCATTGGCATGTCTGACAGTGTCTACGAGAGGTTTCAGGATCTGATTCGCCGGCCACACGGACTCGTTCTCGTTAGCGGTCCAACCGGATCGGGCAAGACGACCACGCTGTATAGCGCTCTGGCCGAAATCAAGAATGAAGAGAACAAGATTGTCACGACCGAAGACCCGATCGAATACCAGCTTGAAGGCATCAATCAGACTCAAGTCAACCCGAAAGTTGGGCTGACTTTCGCTACCAGTCTTCGCAGCATCTTGCGTCACGACCCAGACATAGTGTTGGTCGGCGAGATTCGAGACTTGGAAACGGCTGAGAATGCGACGCAGGCTTCGCTGACCGGGCACTTGGTCTTCAGCACGCTTCACACGAACGACGCCGCCAGCGCGTTCATGCGTTTGTGCGATATGGGCGTCGAGCCCTTCTTAGTTGCCAGCACAGTGGAGGGCGTGGTCGCTCAGCGGCTCGTGCGGCGACTCTGTTCCGATTGCTGCGAGCCTGACGTGCCGTCGAGGGCGGACGTACCAGCGAGTTTTCCTTGGGATGAAATGTTGCTGAGTAAAAAGACGATTTACCGAGCCGTGGGCTGCCCAAGCTGCCGCGGAGCCGGTTATCAGGGCCGAATGGGGATTTACGAACTGCTGACGGTAACGGAGGAGATTCGCGACTTGGCCACGGCCCGCGTTCCATCCAACGAGTTGAAAAAGTCGGCGCGTCGAAGCGGAATGAGGACGCTGCGAGAGGATGGATGGGAAAAGGTGCTTGCGGGTGACACAACCATCGACGAAGTGCTCCGCGTCACCAAAGAAGATGACAGCGAATAACGCCCCCTCGTTCTTGGCCTTTACAAAGCGCAGTGAACTTACGGTGTTTTCTTATGCCCGACTTCCTTTATAGAGCGAAGACCGTTTCCGGCCAGGACACGGAAGGGTCCATCATGGCCGGCAGCCAACGGGAAGCGCTGGCGATCCTGAGGCGGCAATCGCTGTTTCCGCTGGAGGTCCGCGATCCGGCGGATGCCGACGCACCGTTCAACCTGCCATTCCGCCTGTCTCCCAAAGTTAAGGCGGAGACCGTCGCCGACACGATGACCCAGTTCAGTGACTTGCTGGCCAATGGCGTGCCCATGCTGGAGTCGCTCAAGATCCTCTCGGAACAGTCCGCCAACAAACGCATGGGAGAGGTGCTGGCCGAAGTTCACGACGCCGTTGAGAACGGCAGCAACCTCGACGAAGCCCTCGCTGCCCACCCTAAGATATTCTCGGCGCTGACGGTGAACATGGTGCGAGCCGGTTTGGAAGGCGCGTTTCTCGAAGAGTCGTTGGAGCGTATTTCCTCCTTCGTTCGAAGGCAAAACGAGCTTCGCGGCAAAGTCGTCAGCGCGATGACATATCCCTTCCTTCTGATGATCGTGGGATCGGTGATTGGAATCGGATTGATCGTGGTCGTTGTGCCGATGTTCGAGTCGTTTTTTGAGCGGCTTGAGAGAAGCGGCGTCGAGCTGCCGACGATTACGGTCATCTTGCTTGCCTGCAGTCACACACTGACTCGTTACGGCCTGTTTGTTGGGATCGGCCTCGCCGCTGTGGTTGTACTCGTTCGCCAGTACCTGGCGACAGAACGCGGCAGCCGCCTCCTGGATCACGTCAAACTGCGGATCCCAGTCGCGGGGTCGATCTTTCAAGATACAGGCGTGTCGCGTTTTTGCCGCGTGCTCGGGACCCTCTTGACCAATGGCGTTCCCATTTTGAAATCGCTGGACATCAGCAGCGTTTCCGCCGGAAACACCTTGTTGCAGGAGGCGATCAGGGCGTCGGCCAAGAACATCTCGTCCGGTAATCTACTGTCGCAGCCGTTGGCTGCAAGTAAGTTGATTCCGCCCCAAGTGATGGCCATGATCCGCGTCGCTGAGGAATCGAATTCGCTGGACCTCGTACTCATAAAAATCGCCGATCGAATGGACCAAAAGATCGAACGCCGGCTGGACATGATGGTGAGACTGATCGAACCACTCATGCTGCTCATGATTGGCGGCGGTGTGATGTTTGTCATTGTTGGCGTTCTACTTCCTGTTATCGACTTGAATTCGGCGATCGAGTGATCGTCTCACACTGAAAACTTTAGTTGGAGAGAAAGATGAAGCGAAATCGCAAACGGGAACGGGCTGGCTTGACGCTCCTGGAATTGATGATCGTCCTGGTGATCTTGGTCGGATTAATCGCGATGGTGGGCCCGAGGTTGCTCAAGTCGCAAGAGAAGGCCGACGTTAAGCAGACCAAGATGCAGATCGGCAACCTAGAGTCAGCATTGAAACTCTACGCGGTCGACATGCGGTCGTTTCCGAATACCGAAGAAGGGCTAGGCGCTCTTCTTAAGGCGCCGGAAGACGAGCGGAAGGCGAGGAAATGGGACGGGCCCTACCTCGATGACGAGATCATTCCCGGCGACTCCTGGGACAACGAGTTTGTCTACGAGTATCCGCCCACGCAGGGCAGTCGTGACTTCCCAAACATTTCGTCGCCTGGTCTCGATTCAGAAGTGAACACGGAAGACGACATCAACAACTGGCGAGCGACATCGGAGGAGAGCGCCGATAGTGGAGAGCCCGTTAATGATCCGCTCGCTGACGAGAATTGAACCGGCAGACTTCGACAGTCGCGAGCATCGAGTTGGCTATACCCTGCTCGAATTGGTCATCGTCTTGGCGATCCTCACATCTTTGGGAGCGATCGCTTGGCCGCGTGTGAGGCCCATGCTGCGCAGTGCGCCGCACCGGCGAGCAGCCCTCCAGCTCAAGGTTGAATTCGCAGAGGCTCGTGAGCAGGCAGTGCGTCGCGGTCAAGTGTGGGAGTTTCGATTCTTTCCAGGGACTGGCCGCTACGCGCTCGGACCGCCTCAAGCCCAGGACTCGGCTCTTCTTCCCGCCGCATCTTCCCAGCTCACCTCGTCCCGCCTCGCTGACTCCGCGGCGAGCCCCGCGGGGCGAGAAGTACACAATCCCGCAAGGGAACTGCCGGAAGGCGTCATCTTTCCACGGGGCGAGCCTGACTACGACAGTCCCGAGAGAAGTGGTTTAGCGGAGCCGGAGCCTGAGGATCTGAACCTCGCCTTGGCGCCGATCGTGGAGGAGGTGATCGCGGCCAAGTTCTTTCCCGATGGGCGAGCCACGGAAACACTGGTCGAGCTGGTGTCGCCCGGGACTCGCCAGTCACTC
Organism: uncultured Pirellulaceae bacterium; assembly: GCA_964635375.1. Lineage (GTDB taxonomy): Bacteria > Planctomycetota > Planctomycetia > Pirellulales > Pirellulaceae > CAZMNY01. The sequence goes on along the minus strand of CAZWOU010000084.1, from coordinate 20,039 downwards.
GTACTGCGGCTGCGCGGATTGACTGGTGCTGTCACGATCGGCGCCCCCCAACAGCTGCCTCCGCTGGCTGACGACTCAGACGAGGCGACTTCGGATCTAGAAGACGTGGAGCCTTCGACCGCGCCACCGGAGTCGTTTTGATGACTGAACGATCCAAATCGCCTCAACGCTGCCAGCCGCGATCGGGGTTTTCCCTGCTGGAGATGATCATCGCCACCGAAATTCTCGCAGCGAGCACTATTTTGTTGTTAGGCCTTTTTTCGACCGGCGAGCGGCACGCGAATCGCGCAGAGACGCTGGTGATGGCCCAGATGCTATGCCAGTCGACTTTGGATGAGCTGCTTGCGGACCCGTCGCAGCTTCGCCCGGTCGATGACGAACCGATCGAGGGCTACGAAGACTGGACGTTTTCCGTCGATTGGAAGCCGACCGAAATCACTGGACTCGTGGCTATTCGTGTCTCCGTCAAACGACAGACCGAGATCGACTCGGACGTCGGGGCCAGTCGTTTGGTCAATCAGGCCGGTGCGACTCGGGGCACATTTGAGCTGCTCCGTTGGGCCCGTATTCCATCCGAGAGCGGCGCGGTTCTCGCTCTTGATCCACAAACTTCGGCAGCCACGGAAGGGGGCCGAACCGAAACCTCGCTCCTGCCTACCGTACAATGAGCTCTCAACGCCTAAAGTCGAACGACAGCGGGTTTACCCTGTTGGAGGTCATCATCGCGTCCAGCCTCGCTGTGACGTTGATGCTGCTTGTCTGGTCCCTGTTCGGCATCTACTCCAAATTGAACGAAAAGGGAGTCAGGCGAGCGACGGAATTGCAGCTCGTGCGATCGTTGATGCGGCAAATGCGTTCGGACGTCCATCAAGCGATCTCGCGTCCACGAGCGGGAGGCTCAAGTTCGCCTGGCCGGCTGTTCGATTCCATCCCGGTTCCGTCAGGCGTTCAGTTCGTCGGGAGCAGCACCTCGCTTCAATTGGTCGTACGAGCATCACGACAACATCAACCAATCCCTCCACTTGATCTGTCTGACGGTGACGAAACCGCGGCCCCCAATGTGTACGACGTCGTGGAGTACGACTGGTGGCCTCGATCCTCGCTCACCGATGCGGAGCTTCCGGAGTGGGAGGGAACGCTGGAGGAGCGTGGCGGCGAAGGCGGTTTCGGCGCCGACCAACGTGAACTGGGCAAGTCAGGTCTGACTAGGCGAGTGACCCCCTGGGTCCTATGGAATGCGAGTCCGCAGGGAGATGGAACCGACGACGGGCGCACTGGGGCATTCGATCCCCCGCAAACCGGGGAGAGTTTCCTGATCAGCGATGGCCGACAAGATCTACAGTCCCTCGCGGGCGCCGGAATATCAGAGGACCGCGTACCGGAGGTCGTGGGAATGCGTTTTCGATATTTTGACGGAAGTGTTTGGCTGAGCCAGTGGGATAGCCAGACCGCCGGCCGCTTTCCGGCCGCCATTGAAGTCGTGTTTGACCTGCAGACACAAGGTGAACAAGCAGAGCAAGAAGAGACAATCGGAGATGATCTCGCGAATGGGGAGACCGAAGAGGCGTCTTCGCTGATCCTAGCCGGCGACGAGGAACTGCCGTGGGATGTTCTTGACGAGGATGCAGAGGAATTCGCCTACGAGTACCGGTTCGTGATCGCCATCGACTCGGCCGGATCGTTGGGCGATCCGCGAAAAAGGGAGACGCCATGATCCGCGTCGCCAAACGCAAACCAGACGGCTTCGTGTTGATCGTTGTGTTGGTCCTCGTTCTGTTGATGGGCATTGCGGCCTATGGGTATACGTTGTCCATGCAGACAGAGAACATCGCTGCCCGAGTTGGCGCGGACCAAGCGATCAGCCAACAGGCTGCCCTTTCCGGGATCGACCTGCTCTCTGCCGTGGTAGAAATGCCTCACGAAGGGCGCCGAGAACTGGGCGGCCTGCAGAACAACCCAGTCCTGTTCGAGAGCAGATCGCTGGACGAGGAACAGGACGCCGAGGATGAGGAGGCGTCTTGGTTCACTGTGACTGCAACCAGTTCCTCAGCCATACAGCAACGATTTGGCGCCATCGACGAATCCACCAAGTTGCATCTGGTCAAGCTCGTCCAATGGGACCGCCAGCGACCCGGCTCTGGTCGGGATGCACTCCTTCGGTTGCCGGGCATGACTCCGGATGTGTCGGATGCGATCCTTGATTGGGTGGATACCGATTCGCAACCACGGCTGGAAGGCGGCGAATCGGATGCCTATGCGGGCCTCGGCGCGCACGTGAGCCCAAGGAATGGAAAGCCTCTGGACTTGGAAGAACTGTTGCTCGTGCGAGGCGTAAACGAGGCCGTGCTTTTCGGCCCAACGACAAGCGACGCCCGCGCTGACGTCGTCCCCCAACTTGGGCGAACCGAAGAGCCGTTTGTGCCGTGGAGCGAACTGCTGACGGTGTACAGCGGCGAACGCAACGACTCGCAAGACGGCGCGCCGCGGATCTTCATCAACGATTCCCGCCTCGCCGCACTTCACCGGCGACTCGTCGAGCGAATGCCAGTCGCTTGGGCGAATTTCATTATTCACCTTAGGCAACACGGACCAGGCAACGCAGGCGAAGACGAGGTGACGCCCGAACAAGTGTCACTCGATTTCAACCTGCCCGGGACCCATCGCATCGCGAGCCCGCTCGACCTGATCGACGCCAAGGTGTCAGCCATGCACAACGGGGAGCAAGTCAGCATCACCAGCCCCTTCACGAGCGAGCGGATGATGATGCAAGACCAGCTTCCCAAGCTGCTCGATCTTGTCACAGTCAGCCCAGCTCGCAGATTTGAGGGACGAGTAAACATCAATCTCGCTCCGCGAGTCGTCTTGCTGTCGGTGCCGGGAATCGACGAGGCCCTCGCTGAGCGGATCTTGTCCTCAAGGACTGTCGCCGGGGCGGATACGACGTCGCACGCTCACCCGGTGTGGCTACTGACCGAAGAACTTGTCGATATTGCCGCGATGCGGCGACTGCTGCCAAACGTGAACACGGGCGGCGATGTCTTCCTCGCTGAATTCTGGGGAGGATTCGCGGAAACTGCGCCTGCCTACCGCTGCGAGGCTGTAATCGACGCGACCGAAGGGGTCGCTCGACAAATCTACTTTCGCGAACTGCAAGCCGCAAAACAGCCAAGTCCCGAAGATGATCAACCCGACCTCGCCAGCCCAGGGGGCTCCGCGAGATAGGGAATTCGGGGAAATATGGAGATCAGAAAGATAAGGCCAGCGACTAATTGTGACCCACCAACCAAAATATGAGAAATTGGCGGTCTTGATCGTTCCGCCGCCCACTCGTGACAGGTGAATCATGTGGAATCGACTCAATCAACTAAATCGACCGAGAACTTGCCTGTTCGTCCTCTGGACTCAGCCAATTTGTCGATATGTGCTCGTTGCCCGCGACTCGCCGGGGCCGCGAGTTCTCAAGGCGGACTCCTTTGAGACCGATCAAGACGAACCGTCGGCGGCGGAATTGCAAAGCCAGCTTGATAGGCAAGAGATTCGTTGTCGGCAGGTCGTGCTGCTACTGCCCCGCGCCAAGCTGGACATTGCGTCACACAGTTTGCCCCCGGCGACAGAAGAAGAAATACCAGAATTGGTCGCCAGTGCCGTCGCGTTGGAAAATGATGACGCCGCCGCCTCGCGCGTCGCCGACTTTCTCGTTACCCAGCAGGATGGCGCCGGTTGCGAGACGATGGTCTTCTCCTCAGGCGAAGCGGAGATCAACGATCTTAAGTCAGAATTCAAGGATGCCGGGTTCAATCTTGCCAGTGTCACCTACAGCGGCGTGGGTGCTAGTGAACTCTTGAAGCATGTCCCCGCCCGTTCCGCCGCGACAACGATCGTCGTCGCGACTGGCGATTTCGACATTGATTTGGTCATCCGCGTGAATGACCAACAGGTCTTGTTTCGGTCGATTCCTCGACCCTCTGAAGATACCCGAGGGCTAGCGGACCGGCTCATCGCGGAGATTCAACGCACGTTGACTCTTCTGCATCGGGCGATGGACGACTCCTCGCGCCTTTGCCTGATTGGCGACGTGGATGAGCACGAACAACTCGCTCGGCGCTTGTCGGAACGGGCTTCATGCGCCGTGTCGGTCGTCGATCCGCTAAACGAAGTCCAATCAGACGTAGAGGTCGACTGCCCGTCGCGGTATGCAAACTTGTTCGGCGTGGCTCGCGCCTGGAACGGCGAAGGCATTGCTCTGGACTTGCTCAACCCGCGAAGACCGCCGCGGAAGCCTAGCCCCTGGGGGCGAGTCCTGTTCTGGGGCGCCATCGCAGCGAGCGCGCTCGCGATCGTCGGCTACTTCGCCGCGGAAGACCGAGCTGAGCAGATCGCAGTGATTGAATCGCAGAAGACAAAGCTCAAGAGCCTTGAGAAACGCGCGATCAAATCGCTGTCACTCGAAGACATCACTCGCGCCATCGATGACTGGAGACAAGATGACGTCGCCTGGCTGGACGAAATCCACGAGTTATCGACTCGCCTTCCCCATCAGGACGAAGCTTTGATTCGAGGGATGAGCATGTCAACGGATTCACGAGGCAACGGCGTGATCGACCTCGGCGTCCAAGTCAGCCGACCAGACGTTATCGCTCGCCTCGAAGACGCCGTTCGGGACGACCGACATTCTGTCAGTAGCAAGCGGGTCACGGAGTCGGACGCCGAAGCGAAACTGCCGTGGGGATTCGAAACTCGCATCGTGTTTAAGCCGGCCGAAGTCCCCGAACTCCCGTTGGCCGACGGGGATGAAGATCAAGAAGGCGGCGAGACCGCAGATGCTGCCGACGAGCCGACGCTCGGCCGAACCGATTCCGAAGCGGAGGGCTCGCGCGAATGAACTCCCGCACGAAACTCCTGCTCGTCGGCGTAGCCGTGGTCGCTGTCGCGGCCATCGGAGATCAGGGTTATCGCCGTCTCGTTGAAGGCCCCGCCAAGGACCGCGAGCGCGAGTCGAGCCAACTTGTGAAACGAACGAAGAAGGCAGAGGACATCGTCCTCAGAGCGGCGGACGCAGCTGACGAAGTACTCGCACTCGAACAACGCTCGCTTCCCTACGACGAAGAACTCGCCCGCGCCAACTATCGAGATTGGTTGTTGAGCCTGATCGAGAAAGTCGACTTGCAACAACCGAGCGTCGATTCTAGTCCTCCCGTTCCCGTTTCGATCAAGGACCGTCGCACTCGCAAGAAAAAAGAGCTTTACAAACGTTATTCGTTCTCACTGCGGGGACGCGGCTCACTGCATCAGGTTACGCAGCTGTTGTACGAGTTCTATCAAGGGGGACATTTACACAAAATACGAACACTCGTGCTCACGCCGATTGGCGGCGGAAAACAACTGGACGTCACCATGGGAATCGAAGCGATCGGGCTGAATCGTTGTGAGCGAGAAGGCGAGCTCTCGACCGTCGAGGCGAATCGGATCGCATTTGACGAGTTGGAGGCCTACCAAGACATCGTCCACCGCAATTTCTTCTCTCAGGGCGGCGACGACACCCTGCGAAAAGCAACATTGACTGCCATCGCCTTCGATCGGTCCGGAAGGGCCGGGGCATGGTTCTCCTTGGGAGACAACAAGCGGACGCAAGTTGTCCATCGCGGTGAGTCGCTCGACATTCCCGCCCACCAAGTCCAGGTCATCGATATCCAACCGCGTCTCGTTTTGATAGATGTCAACGGTGTCGTCATTCAAATCCCACTGGGAAAGACGATCCACGAAATACTGAACCCAAACGCTGACGTCGAAGCCGGCGCTGTAGTCGCCCAGTGAGCGACTGGCGCCAAGCCAATTTCACATCCTTCCCCACTCCCTTCGCCTTCGCCCTCTGAATCCTCGCCGGTGCTCGAGTCTTCCGCTTGTTGAAGACTCCAGCGGGCCGATCACTTGGCGCCTTGGCGGTGGCTTGCAAAGCCCTGACGGCAAAACACCTGCAAGCAGTGCTGCATCGCTATTTGCACCAGTCGCTATTTGCACCAGTCGCCTGAGGCGAGGATCGGGACTCCAGGCAATCTAGGCGCCCCGCCTCAATGGCAGACTCGGACTGGTCTCGGACCCGCTTTGTATTGACAAGAGGTGAGGCGTTCCGTACTCTCCCGCCTCGTCTCCCTCAAGGTTCAACCCTGGAGGGGCGGATGACGCCGTCTCACTCTCTGGATAACTGCAATGCGATTTGCTCGATCCACCGTTTTCAAAGTAATCGTTCTCACGATGACTATCGGTACGATCGCCAACGCCCAAGCTCCCGCTGTTCAGTTCCGAGCCTACCCCTGCCAGCACAAGTCCGCGGAGGAGATTGGCAGTCGCTTGCGCCCCCTGCTGCGGAATGCCACAGCGATTCAGGTTGTCGTCGACCGCGAGCAAAACCGAATTCTTCTCAGCGCCCCGAACGATGTGCAAGCGACCGCTTGGCGTCTCATTCGAGACATGGACAAACCAGCAGCTCTGCCGCCACAAGCAGCCCTGCCACCACAAGGCACGTCGCCACTAGGCACGCCGCCACTAGGCACGCCGCCACTAGGCACGCCGCCACTAGG
>CAZWOU010000084.1:7279-13361 GCA_964635375.1 uncultured Pirellulaceae bacterium | reverse complement strand
ACGCCGCCACTAGGCACGCCGCCACTAGGCACGCCGCCACTAGGCACGCCGCCACAAGCGCCCCTTCGTGCAGCGCCGCATTTGCCGCCCAAACCGCTCCCGCGGGCCGACGCTGGCGGGCTTGGACGCTTCATTTTCGTTCCGCAGGATCGTTTCGTGAAGTTGCGGCAACAGTTGCTGGCGATCTTCGCAGACCGCTTGAACATCCAACGCGCCGGCAGGCGAGAGATTATTCTGCTCAGCCTCGTCCGGCAGGCTCCAACGCAAACACAACCGCCAACGCAAACACAACCGCCAACGCAAACACAACCGCCAACCCAACTACAGCCGCCAACCCAACTGGAGGTCGAATTTGATGACGTTCGGAGCGGAGTGTTGATTGGCGGTCCAGCTGAGCCCGTGGAGCAGCTCGCCTCGATGATCCAAGCGCTTGTGCGCGACAACGGCACCGCGCAAGTCCACACGAGAGTCTTTCGACTCCAACGCAAGAATTATCGGTCATTGCGGGGAATCATCGAGTCTCGCTCGCCAACAGAACTCCCACCAGGCCGTCCCGCTGCGCGGCCGGCGGCTGATCCGAATAATCCGATGGGCGCCTACTCGCCGCGTCCAGGTGGTCCGATCAGACCCGTGGCTTATATGTTCCAAGGGGAAGCCCAAGGGCAGAACAACAATCCGCCTGCGCCGAATGCGCAGCCACAAGCACCGCCGAATGCGCAGCCACAAGCACCGCCTAATGCCCAGCCACAAGCACCGCCTAATGCGCCGCCAGGCGGAGCCCGGCAAGTGCCACTGCCTGAGGCTACCTTGCGGCAGTTCGAGGGAGTTGAGATCGAGTCTCTTCCGGACCTCGATGTGATTATTTTGAGAGGTCTAAAAAAGGACTTGGACCAGCTCGCCGAGATCATTCAGCAGTTGGAGCGAATCAGCGAGGAAACTCAGCCAGAGGTCCACATCTACCCACTCCGTCATGCGGCGAGCGGCGCGATTGCCGAGATGGTTGAGGCGGTCAGCAACGATCTAGTGAGCGGTCGCACTGGGCGCGTTAGTGTAACGCCGTTAGTAAAGCCGAATTCTATACTCTTGATCGGCTGGGGCGACGCGGTCAACGCCGTCGTTCAGTTGATTCGGCGATTAGACCAACCCGTTTCGCCTGAGACACAGTCGGCGATATTCCGTCTACGTTTCGCCTCTGCCAGCGCAATTCAACAGACGGTCGAGACGTTTCTCGCCAACCGCACCGGCCTTGGCCCTCGCGCGCAAACAACCGTCGATACACGAACCAATACACTGATCGTCTATGCGGCGCCGCGTGACTTACAAGAGGTGCGTCGCATCGTCCAAGACCTTGACCGCCCCTCCAGCAGCGCCGTCAATCGAGCTCGCATTTTCGCGATCAAGAACGCTCTAGCCGCCGACGTTGCCGCGACGCTCCAGCAGGCCATCGAGGCGGCTGGGGGAAACGCGGACCGTTCAGCGGCTCTAGAACTTCAGGTCTTCGACGCCGAAGGCCAGAGGATTCTTCGCTCTGGGACGTTAGAGAATGTTCAAATCACTCCCAACGTCCGTAACAACACGATCATTGTCTCCAGCCCGCAAGAGAACTTGGAGCTTATCGCCGAGCTTATTCGGCAGCTTGACACTCCCGCGGCCGAAGTTCAGATCAAAGTCTTTCAAATCACAAACGGCGACGCCGCCAGCTTAGTCCAAACACTCCGTTCCGTTGTGCGAGCCGAGGTGGGAGCAACCATTGGCCCACAGTTGCCAAATGCCTCGACCGAGACGTCCCTGGCGCCGCTCCGTTTTTCGGTGGATGTGCGCAGCAACCGAATCATTGCAACGGGGTCAGAAGGCGACCTACGGATTGTCGATGCGTTGTTGGTCAAACTCGACCAGAAGAACTCGGCGCAGCGAAAGACGGAAGTCTTTCAGTTGAAGAACGCTCCGGCGGTCGACGTTGCCTTGGCAGTCAATCAGTTTCTCGACAGTCAGCGGCGAGTCGAGCAGGCCGCTCCTGGCGAAGAGAGTCCGTTTTTGGAACTTGAGCGCGAGATCGTGGTTGTGGCCGAACCACTTGGAAACAAACTCATACTCTCGGCAACGCCGCGGTTCTTTGATGAGATAAGCGTCCTGATCGAAAAGCTCGACGAACAGCCCGCCCAGGTGTTAATCCAGGTGCTGATCGCGGAAGTCGCCCTCAACAATACCGACGAATTTGGCGTTGAGCTTGGCCTGCAAGATTCAGTTCTATTCGACCGCAGCTTGTTGGGTGATCTACTCACTACCACGAATTCGTCACAGGCATCAACTCCGGCCGGGATCATCACCAGCACCCAGGAGATTATCCAAGCCGCAACGAATCTTCCCGGTTTCGCGTTCAACAGCAATTCGCCCCTGGGCAACAGCGGAAGCACGTCGTCGCGAGTGTCTGCTGACACAGTCGGGAATCAAGGCGTTTCCAATTTTGCAATTGGCCGCGAGAATGACCAACTCAAATTCGGCGGACTCGTCCTCTCGGCCAGCAGCCAGAATGTCAGCGTCCTGCTGCGAGCGCTGCAGGCGTCTCGTCGTGTCGACATTCTCGCCCGGCCTCAGGTCCGCACGCTCGATAATCAATCAGCCTTTATTCAAGTCGGTCAGCGCGTCCCGCGAATCGTCGCTTCCACTGTGAATCAAAACGGTCAATCAAACTCTGTGACGCTGGAGAACGTCGGACTCATTCTCGGCGTGACGCCGCGGATCAGTCCCGATGGAACCGTTGTTATGGAAATCGACGCCGAGAAGTCGAGGTTGGGCGCCGAAGAGGACGGCGTTCCAGTAGCGGTCTCGATTGATGGAACGGTCATTCGCTCGCCGCAAATCGACACCACGACCGCTCAAGCCACGGTGAGCGCAGCCGATGGCGAGACCATTGTGCTGGGCGGACTGATCACCGAAACCAAAGAGGAATTTCATCGCCAGGTACCCTGGCTTGGCGACGTCCCTCTGTTCGGCCACCTCTTCCGATTCGACGGCAGCGAAGCTCGGCGGTCAGAACTGCTTATCATTCTCACTCCACGCGTGATTCGTTCGGCGGAGGACAATGAGGTAATTCGCCAAACGGAGACGGGACGCATGAGTTGGTGTGCGGCGGATGTCTTTAGGCTACACGGCGACGTCGGATTCCAAATGGGATCCAGCCTGGAGGTACTCGACATGGCGCACCCCCCGGTTATCTATCCAGACGAAAACCCGACAGGCGAACCCCGACCAGCGCGCGAGTTACTTCCCCTCGAGAGACCGCCCAGATAGACAGCGCCCGGGCAGCGCACAAGGCGAACCTATGACAATCGCGACCTCAAGCACAAATCGACTCGCTGCCGCCGGGATCTTCTGCCTATTGATGTGCGGATGCCAGGCAGAAATGCTCAACCCGACAACACTTTGGTTCGACGAAGACCTGACTGCTGGCGTGCCAGACCGCGTACTTCCTGTCTGGACTGACACGGTGTTGCACCAACCCGGAACCCCCGCCGTGCGTGGATTCGGTGGGAGGCTGTACTTCTACAAGGAGGGCGAGACCGATCCCATCACCGTGGACGGAAGCGTTACCGTGTACGTTTTTGACGGAGAGAACTTCGACCCTAACTCGGCGGCGCCGCTGAAGAAGTACATCGTAACTGCAGATCAACTGGCCTCGCATCACAGCACAACCAGTCTGGGAAACTCCTACAGCATCTGGATCCCCTGGGACCGGGTCGGGGGGCCGACAAAGTCGCTCAGTCTTGTCGCCCGCTTTGACGGACGCAATGGCGGAACTGTGCTCGGGCAACCGTCCTCCAGTCTCTTGCCGGGAGTTGCTGCAAACCAGTACGCAGCAGCACCGGTTCGCCAAGCCTCCCATATGGCGCCAGCTCCACTGGATGAATCGGTGACCGGCGCGTCCTCTGCGATGCGGTCGCAGACGATTGCTCTCTCTCGGAACTTCCAACGCCGTTTAATGGCCAAAGACTCGCCGTCCACAACGACACCCACAGCGGAACCGGCAATCGGCGCGAACCCTCCTCGAGCGCTGCCCGCCCCCTCGCCATTCAACGTTGCCCCGGCGAACCTTCGCTCGGCGCCGGCGGCGGCGAAAGCGGCCAGTCCCGAACCCTCACCTCGTTACTCACCTGAGAGATTCCAGGGGAGAGCAAGACCACGAGTTGGGCCAAGTCACGTTCCCGTGCGGAGGTCGCCTCACCCCGGAGGATGGCTGTCTGGCCTTCCACCGACACCTCGAAACGGCATGCGGGCGAGAACCGCGAGGACGTTGCCAGTTCCTCCGCCAGCCGATGCGCCGCAACCTTAGGCTGCGGCCTGGGAATCGTGAATCCGATGCGAAGTCGCGGCGCGTACATCTCGCCCTTGGCGGGCGCATCAATCGGCCGATTGATTTGACTCGTGCGATCTTTCCGCTCCCGCACGCTGGCTGCCGCTGCCGCGACCGTCCCTGTACCTCGGGCCTGATCGCTGCCCACAAACCCACCGGCGTCACCCTGGTCGGAGCCGATGAAGTCAGACCTGCCACGGTTGCCTCGCAAGAAACGCTCGTTCCCACGCAGTTCGCCAGTCGCTGTGCTACCGGGGCCGACGCGCCTTCGCAGTGTCTGCCCTACGCTTCGCGAACCGAAAAGCTGAGCGTTAGCAGCCTCACCACACAGGAGAACGATCACGACTGGGACTAGGTAAACGCCAAGCTTCATGGAGATTCTCGCCAGAAAGTCGAGTTTCTTAGTTTGCCCACGCTCCCTAATCCTAGCCCGAATTCTCCACCAATCGACACTCGAAACACCCCCTTGCCGCAGATTATTGAGAATCGAGCCAGGCAGCCGCAATATCTCGCACAACAGCCGTCGCAGCGGGACAAGCACCGCAGCAATCCAGGCGCTCGATTGGGCCGTCTGGGAATCTCGGCTTTGGCCGCTGCTGCCATTGATGTAACATGGCCGCAAATTGGCGGGGTGGACCAGCTTAGCCCTGAAATCACCCCCCAATAGAGGCGAGGAGCTGGCAGCCAGCTGACAACGGGCCCCGGCCTGTCTTGGCGGATGGACACGTCCTTTGGTCCAATCCAGCTTCGCAATGGAATTGGTCGCCACGACACCCCTTAGGGAAATGGCCATGGCAGGCGCAAGTGCATCTTCGCAACGCATCCGCGATATCGTCGCTGGGCGACTCATTCTGCATTTCTGGTGGTTTGTTGTCGCAGTGATTCTGTCGACTCTGTTGTTTCAATACGTCAACAGTCCGCTGGACACGATCTCCCAGCACGCGGCGCGAATGCGTTGGACGTTGGGCCCGTTCGTGATCGCGGCACTGGTGTTGGCGCCAGTGCTCATTTGGGACTCAATCCGGCTCAGCCGCAAGCTCGTCGAACCTGTTGAGCAGGTGCAATCGCAGCTGCGAGAGTTCGCTCGCGAAGGCACGGCGCTTGAGATTCCTGAGGAACCTGACTCGCTCTGGAGCGGTTTGATCTCGGAATGTAACGAGGCGCTTCGGAGCGCGGACGGGTTGCGACTCGACACGGGCAATGAGGGCAAGTCGAGCATACCGTCCCCAGCGGCGCCCAAAACCAGGCCAGGGCGCAGCCGACGGCGGCGGCATGAGGCCTGATCGGCTGGCGACCCATTCTTCTCTCAAGCCGAACCCCTGGGCCGCGAATTGTGAGGCAGGGACAAAGGGCGGGGCAATGGGCAGGGGACAGCGGAAATGTCCACTGCTGGCGAGCCCAACGTCCAATATTAGCAGCGCAGCGCGTCCATTCTTCGCTCTCGGTCGAGAGTCCGACGCGTTGACGCTCGAATTCCTCGCTGGTAAACTTGCCAATTCCTAAATTAGGCAATCTCCATGCGCATTGCCCCGCGTTGGGGCCGTCGGAGACCTAGATCGACTGGCATCGCGAATATCAGTCATTTATCGCCCAAGGGCGGATCAGGTCCGGCAAGAAAGTGCGCGTTCTTCGACACCAGGTTTCCCGAAACCGGTTTTTCACAGTGAGCAAATAACTATGGCCAAGAAGTCGGCAAGAGCAGGCAAGGCGAAAGCAGGCAAGGCGAAAGCA
>CAZWOU010000084.1:0-7179 GCA_964635375.1 uncultured Pirellulaceae bacterium | reverse complement strand
TATGGCCAAGAAGTCGGCAAGAGCAGGCAAGGCGAAAGCAGGCAAGGCGAAAGCAAGCAAGGCAAAAGCAAGCAAGATGGTGTACTATTTCGGCAAGACGAAAACCGAAGGTAAGGGGATGAGTAAGGAGTTGCTTGGCGGCAAGGGTCTTAACTTGGCCAAGATGACCAGCATCGGCTTGCCCGTTCCTCCTGGCTTCACGCTCACCACTTCCGTTTGCGACCAGTACTACAAATCGGATGAGAATCTCCCCAAAGGCTTGATCGAAGAGGTGCAGAAGCACGTCAAGACGCTGCAGAAGGAACTGGGCAAGAAGTTTGGCGACCGGCAGGACCCGCTGCTTGTTTCCGTTCGCTCTGGCGCGGCCGTTTCCATGCCGGGCATGATGAATACGATCTTGAACCTGGGCCTGAACGATGAATCGGTAGCCGGCTTGGCCTCGGCCACAAACAACCCGCGATTCGCTTACGACGCGTATCGCCGCTTGATCAACATGTTTGGCGACGTGGTGGTCGGCGTCGACCATCACCAATTCGAGGAGGCGTTCGACCAAGTCAAGGCGAAGTTTAACGTCCGCAGCGATACGGATGTCCCCACGAAAGGTCTGATCGAGCTCTGTGAGGCGTACAAGAAAGTCTATCGCAGGTACGCGGGCCACCAGTTCCCTCAAGATCCCTTCGAGCAGTTGGAGATGGCGATCGAGGCTGTGTTTGCGAGTTGGAACACGTCTCGTGCGATTCGCTTCCGCGAGGTCGAAAACATTTACGGCTTGCTCGGCACCGCCGTCAATGTTCAATCGATGGTCTACGGCAACATGGGGGCGGATTCCGGAACCGGTGTCGCCTTCACGCGAAACCCGTCGACGGGCGAGAACAAGTTCTACGGTGAGTTCCTTGTTAACGCTCAAGGTGAGGATGTCGTGGCTGGCATTCGTACGCCTCAGCCGGTCGCCGAGATGCCCAAATGGAATCGGGCTGTCCACAAGGAGTTGCTTGGGATCAAGAAGATTCTTGAGGACCACTACCTCGATATGCAGGACATCGAGTTCACGATTGAACGCGGCAAACTGTACATGCTGCAGACCCGAAACGGCAAACGAACGGGAGCGGCCGCGTGCCAGGTTGCCTGCGACATGGTTCGTGAGAAGCTGATCGACGAGAAGACCGCGTTGCTGCGAATTCCCGCCAATGACCTCAACCAACTGCTACTCCCTAGTTTCGATGAGAAGGCGAAGGCGAAGGCCGATGTGCTGACAATCGGCTTGCCCGCGTCGCCCGGGGCGTCGGTTGGCAAACTAGCCTTTAGCGCCGAGGAAGCGGTTGATCGAGCCCACGCCGGCGAATCGGTCATCTTGGTTCGCAAAGAGACCAGCCCAGAAGACATCGACGGAATGCATAGCGCATCCGGGATTCTCACGAGCACCGGCGGGATGACGAGCCACGCTGCCGTTGTCGCTCGTGGTTGGGGCCGCTGTTGCGTGGCCGGAGCTGGTGAAATCGAGATCAATGAGAAGACTCGCAAGATCAAGGTCAATGGACGCACTTTGAGCCACAAAGACACTGTGTCGCTTGATGGGGCAACGGGCGAAGTGATCTTCGGCTCGGTTGCCACCAAAGAGCCGCAATTGTCCGGGAGCTTCTCCAAAGTGATGAAGTGGTCCGACAAATACCGCACGCTGAATGTTCGCACCAATGCCGATGCCCCGGACGACGCTCAGCGGGCTCGTGACTTCGGCGCCGAGGGTATTGGACTCTGCCGGACCGAGCACATGTTCTTCCACGAGGATCGCATCACGGCGGTGCGGGAGATGATTCTCGCAACCGATTTGAAGACGCGCCGCCAGGCGCTGTCAAAGTTGCTTCCCTTCCAGCGCAAGGACTTCGTTGGGATCTTCAAAGCCATGAAGCGGCTGCCCGTTACCGTTCGATTGCTCGATCCGCCGTTGCACGAGTTCCTGCCTCATGAGCCCAGAGCCCAGGCCGAAATGGCCAAGATTCTTGGCGTGCCGCTCGCGGACGTGAAAACTCGAGTCGCCCAATTGCACGAATCCAACCCCATGTTGGGGCATCGCGGCTGTCGCTTGAGCGTCACTTATCCAGAGATTCTGGAGATGCAAGTGCGGGCGATCACCGAGGCTGCAATCCAGTGCAAGGCGAAGCGAATCGAGGCCCACCCCGAGATTATGATCCCGCTCGTAGGAACGGCTGCTGAGCTCAAGTTGCTTCGCGGGCTCGCAGAAACGGTAATCGCGGAAACGATCGAGGCCAAGAAGTTCAAGGGCGAACTCGATCTTTCGATCGGCACTATGATCGAGATTCCGCGCGCAGCGCTGACGGCGAATGAAATCGCCGAACACGCTGATTTCTTCAGCTTCGGCACCAACGACCTCACGCAAATGGCGTTTGGCTTCAGCCGTGACGATGTGGCCAGCTTCTTGCCGGACTACCGACGCAAGGAGATTCTTCTCGCTGATCCGTTTGAGTCGCTCGACACGGTCGGTGTCGGACAACTGGTGGAGATGGGAGTCGAGAAAGGCCGCTCCGTGAAGAAAGACTTGAAGATTGGCATCTGCGGCGAGCATGGCGGGGATCCGCCCTCAGTCGACTTCTGTCATCGCGTCGGGCTGAACTACGTCAGCTGCTCGCCGTTCCGAGTGCCCATCGCTCGTTTGGCCGCTGCCCAGGCGGCGATCCGCCACGGCTAGCGCCAATGGTGACGCGGTGTTTCGGTTTAGATGACGCGCTTTGGCTGCCTATCCGGCTCGCCGGGTCTGGTCGGCGTCGTTGGTCGCCGTGTCGGGGAAGACCTTGAGCGTGGCCGGACGGCTATTGCGTCGTTCGGGCACGTAGCCTCGGTCCCCGCGCTTAAAGAACTCTCCATAATTGGCGGCGGGGCCGGAGGTGTAATCTGCTTGAACGGTGGCGACGATGTCTTTCCAGGCAAGCTGGCTGCGGTAAACGACGCGGTAGGCTGATTTGAGTTGCTTGATTTGCTCAGGCGAATGCCCTCGACGCCGCAGGCCGATTAGGTTCAGCCCAACCACGCGGGACGTGTCGCCGCAGATCATGACGTAGGGCGGAACGTCGCGCGTGATTCTCGCTTGACCGCCGATCATCACTTCTCGACCGATGCGGCAGAATTGGTGCACTGCCACCCCGCCCGAAATGTAAGCGAAGTCCTGTACCTCGACGTGTCCTCCCAGCATCACATTATTGGCGATGATGCAGTCCGAAGCGACGACGACATCGTGGGCGACATGGGCGTTGACCATGAAGTAGTTCCGCTCACCTACAATCGTGGCCTCCGAGAGGGCCCGATGTACTGTGCAGTTCTCTCGAAAGACATTGTTCGGCCCGATGACCACGCCGCCTCGGCCCGATTCGGTCAAGTGTTGGGGTTCGCCCCCAATGACCGATCCTTCACCGATTATGTTGTCGCTCCCGATGCGAGTGTCGTGTTTGATCACGCACCGAGCGGCAATCTGGCAGCGATCGCCAATCTCGACTCCGCCCTCAATAATGGCGAATGGTCCAACAACAACGTCCGCGCCCAGTCGAGCGTCGGCGTCCACAAGAGCAGTGGGGTGAACTTGATGCACGGCAGCGATCCATCGCGAGGGTGTTGAGGATTGCCATCCTTGGCAACCCGCCCCGGTTCCCAGCAGGCCGGTCGGCACTGCAGATTCACCGGAAACGGGAAATTACCCGCTAATGGGGTCGTACGGGAAGACGGAATTGCTAAATTGTCATGCATGAGGACGATTTTCCCCCAACTTTTTCCCGATCTCTTCGCCCAATGGTGCGCAAGAGACCTTTTGGAGAACCAGAACGTGGCTGAACTCTACGAAATTTATGATGACGGCGAGAGACTCAAGGGCGATGGCAAATTGGAGGAGGCGGTCGCCAAGTTCAACGAGGCTCTGGCCCAAGAACCCAACTATGCGCTGGCCCACTTCGCCCTGGCCGTGGTTCATGGCAAGCTCAACCAACATCAACAAGCCGTTGAGCACGCCGAAAAAGCAGTCCAACTCGAACCGGGCGAGGCCTTCAGTTATTCAGCGCTCAGCGTGACTTATCATCGCGCTTTCGAAGCCACTCGCGACATGCGTTACGTCGAGCTAGCAGAGCAAGCAAAAACCAGAGCTCATGAAATGGGTGGCCACACGCACTAGACGACCACCGGCGCCTAGATCAATCTCCCGCGCCGATATCGTCGGTGTAGGCGTCCTGCAATATCTGGTTCTCATGGTTCTCATGATGCATCAGATCTTTGCTTAACCCGTGAAACGCTTCGTCCAGGTTTTGCCACCATTCGGCAGAACCATCTCCTGTCGAGGCCGCCTTGCACAAGTCGCCAACCGCATCGGTCATCGACCTGTGTTGTTCGCGGAGCTAGGCCACTTGCTCGGCAAATCGGGGAGCACGGGCGACGACATCAATGAAGAAGCCGCCGGCTTCTTCTTCCTCAAAGTGGCTCTTTAGGTGCGTTGCCAGTGAGCCCATCTCGTCAGCAACTTGGGCCGTGGGGGCGCGGCGGTCGGCGAGCATTTCGTGTAACTCTCGCAGCAATTGTCGCAACGCTTCGTGCTCACGGTTCACACGATCGCGGAATCCAGAGTCGTCGCTCATCTTACTCGCCTCGTGTCATTGAATTCCCCAAGCTATTGAACAACACGGAAACCGTGGTGTTCGAATACTCTCCGCAGGCCATTCCGGCCTCAACCAGTTGACCAAATCGCGCCGGATCCGACTAGCTCCAGACCAGCCAACCAAGCAAAACCGGATCATTTCGCCATTGTAGATTCTAGAGAATCCAACCAGCGACGCGTAGGCTCCGATTCGCACAGCGTTACGCGGAATAGCCGCAAACTCTTTCACGCCAACACTTGCACCGACCAGAGGCAATCGCGAACAACGACAGGCCAGCCCTCTGTTGCTAAGACACCGTTGCTAAGACACCGTTGTTAAGACACCGACATATTTGGGCTCCGCGCTGCACGGACCGCGCCTGTGACACAGCGCTAACTGCGATGCTCCACAACCTTGACGTGGTTCTCAATTCGGCGCACCTCGTCCACTCGCCCAACGATTGTCTGAGCCAATTGTTTCATGTAGTAGGATGGAACCGAGCCGTGGATGGAGACGGTTCCGCCATTACTAGTGCAGCTCAAATCCCGCAATGGTCGATGCCCGCTTTCGCGCAACCGGACTTCGGCTACGCGTTCCAAGACCTGCGGCTTGGCGGTCTTGTTGACGGATAACGCGGAGGTTGACGTCATGTTCAGCCACTCCTCGCAACAAGTTTCTTCGTAAGGCCCCTCGCGATTGAGCGAGGCGCAGACTATCTTCCGCCCAAGCATGTCACTGTCTCAAAGACCGCGTAGCAGACTTGCGAGATGCACGACGTTTCAATCGCTGCTGCCGTCCCATCAGCGGGAATCAGATCAGGCTCGCGGCAACGTCACGATAAACTCAGCGCCCGCGCCGTGGTCGCCGAGTTCGATCGTGCCGTCATGCGCTTCGACAATTCTTTTTGCAATTGCCATGCCGAGCCCAGTACCTTTGGTTTTGGTCGTGAAGAACGCTTCGAACACGTCGCCGCAAATATCAGAGGCGATGCCGGGGCCGTCGTCTCGAATCGAGATCCGCAATGCGTCGCATCCGTTGAGCTCATGTTCCACGCACCTGACTTCGATGCTGCCTTGGTCGGCACAGACCGAGATCGCATTCTCAAGAATGTTCCTAAAGACTTGACCGATGGCAAACCAGTCGACCTCGCAGGACGGATTGCCCACGTCAATCGACTCAACGAGCTTGATTCGTTGATCTCCTCGGATGATGTCCAAGTGTGACCAAGCGTCGCGCCAAAGGTGCGACAAATCGCACATATGGCGATCGAGGATAATCGGGGCGGCGTAGTCTCGGACTTCTTCGTACAGCTTGTGCACATGGTCGAGGGCGCGTTGAGTTCGTTCGACGAGTTCGAGTTCACTGGGTCGGCCCTCCAACTCCAGAGTCAGCATCTCAAGACAAGCATGGCTGCGTTGAAAAGCGTTGCGGCTTTCATGGGCGAGGCCCGCGGCCGTCTGCCCAATCGCAGCGAGTCGTTCCGCTTGGAGCGCTCTCTCTTCAGCCCGTTTCGGCTGAGTGATGTCGCGGAGAATTCCAGTGAAAAGACGCCGATCGGGCAAAGGCACTTCGCTCACCGAGATGTAACATGGGAATATCGTCCCATCCTTCCGCCTTCCTTCCACTTCGCGACCGATTCCAATAACTTTCCGTCGCCCCGCGCGCAAGTAGTTCTTCATGTACGAACTGTGTTCCTCGCGGAACGGCGAGGGCATAAGCACGGAGATGTTCTGCCCGATCAACTCATTGGCCGAGAAGCCGAAGATATCAACAACGGCCGAGTTGGCCGACTGAACGAGGCCCCGCTCGTCCGTCGTAATAATGCCGTCAACGGCTGTGTCGAGCACCGCTCGCAAGCAGGCCGCTTGGGATCGCAAGTCCTCGTCGGCCGGTTGTTGGTCAACAGTGCCATGGGCGACAAGCAACAGGCCTGGGCGTCCTTCAAAATCGTCCACGCGCCGCGTGCTCCAGGCCAGCTGACAACGATTCCCGTTGCGACCACGCAGATCCGCCTCCCATTTCGCCTCGTTCTCCGAATCGGCTTGGAATGCCCCCTTGAACTCCGACTCGAGGCGATCGAGGTCCCCATCGCACTGGAGAATCTCTTGGTAATCCCGCCCCGCCAACTCGCCCTTGCCGTACCCGCCGGCGCCTTCGGCGAACGAATTCGCGTAGGCAATCGCGCCGTCCTCGCGGAGGACGAGGATCAGACAGGAAGCCGTTTCGGCGAGAATCAGAAAATTCTCTTGGTCGGGTTTCTGGGAGCTGCTCATGGTCGCTCAAGGGAAGAGGTTACCCAGAGATTATCGAGATCAGGGAGTCGGTTAACAAGGTCATCACATCCTTCACTCGCAACGGATCGGGCGTCATGTTAGCCTTTAGGGCTATACAGCGGCCGAAAGCACTATTACGCTTTGCGACCGCGACAGGTGCAAAAATCGCGCCGTCTGTGTCATGTTGTTCGCGGTGAGTCATGTTGTTCGCGGATTGATCACCTGCCTCCGCCTGGCGATTGGGCTGAGGAGTTGGGCTTTCGGCAGATCCACAGGGC
>CAZWOU010000083.1:15680-27618 GCA_964635375.1 uncultured Pirellulaceae bacterium | reverse complement strand
CGGGAGCCCTGTGTTCGGGAGCCCTGTGTGCGGGAGCCCTGTGTGCGAGAACCCTGTGTGCGAGAACCCTGTGTGCGAGAACCCTGTGTGCGAGAACCGGCCTGGGGGCCGCGGCGATTGTTCGGTGGCCCTTGAGCCCCAACCGTCCCGGCAAGGGACAAGGAGATGGACAAGATAGTGAGCCAGAAAATCTTCATGCCATGTTCTCCGTCGGAATCGTGAGGTGCGCAACCCGGTCGCGGCAACTTAGAAGAAAACACCAAATCACAGCGAAAGTATCGGAGAAAAGAGCTGCAGGCGTTGTGGGAGCCCAACGAAGGGGCAAAAGGGACGTTTGGGCCTTTTCTGCGCACCACTGGCGGCGTTCAACGCCCGGCTTTCTGGGCCGAGTCGACCTTGGCGCTGCCGGTGGCCAGGCGATAGCTGAGGCGCCCCAGAGCCCGGTGATAGACAAGCAAAACCACGATGTGGACAAACGCCACAACAGGCAATAGGTACAGGGTCAGGGCGAGCGACCCGATGGCAAGCAAGGCGACTAGCAAGAGCAGGGCGGACTCGCCATAGAATTGGGCCCAGACCTTGGGGAATCGCCTGAGTCCTTCGAACACTTCACGCGAGGCTGGCAACAGCGAACTGGATTCCATCATGGAGATCAAGAAGTAAGGGTAGAGTAGGAACGGTCCGGGCAGGACGAACAGAAAGAGGCTAACCACTGGCGGCACCCCGATCGTCGCCAGCGCCGTCAAGATGACTCCCCCCGGGAGGTTGGCGAGCAGAAACGCCGCCAACATCGTGCAGAAGACGGGCAGTTGGTCGATAAGTTCCGCGAAGCCGGACCAACTCTCAACCCCGAGTTCGCCGCTTGCGGTGTCGCAAATCACCGCTCGCACCAATCCCGCAACGTAGAACGCGGTCGCCAACCAAAGGACGCTGACAAAACCGCCGATTCGGAGGCCAACAACCGGCCAAATGCCCTCTCCCGCAAGCATGATGAAAACCATCGCGGTCAGCCCGTACTGAACAGCGAAGACGATCGTACCAATGAGGATCTGGTTCAGCGCGTCGGCGTGCAGCATGAACCCGAGTTGTTCTGCAAAGTAGCCACCCTGTAACAGCCCCTTTTTCTTGGCCTCCTGATCGGCCTCCTCCATTGCCTTCTCCATTGATTCGGCCGCAAAGGACTTGGCCATCGGGTCGTACTTATCGGCTTCATATCCGACCCCTGTGAAGACCGCCGATTTTGGCGGGACGGCAGCGGTGGTCTGCGGCCGTGACGGGCTTGCCGCGCGGGATTTTGGAGCAGCCTGCGCGGGAGGCGGCGGGGGCGTCGCCGCGGGCGCTTGCTGTGGAGGCGGCGGCGGAGTAGGAGGAGGTCGCGTAGCCGAGGCGGTCGTTGGCTGCGAGGTGGTTTGTGGTCCGCTCGACGGCGCAGCGGGTTGCCGAATGGTCGATGCGGTTTGACATTTTGGGCAGACGTATTCCACGCCCGTCTGTCTCGAAGTGACCGCGATGGCGTCGCGGCAATGGGGACAGCGATGGTTAAACGAGACGATAGAGGAATCGGTCTTGGGCTGTGTCTTTGTGGAAGGCGTGCGCGGGCGCTTGGCGTCGTCCGCCCGCCCAGCGGCTTCGATCTGTTCGAGCGTGTGGGCGCCCCGATTGGCGATGGGTTCGTAACCCGGCCTCTCCACCGTCTTCTCCAGCGTGAACTCAGAAGCCGTCCGACTCGGGCCGTCGAGCGGCTTCTTGTTCGCCGTATCTCTATTCGCTGTATCTCCGCTTGCTGTCTTCCCTGTTTCGGGTGCTATGTTGTCGGTCAGGCAATCTGGACAACCGATCAAGTCGCCGGCGGCAGTGGCATGCAGTCGCGTTCCACACAGCGAGCAGCTGAATCCGAACGTCGCGATAGGCGCTGTTTGTTTGCGGCGCTCATCTGGTTCGTCTTTTGGCGGAGTCGGATGCTGGCCGCTAGCGCCAGTTCCCCCCGCGCCAGTTCCCATTTTGCCGAGGGGTGTGTCTGGATCGCCAGCCGCCTTCGCCAATTCTTGGGCCGCGTTCTCCGGCGGAGCAGAAGCCTTTTTGAGGATTTCTGAGGGGACGGTAAACGCTGTGATCTTTTCAGCGGGGGCAAGTCCGATCAGGTCGTCATCCTCGTCTTTGGGTTTCGACTTCGGTTTGTCTTGGAGCATCCCGGGCGGCGCTTTGACGAGCACCATTGAATGACAGTCGGGACAGCGGACCTTGTCGCCGACTTGGCGAACGGAAACGCCAATGCGAGTGCCGCACAACTTGCAGGAGAGGCGAAACGTGGGGGCCTTCTTCTTTCTCTTCTTGGACTTGGCCGGGTCGGGCGAAGAGGATGGTTCCTGAACCGTTCGCTGCGACTTCTTTTCGACTCTACCAGGCGCAGTCGGCAAAGAGGTTCTCGGCTTCGGAACGTGAGGACTGGCGTCTGCTGGCGGCGGAGGAGGAGACGGCGGAGGAGACGCCGACGATTCCGACTTGGGCGGTGTTTTGGAAACGGGCGGGGCTGGCCCGACAGGAGGCGGTTGGCTGCCGGCGTCCGCAGCGCTGCTCTTGTTTGGAGCGTCCCAGAAGAGGGAATCGAAATCGTCATCCAGTGACTTGCGGGCCGGATTCTCAGGAGGATCGGCCGAATCGGGAGATGTGATGTTGCCGCCACAGCGCGGACAAACAAACGACTGCCCAGCCTGTCCGGCCGGCGCTTTGATTGTCTGCTCGCAAAGTGGGCAAGGAAAACGAACCGCTGCCACGCTAGTCTTGCTCCTCAAAGTTGGTAGTCGAACGCGTCGTCAACATCCAACAAGCTGCGAAAGCGCCCAACATCGAATCGACTCTCACGACGCCCTCAATCGCGCATCCCATTGTATTCGCAGGAGAGCGAGGAATGTTGCTGGCACCCACTACTTGCGCAGGCCGAAAACCGGCCAACGACCGCGCACAAAAAAACCCGTCGCCCAAAGACGACGGGTCGTGAGAATTCTGGTTCTCAGATGCCTGGATTTGCCTTCGGCAGCAGAGCCTGGCAAAGGGCTTGAGTTAGGCAAGATGTTGCAGAATCGGGGCGAATGAAGGCGCCTGCGATGTCGGGCTTCCGCCCACGGCGGGCTTCCACCAGGGATAGCTTCCGTACGATTGTAGTTCCAGCCACAGCAGGACACAGGCTGTCAGCAACGCGATCAACGCGATGACTAACATCCAAGTGTAAACGCCGTTCGACTGTTTGCGAACAACTTCGCCGGCCGGGTTAGATGAGCTTAGTTGCGACACGGTCACCCTTCCTAATAGTTCCTCGACGATACTCTTTGATGATTTCCGCGACGGCTTTGTCGGGGCCCGTGTGGCGAATCACCACACGACCCAAGTAGGTGCTCTTGCGGAAGACTTCCAACTGATGGCCTTCCTTGATGCCGTCATCCGACCCAATCGAAATCTCGATCAGATCTTTCTGGCTCACACCAGTGACAACGCCGTCAACCTTTGGAGTGATATTGGCAATGTTGTAGACGTCAATGCCGTGGGCCTTAACTGCCCCGGCCAGCAATGAGTTCTGAGCCAACAACTGGTTGCGGCGAATCTCCAAGTCGGTCTTCAACCCTTCCAATCGATTGAGTTCATCGGTCAGGCGAACGACTTGGGTGAACATGTTGTCGCGGTCGAGTTGCGAATTGCGGATTTCCGTCCGCAAACCGCCGACTTCCGTTGTCAACCGTTCCAACTCAGTTACCGTCGTGCGGTGCGCTTGCTGAAGTTCGCCGTTAGAGCTTTGAAGTTCCAAAAGCGTGGTGTTGGCCTGCTGCAACGCTGCGTTGACTTGTTCATACTTCGAACGTGAGGCAGCGATCGCGAAACGCCGAGCCGCTTGTTCGGCAGCCAAGGCGTCCTTGGAACGGCCAAACTCGATGTTCATTTGGTCTCGCTGGGCCGTCGCGTCGGCCACCTGCTTTACCAAGTCGCGGGCGTGGTCTCGCCAGTTCTTATGGGTTGCGAAAACCAGCATGGCAAAGGCCATAAAGACAACGCTCAATACCAGAATGAGCACGGTCAAAATCTTGCCGAGAAGCGTCATCTGTCTCGTCCTCTTGGAACAATCGGTACGGCGAGGCTAGAAGTGTTGTGAGAGGCGCCGTGCCCCACGTTGCGGTACTAAGTGAGTTCGCCATGCCAACCGGTTCAACGAATGGCCCAGCGTCTCCTCATCACCCGCCGACAATCGAGGTATGATCGTCGTCCACTCAGTATAATTCCGCCCATTCAATCGTGTCAACGAAAACCCAATAAAATGGGTTAAATACGCAATCCGCACCGACTTGCGTCGCCCACTTCGGCCCCCTGCTGCCCTGCAAGTCATACAATCGACATTTTCCTTTTCGTTTCGTTGAGTCAAGAGTATTCCCACGCGGCGGCGAACCCGCAAATTTGTCCTGGAGTTTGGAACCGATGTGTAAAGACCAACCCGAACCATGGCGCCAGTTGGCCAAGTATCAAGCGGAGCAGACCTACGATTGGAACTACGAGAACCCGCCGGACCGCGTCAAGTTGGAGATACCGCCGATGCGCGGCGAGTGGCGGTTTTGCGGGGCGCCGGTCGATTCGCCTTTGGGTGTATCGGCCGGGCCGCTATTGAATGGGGCCTGGTGTCTCTATTACGCGGGACTCGGCTTCAGCGTGGTCACCTATAAAACGGTGCGTTCAAGCGAGCGACCATGTTATCCGCCGCCGAACCTGCAACCGGTTCGTTGCGGCTCGCTCAAGGGGGGAGAGCAGCGTTTGCCGGCCATCAAGCAAATGGAAGGATCTTGGGCGGTTTCCTACGGGATGCCGTCTCAGCCACCGAGTGCCTGGCGGGACGATGTGTTGGCGACGCGGACTCGTCTTCCCAGTCAAACGCGGCTGGTCGTTTCGGTCGTCGGCACGACTCAACCAGGTTGGAGTCTGGAGCAGTTGGCGGACGACTATGCCGAGTGTGCTCGGATGGCGGTCGAGTGCGGGGCGGACGCGGTGGAGACAAATTTCTCCTGCCCCAATGTCTCGACCTGTGACGGCCAGCTCTACCAAGACCCTGATGCGGCTCGTCTAGTGATTGAGCGAGTTCGCCAGGTGATTCAGGGGGCGCCGTTGATCGTCAAGATTGGCCACGTCCCGCTCGATCAATCGGCGGCTGAGTTAGTGGGCGCCCTGGCGCCGTCGGTCAACGCAATTTCCGCGACCAACAGTATTGCCGCGACGGTGGTGGACGAGGACGGTCAGCTGATGTTTTCCGGCCTGCCTCGCGGAATCTGCGGCGCTGCGACACTCGATTCCTCCGTGGCTCAGGTCGCTCGTCTGCGGCGAGCGATGGACGAGCAGGGATTGGACGCTGAGCTGATTGGCGTGGGCGGCATATCGAGCTCGGAGGACGCCAAGCGTCACTTGGCCGCTGGCGCGACGACGGTGCAGATGGCGACATCGGCGATGGCTCGCCCATGGACGGCATTGGCGATAAGGAAAGAATGGTAGGCTTACGCCAACAACGGGCTGGCACAATCGACGAGCAATCAGCGAATGGAGAAACGATGAGCGACACATGTCGGTGGGGAATCTTGGGTGCGGCGAATATCGCGCGGAAGAACTGGAAGTCCATTCGCAATGCGGGCAACTGTTCGTTGGTTGGCGTGGCCAGTCGCGATATTGACCGGGCGACCCAGTTCATTCGGGAGTGTCAGGCTTCGGCGCCGACCGATCCGCAACCCTCGGCGTTTGCCGGCTACGAAGCCCTGATTGCCTCGCCTGACATCGACGCGGTCTATATTCCTTTGCCGACCGGTCTACGAAAGCAGTGGGTATTGGAGGCCGCGGCGGCCGGCAAGCATGTGATGTGCGAGAAGCCATGCGGCGAGTCGGCGGAAGACTTGCGGGAGATGATCGAGGCTTGTCGAGCCAACGGCGTGCAGTTCATGGACGGCGTGATGTTTATGCACAGCGATCGCCTCAACTCACTTCGCGAGACGCTCAATGACGGCGTGAGCGTGGGTAGGATCAATCGCATCACTAGTCAGTTCAGTTTCCTGGGCGACGACGCGTTCTTGAAGGAGAATATTCGCCTGAGCGGCGCGCTTGAGCCGGATGGCTGCGTTGGCGACTTGGGTTGGTACAACATTCGATTTGCCCTGTGGGTGATGCAGTACCAAATGCCGACCCATGTGACCGGTCGTTTGTTGCGGGCGCTGGGGCGGCCGGACAGCGGAGCCGACGTACCGATTGAATTTTCGGCCGAGCTGTTTTTCGAGGGCGGCGTTTCGGCGAGTTTCTATTGTTCATTCATCGGCGAGCATCAACAGTGGGCGAACATCAGCGGCGGTAAGGGCCACGTCCACCTGCAGGATTTCGTGCTGCCTTATTTTGGCGCGGGGGTCTCATTTGACGTTTTCAACGCCGAGTTCGAAATTGACGGTTGTGACTTCAACATGCAACCTCGCACTCGGAACGTCTCGTCTCGCGAATACAGCAGCGGATACGCCAACGCCCAGGAAACGAAGATGTTTCAGACGTTCGCCGACTTGGTCCTCTCAGGCGCTCTGGACGACCACTGGCCAGAGATTGCTCTGAAGACTCAGGCCGTGATGGACTCCGTTCTCGCCTCTGCGAGGCAGGACAGCCAAGTGGTCGAGTTATCTGCGAGCGACGGCGGCCGGTGACCCTTTCGGCGTTGCGTCGTTACGAAGCGTCGTTACGATCGGAGTTTTCGTTCGAGGAGCTAAGATTGCGCAGTTATTGAAGCTGGGTCGAGTTGAGGTCCGAGAATGAGAGGGTAGGTTTGCGCGATGGATCGGCGTCGTCTCAATTTCGCCGCGTTTCCGCCGTGCAGCAAACTGCGATTCCTCGGAGCAGCCCAGTAGGAGCCCAACCCAGTGGATGCATCCAGCTCATGGAGCAACTATTTTCGTGAATCGTCGCGCCCGCTATCGAGTTTGCTGTTCGTCTTGCCGTTGTTGCTGGCGTACGAAGGGGGTGTGATGGTCCTGGGCCACAGCGCCGTCCGCAACGGGGCCGATGTGTGGCTGCGGGACTCGCTGGATCGCATCGGTTTCGGCCACTACTTCCTGCTCCCTATTCTGACTTGCGGACTGCTTTTGGCTTGGCATCACATGCGCCGCGAAGCGTGGCAGGTCAATTGGAGCGTCTGCTACGGGATGATGGTCGAGTCGGTATTGTTTGGCTGGATCCTCCTGTTGCTGGCCCAATTGCAGGGTTCTTTCTTTGAAGCTCAGATCAAGAGCAATGATTACGCGACCATCCAATCGGCGGCTCGCCTCATTGGCTATATTGGCGCGGGCGTCTACGAGGAGTTGTTGTTTCGCTTAATGCTGTTGCCCGCGGTCATGCTTTCGCTGAAAGCGTTTGGGGTCCCGCTGAAGTGGTCGGCGGGGATTGCGGTGATCGCGACGAGTTTGGTTTTCGCCGGCGCCCACTACCAACTCAATTTTGATGTCGCGGGATTCCAATTCGCCTCAACCTATGGCGATTCGTTCGAGTGGTTCAGTTTCAGCTTCCGCGCTTTGGCTGGCGTTTTCTTCTCAATTCTGTTTGTGGTTCGCGGGTTCGGCATCGCCGTTGGAGCTCATGCGTTGTATGACGTGCTCGTCCTCGTGACATGAAAATCGATCGAGAGCGACGCGACGTTTCGCAATACCTGCAGGATTCGCGTTTCAGAATGGGTTGCGCCGTCATCAGCAACCCCACTGTTGGTTGTCATTGCGGCCGTTTACACGCGCGCGAGCGCCGGCGCATTTTCCACGCCGGGGCGACTTGCAATGTGCTTTGTCCCCGCGTGTCAAGCCCTAAACGGGGTCAAATAATTCTGCGAGAAACTGGCTTTGTTGAGGCGGCGTTGGCGCCGTATAATGCAAGTCCGCTGAACACGAACAACGATCGGCAATTGCCGAATTTATACGAGGACTTCTCCATTGCTTTCGGTCAGGCCCAAAGTTGCGGAGCTGGCGTTCAAGCTTTATGGACGCGCACTTCACCCAGAGTTGTTTCAGGTTTATCAGACTCGCACTGTCGAGCGAGGCGAGTATTCTGCGACCATCGACATCACCTCGGCCGGTCATGTCGTCAACTGGCGCTACAAAGGGATTACGCTCACTGAAGTCGCCGCTTCTGCTCAACATCCCTTGCCCAAGAAGCGACGATTGCGAAATTATCGCTTAACCGGAGAGCACTCCGATCAAGTGGAGTGTCGAGCAGGCGTGTGCTACCAGGTGAGTTTTCAGTTGGAGCCAGTTGAGCCTGAATTCTTCTGGACGTTCCAACAGGAATTAGCGTTTGAGGGTGAAAGCAAAGGGCTCCTCCACCAGTTCCAGTCGAGCGGGCGGATGGCGCTGGGGGCGTTGAGTTACATTCATGTGGTAACGCGAAACCGATCTCTCTCAGTGCACGCGTTTCACACCTTCCCGGACGACTATGCGATCGTCAAGAGCCAGTCGCTGTTTCAGATTCCCAAGTAGACCGCTGCCAGAGTATCTACCAGAGTATCTGTCGCATGGCGGCGTTGACCTCGGCGGGTCGTTCGAGCGGCGCGAGGTGCCCAGCGTCGGCAATCTCCATGTACTCGGCTCGAGGAAAAGCAGAGGCCAGTTTTCGCATCGATTCGGGCGGCGTGATTTCGTCATCGGAACTGCCGAGAACGAGCGTGGGGCAGTCGATATTAGCTAACTCGCTGCTGTAGTCCTTGCGATCGGCCATTCCGCGAAGCGCCGACGCGACGCCAACCGGACTGGCCTCCAAAATCGATTGACGCACCTCGTCAACTGTATCCCGACGCCGATCCAACGTCGTCTTCGAGAACAACCGTGGGATCATCCCGGCCGCAAGCGTCTCAACGCCTTTGACCAAAATCTCCTCGCCCGTGCGAATTCGTTGCCGAGCAATCTCGTCGGTATCTGAATCGGCGCGGGTGTTGCAGAGAATGAGCTTCGTGGTCCGATCAGGGTGGCGGGCGATGAATTCGAGCGCGATGTACCCGCCCATGGACAGACCGCAGATCGCAATCTGTTCCACAACGCCCATCTTGTCGAGCAACTCAGCCAAGTCGTCGGCGTAATCCTCCATTCGCATCGCGCCGGTGCTGATTTCGCTATCCCCAAACCCCCTCAAATCGGGCGCGATTACGGTGTACCGGTCAGAGAGTCCATTAATCTGATTGCGCCACATGCGGTGATTTAACGGGAATCCGTGAATCAACAAGAGGTCTCGTCCAGAACCGTAAACGCCCGCGTTCAGTTTCGCTCGTGACAATTCGTAGCGCGTCATGTTGTGTCACCATTCATCTCTGAGCCAGTAACGGAGCCAATCACTAAGGCCAACGATGGCGCCTGCTTCCATCATAGCAACATCGATAGGCGGATCGCCCATTGCAGGATCAGCAGGATGGCGGTCACGCCAAGAAAACTTGGCCCTGCCCAGCCCAAATCGATCTCGGCGCGATTTTGCCTCAGTCGCCGCACCTGCATAATTCGATAGGGAATCTGAAAGACGGCAACGCCGTAGAGGAACAGGCCGGCTGGATTATACTCCCAGGCCTGCCAGATCCGCCCGTGGCTCAAGCTGACAAAACAACGCGTTAGTCCGCAACCCGGGCAATCGAGACCCGTCATCCGTTTGAAGGTGCAGACGCCAGGAAGCGGAATCGACGCGAAAGGCGCGGTGACGCTGGCATCGCGCACATCGAGAATTACGGAAGCAGCTATCGTCATGCTGCAGACAACCAACACGGCCCAATGGAATCCAGCGGCCCCGACGGGGCCCTGCGCGCGCGTATTCCGCACTGGCGGAAGCTTGCTCGCTTCGTCTGATCGAGCCAGTTCGAGCTCGTCCGCGGCCGGATCACTGGCGTCAGCTAGCGTCTCTCTCGCGTCCTCGGATGGCTTGCTCACGAATGTGTCCAAGGTCCCGTCATATGGAATTGACTCGACTCTAGTTGCTCGAAGCGTCCTTCTTCTCTAGATGCGATTGAAACTCCTTGACCTTTTGAACGATTTGAAACGAGTAGGGCTCGAGCTCGGCGGCCTTGACTTGATACTTGTGGGCCTCCACATATTTTCCGGCGGCGGCGTAACAATGGGCGAGCGTATCCAAGTAGGCGGCGGTGTTGGGCCGAAGTTCCAGGGAGCGATGGCTGGCAGCTGTAGCTTCCTCGATGTCGCCGCCCGTATTGGCCGCAAGCCAGGCAAGTTGATTATTGATGCCCGCCATGGCGGCGCTGTAGCTGGCCCGTCTCGATTCGTTCTGCGCCACGGCGTTTTTGAACTGGACAAGTTGGATCCGGGATTCTTTGAGATAGGCCTTGATGTGTCCAGCTGTCAGCTTCTGAAACGCCTCGTCCGCGCCGCTCGCGCGGTGCATGGCGATCAACAGATCGGCATCACGTGGCGTCGTCTTCTTGGTCGTCGCACCCGCGCCGGCTGCAGCGCCCTTGCGAAGGTGGTCGAGCTCCTTGTCGAACTCTTTCTGCCCACGAAAATGGAGAGCGTAGAAGAGGTGCATTCGCATCTTGACTCCGGACGCCGTGCGGTTCAACGGCGGCTGGCTGATCCGCTCGCTGACGTCCGTGTTTCCCTGATCGATCAATTCCACCACGGGCGCCAGCGACTTGGCGGCGAGCAGCTCGCGTTCGTAGTCATGGTGAATTTCGGATAGCATTAGCCGGGCGCGGAGGTGATTCAGGGACGCGGCATCCGTTCGCTTGATGACTCCGTCGAGTTCGCGCAACGACCAATCCAGCAATGACCGTTGCTGCAGTTCGACGGCGGCCTCGATATGCAACTCAGCCTGATCCGGTTGGGACTCCAAGGCCGCCAGCGAGGCTTCTTCGGCCTGCTTGCTCATGCCTTGTCGCATCAGGCTCTCGGCCAGCCGATACCTGAGAGATAGAAATCGTTCGACGTGCTGGGGATGCAAGTCGACCAACTCGTCAATCACGTCGTAGAGTTTCCGCTCCATCAACCAGTCCACCGTGTCGAGCAGCGTGTCTCGCCGCGCTCGGACTAGCTTGAGCATACGGAGGGCTTGCCGCTTTGCCTCATCTCGCAAGCCGACTTGAATCAAGACATCGGCTTGAAGCTGAAGCAGTCGCCGGACTTGCATGTCATTGGTTTCATCGGGCAAGCGGTCGCGTCGCCGCAACGCCTCGGTTACGATTTCCTCCCAAGCCTTCACGGAACTCTTGGGGTCGGTCAAAGTGGCCGCCACAGCCCTTAGCCAACCGGCCGCCTCGCGCTGACTCACCCCCAGCTCGTGCGTAATAATGTCCGCTCTCGCCTGCCGCGGCGCTTTCTCCGTCGGCATGGGCATTTCCGCGACGAGTAATGCGGCCCGCTTCGACAGCGCCGGTGAGGCGTCAAAACGAGCGATGCGACACAATGCGGGCACGCCAGCGGCGTCCAATAATGCGGCCAAGCGATCCAACATTCGGCTGCGCGCCGCTTCGTTGCTGGCTCCGTACTGCTCCAGAACGCGAAGCACTTCCGGCGGGTCGTTGGGTCTCGGCCAACGGACTTGAATCAGCCGCACCAGGTACTGGGCTCGTCGAGCGATCTCGATGTCGTCATGATTCTGGGCGCGACGGAGTGCGTCAAAGGCCACGGGGCCGATTCGCTTCAATTCCATCTGGGCCTGTTCACGCGCGGAAAAACTCTCCGCTCCCATCTGCTTAATGAGCTTCTCGATGCGAGGTTGGAGCTTCTCGAAACTCTCCTCCTGGGCGAAGGCGGGAAAGGTTGAGCCGAATGATGTTCCGAGCCACCCGGCGATAAGAATCGGCAGCCATAGGCGTTTATTCGCAACGGTTTGCATCAGTCAAGCTCCTCGTTCACGATGGTGACCCCGTTCGCGCTAACCCCGTTCGCGCTAACCCCGTTCGCGCTAACCCCGTTCG
>CAZWOU010000083.1:10630-15580 GCA_964635375.1 uncultured Pirellulaceae bacterium | reverse complement strand
CGCGCTAACCCCGTTCGCGCTAACCCCGTTCGCGCTAACCCCGTTCGCGCTAACCCCGTTCGCGCTAACCTTGTTCGCTCGCCCTGTTCCTATTGGTCGTCGGGCGTCGAATCATCATCTTCGTCCTCTTGGTCGTCGGGCGTCGAATGGTCGTCGTCCTCCATGCCCTGAATATAGCGTCTCAAACGGTCGTTCTCATCGGTAAGACCCTTGAGCTGTAGCATGTTCTCGACTCGCTTCACCAGCTCCACGCGATTAACGGGCTTGGAGAGGAAATCATCGGTTCGGGCGTCAACGGCCCGCTCGATATCGCCCACTTCGTCGAGGGCGGTGACCATGAGTATCATAATCGAGTTGGTCGCCGGGTCGTTCTTGAGCTGCTTGCAGACTTCAAACCCACTCAGCCTGGGCATCATCACATCTAGCAAGATTAAGTCGGGTTTGCAGGCGGCGGCCTTGTCCAGTGTGTCCTGTCCATCCGCCGCGAATTCAATTTCGCAATCAACGTCCTCAAGATAGGCGTCGAGCAGCTCGCGATTGGCGGGGTTGTCGTCTGCGATCAGGATTCGATTCGTTGACATGGGCGTAATTCGATTTGTTGACATGGACGCTCAAAAAATTGATAGGAATCCGCGTCTTGTTGGCCGCAGGGGTCGCAGTGCGGGGCGAACGGCCGCGAATCGACTGCCACCTCGGAGAGGCCCCGATTATCGCAGATTTTTGGGGCTACGAGAAGCGAAAGACTGGCACGAGCATGGGCTTGGTGAGCGGTTCGAGCGGGCTTTGCCCGAGACGGGATCACGTGGGCTGGGAAGACGCGTAGCTAAGACCACGAGCAGCTGGAGTTGGGAAAACCTTACACATTTCGCGAACGGCGCCTCGAATGGTCGTGGCGGCGGCCGGATCATCATGGTGTCGAAGCGCATCGAGCATCCATGCGGCGATTTGCTTCATTTCGTCGGTCCCCATGCCTCGCGATGTCAGCGCGGGGGCTCCGATACGGATTCCGGAAGGGTCCATCGGCTTGCGTTCGTCGAAGGGAATCATGTTCTTGTTGACCGTGATGCCGCATTGGTCGAGCACTTCTTCGGCCAACTTACCGCCAATATTCAACGGGGTGACATCGACCAGGGCCAAGTGGTTGTCGGTCCCGCCGCTGATCAATCGGGCTCCGCCAGCGGCCAGCGAATCGGCCAGCACTTTGGCGTTGTCGAGTGTTTGTTGCATGGCAACTTTGAATTCAGGCTTCAGAGCTTCGCCGAAGCAGACAGCTTTTCCGGCGATGACGTGCATCAGCGGACCGCCCTGGATGCCGGGGAACACACTGCGGTTGAGGTCCTTCGCATATTCTTTCCGGCAGAGCACCATTCCGGCTCGCGGGCCGCGAAGCGTTTTGTGCACCGTAGTTCCGACAAAGTCGGCGACCGGAATAGGATTGTCATGCAAACCGGCAGCGACCAAACCGGCGTAATGGGCCATGTCAACGAACAGCTTGGCGCCGACCTCGTTGGCGATTTCGGCGAATCGGCCGTGCGGAATTTCGCGCGGATACGCGCTGGCGCCGGCGACAATCATCTTCGGCTTGTGTTCCTTCGCCAGCTTTGCCACTTGGTCGAAATCGATACGGTGGGTGTCTCGCGTGACTCCATAACTGTGAAACTTGTAAAGCTTGCCCGAACTGTTCAGCCGCATGCCATGAGTTAGATGGCCGCCGTGGGCCAAGGCGAGTCCAAGCACGCAATCGCCGGGCTCGAGCGCCGTCATGTAGATCGCCTGATTGGCTTGCGAGCCCGAGTGGGGTTGGACGTTAGCATGCTCAGCTCCGAACAACTGCTTGGCCCGATCTTGGGCTATCCGCTCGACAACGTCCACGTGTTCGCAGCCGCCGTAATAGCGCCGCCCAGGATACCCCTCCGCGTACTTGTTGGTGAGCACGCTGCCCATTGTCTCCATCACCGCCGGGCTCGTGTAGTTTTCACTCGCTATCATCTCAAGCCCCTCCTCCTGCCGCCGCACCTCATCTTGAATCGCTTGGAAGATTTGGGGATCCTGGTGCTCGAGCTGACTCATCGAATTCGCTTTCCCTGGGAATGGGGACAAATCGGATTGACGCGGTGAGGCCGCGATCGGAATCCGTGCATTGTTTCCCTGGGACACGAAACCGTCAATTGGACCGACTCGATGAATCAAGAGCCAAACGCAGAGGAATCGTTTGAAGATCCGACGGTCACCGTTGGGCAATTGCGATCCATGGTCCGCCATTTCGTCGACGCCCGGGACTGGCGGCAGTTTCATTCCCCCAAGAATTTGGCCATGGCCCTCTCTATCGAGGCGGCCGAATTGATGGAGCACTTCCAGTGGATCACGCCGCAGGCCTCTCGCGAAGTGACCGAGGACGCCGAGAAACTTGCCGCTGTGGGCGAGGAAATGGCGGACGTGCTCTGCTACCTCTTGGCGATCGCCAACGAGCTGGATCTAGACGTCGCATCCACGATGAAAGCAAAGATGAAGAAGAACATCCTCAAATACCCGATCGAAGAGTTTCGTGGCAGATACGGACCGGAGGACACTGGGTCAGGCGACGCCAAGCCGTGAGCGCCGACAAGGGAAATAGCCGATTCTACAGGCGAATTCCCGTCAGCCTGATTTCGTAGCCCAGGGGTCGGTTTTGAGCTAGGATGGGATGGCCCCGTTCGGGGTTAGATCCTCAGAGCCGTTTGGCCCAGCCGGGTTTCAGAGCGATCGAGGCAGGTTCTCGGCCAACGGATACGACCGGTAACGCAATCATTCGCTTCGGGGAGGGGTTCATGGCCGTTGATTCGGGTGCCCTGGTCGGAATTGACCTAGGCACGACGTTGTCCGTGATCGCGCATTTGGATTCCAAGGGAGTCGCCACGACGATACCCAATCGCGACGGTGATCCGCTGACCCCCAGCGCGGTCTATTTGGATGGCGAGGTCGCCTTAGTTGGGAAAGCCGCCAAAGCCGCGGCGACCCACAATCCTGACAAGGTCGCCACCTTGATGAAACGGTCGATGGGCCAACCGTTATTCTCGCGTGTTGTGGATGGACGCCAGTTTCGCCCCGAAACTTTGTCCGCAATCATTCTTCGCAAACTGAAGGAGGACGCGGAGCGACGCATTGGGCCGATCACCAAGGCTGTGCTGACTGTCCCGGCGTTTTTTGACGACACGCGGCGCAAAGCCACCGAGGACGCAGGTCGAATTGCTGGTCTCGAAGTTCTCGACATTATCAATGAGCCAACCTCTGCGGCCGTCGCCTATTGTCTCGAGGGCCGACTCAATCCCAACAACCCTGGCGTGCTGCCCAGTTTCAGCGATGGCGAAGAAATCAACACCCTGGTCTATGATTTGGGCGGCGGTACATTCGACGTCACCCTTGTGCGGCTCTCCGAGAAACGGTTTGAAACCGTGGCCACCGATGGCGAAGTGCAATTGGGCGGCAAAGACTGGGACGATGTCATTACTCGCCACATCGCAGACCTCTTTCAGGAAGAGCATGGCGTCGACCCGAGCGCCAGCGCATCGGGCGATATGTGGTGTGAGTCGGTTTCTAATCTAGCCGAGTCGACCAAAAAGTTGCTGAGCCAATTGACCTCGGCGCCCATCGAGTGTTTCTATCAAGATCGAGTGGTGCGAGGGACGCTGAGCCGAGCGAAGTTCGAAGCGTTGAGTCGCGATCTTGTCATGCGGACGCAAGTGGTGACGAGTTTTGTTGCGCGCGATCAGGCGAAATTGAAGTGGGACGACATCGACCGCGTGCTCCTTGTCGGCGGGTCGACTCGCATGCCGATGATTCGAGAAATGTTGCAGCAGGTCACATCGAAACCGCCGGACGACACGCTGGACCCGGATCAAGTCGTGGCCCGCGGGGCGGCGATCTTTGCGGCGATGCGCGAGGCCGAATCCATCGTGGAAGACGTCGAAATGGATGCCGACGTGCGCGGCCAACTCGCGGACGTCGTCGTCCGTGATGTGAACTCCCACAGTTTGGGCGTGCAGACCTATGATCGCAAGAAGAAGGTCGCCCGGTCGGCTGTGCTCATCCCCAAGAACACGCCATTGCCCCACGCGAGCAGCAAAGTGTTCC
Source organism: uncultured Pirellulaceae bacterium (assembly GCA_964635375.1). Classification (GTDB taxonomy): domain Bacteria; phylum Planctomycetota; class Planctomycetia; order Pirellulales; family Pirellulaceae; genus CAZMNY01. Next base: position 11,470 of record CAZWOU010000083.1, on the reverse strand, counting down.
GACTGAATGAGGCTGGTCGGACTTCGATACGTGTGAAGGTGTTGGAGGGCGAGGCGCCTGAAGCGAAGGCGAACATTCCCATTGGAGAGTGCAGGGTCACGGAACTATCGGCTCAATTGCCGCTCGGAGCGCCTATTCAGGTGCGATTGAGTTACGGCGCCAATGGCCGCGTGAGCGTCATGGCCCTCGACATGACAGGGGGCTCGCTGGCCCAAGTCGAAATCGATCGGCAAGGCGGGCTGACGGACGACGATATCAAAACGCAGAAAGAGATCGTCGACTCCCTCAATATTCAATAATTGTCTCAGACGGTGAATTGTGACCGACGTTTTTGATCCCTATCTCGAATGGCTCGATATTCCGGTCGACGGTCGGCCGCCGAATTACTATGCGCTGTTGGGCGTCAAGGAGTTCGAGGAGGACTTGGCGATAATCGAGGAGTCGTTTGGCGATCGCTACTCAGTCGTACGGCGTTACCAAGTGGGCGAACACGGAACTGACGCCCTCAAGATTCTCCAAGAGATGTCGAAGGCCTACGATTGCCTCACCAGCCCGCACCACAAGAAGCAGTATGATCGGTCGCTGCGGTCGGACGACCCACAACAATCGGGCGACGTGGCGAACGGGCCTGACGCGGCTTCAAAGCAGCAGGATGACGAGCTCGCTCAGTTCGCTGACGAGCCGACGAAGAGCGAGAAGGAGAAGTTGCCCACGTTAGAGATCTTGGATGGACCTGCGGCGCCCACGTTGGAGATTCTCGGTCCAGGCCCCCAGGTCGATCCGCCCGTGCTGCAACCGGTAGCGCCCCTGCAGGCGGCAATTCAAGTTCAGGCTCCAGCG
>CAZWOU010000083.1:0-10530 GCA_964635375.1 uncultured Pirellulaceae bacterium | reverse complement strand
GGATGACGCTGTGGCCCAGCGGCGCCTGAACCCGCAGAGTGTCATTTGGCGGGAAGGATGGGGGCAGCCATCCCCGGCGACTCAGGTCTTTCCCCAGTTGCAGGACCAGTCGGCGGCGAACGGCGGGGACAAGGGACCGCTCAAACCGTATCAGGGTATTCAGCTTCGACCTGAGACGGCTCAGAGCCGAAAAGCGATCTTCTTCGTCGTGCTGGTCATGGGGCTCGCGGCCGCCGCCGCTGCGGTATTCCTCAACTTCGCGTTTACGTTGGCGTTCATGCTGATGGGTTTTGCCGGATTGCTGGGCGTCGTGGCTATGTTGGCGGGGCTCCTGGAGTTCGGACCTCTGTTGAATTCACCACTCGGCGAGGTGTTCCGCCGCAAGATGGGCGATGAGCCTACGCGATTGTTGTTCTCCCGCATCGGCGCGATGTGTGTGTTGGTCAGTTTCTCGATGATCGCGCTGCAAGGCGTCACCGTCATGTCACGACGTTTGTCTGTGGTATCGCGCCGCATGGGAATGCCGGCATTTGCCAACATCGGCGGCTCGGCTCCTCAACGCGAGGGGCCGGCAGACGCCGCCGCCAGAGGAAACCAACCGAGAATTCAAGGGTTCAGCCGTTACCAAATACGCGGCGGCGACGAGCTCACGGTTACAGGGTCCGGATTGGGCAACGTGACACGGGTTGTCTTCGCACAGCCGGGCAACGCCAAGTCATCTAGCAGCGCTTTGAATGCTGTTTTTAAGATCGTGAATGAACGGCAACTGTCGATTACGGCGCCACGGGGCCTGCGATTTGGCGACGGACCTAGTTGGATTTGCGAGGTTCATTCCAATGGAGGCGTCGCCATCAGTCTGCCACCGAAAACCATTCACGTCGATGGTCCGAATACTCCTGTCCCCCCCCGGTCGATCGTCCGCGTTGCTCGCGGTCAAACAGTCTCGCGGGTCATGGAATCGATTCTTGTTCTGGATGGAAAAAGCAATGTTGATAGAGCGATGTTCTGTCGCGTCTACGCCTTGGAGGACGTCGCGATACCGCGCTCCTGGTCGGCGAACGTAGTGCTCGGCAAGACCGAGAACATTCAATCCGCTAATCCCTCAAACACCAAGGTCACTGTGGCTGGCCAAATTAGCGTATTCCTCCAACCACAGCCGTTTTCCATTAATTAGGTCAGCATGCCGAGCAACATCGGTTTGCCATTTGCATTCGCGGTCTTCATGCCATTCATCTCGCAGTGTCCCCACGACGCTTGTCGCAAGTTCATGCTGCTCGAGGATGAAGTCCAAGGCGGCGTTGTCGATTGCTTGGCCTGCAAGAACCCAATCCAACTAGACGCGGGCGGCGGACCCGCCCAAGAGGATGAAATCATTGACCTGCAGCCGGTCAGCGAGAGGATTCCCAAAAACGAATCGGCGGCGTTTCAGGTCCGCAACTGTCCCAAATGCGGACATCCGCTTCGCGTCCCCCGCGGGGAAGAGAAGAAGGCTCAACAATGCACCGAATGTGATTTCTGGGGGTTGGTCTAAGCCGCACACGGGGAGCAACACCGGCTAGGCGCTCGCTGGCTTGGCTATCTGTTCAAGGCGGCTGATCACTGCGCAACCGCATGAATCGCTCCACACGTTGACCGAGGTGCGGCACATGTCGAGCACTCGATCCACGGCGAGAATAACGCCTTGCATCTCGGGCGGGAGCCCAACGGCTTGCAGGATGATCACCATCATCACCAGCCCCGCATGGGGAATCCCAGCCGCTCCGATGCTCGCCAGCAGCGCGGTGAGCGCGACGATAATCTGAGTCGTGAGCGGCAGGTTCTGTTGGTGGTACATCTGGGCGATGAAGAGCACGGCAACAGCCTCGTAGAGCGCGGTGCCGTCCATGTTGATGGTGGCGCCAAGCGGCAAGACGAATGAGCTGACGCGGTTGCTGACACCGGCTCGATTTTCGACGCTGGCGAGCGTCAGCGGTAGCGTGCCGTTGCTGGAGGCTGAGCTGAACGCGGTTAGCAGCGCCGGGCTCATCGCCCGCGCGAACTCCCATGGATTTCGGTGGGCGACGAAGTGCAGAATCAGCGGAAGCACAATCAACGCGTGTATCGCAAGCGCCGAACTGACCGCCAACATGTACCAAAACAACAGCCGGAAGACCTCCGGACCCTGAGTCGCTGTGACGAAGATCATCAGAAAAAGCACGCCGATCGGAGCGAGTTTGATGATCGCCATTGTCATCCTCATCATCACCGCAAACACCGCGTCGGCCGCCGATTTGACTCGGCTCGCAACCTCACCGCCCTGCAGCAGCGCGAAGATGGCGAAAGCGATGCTAAACGAAATAACCGCCAAGTACTCGGCGCCGGCTAACGATCCAAAAGGGTTTCCCGGAATAGCGTTCTCCAGTTGCTCGAACAACACCTCGCCAATGCTCTGTTCGCCCACGATCGCGTCGCTCGAGGGAGTCGCTACTTCTTCGCTTCGAAGGCCAGGACGAATCAGATTGACCATCAGCAGGCCCGTGCAGATCGCCAGTAGGCTTGTGCAAAGGTAGTACGCCATCGTGCGGCCAAACATTCGCCCAAGCCGCGAAGCATCGCCGAGCCCCATCACACCGCTTATCAGCGAGGAGACGATCAGCGGGAGCGCGACCATCCTCAAGAGACGCAGAAATAGTCCGCCCAACCGCGAACACGCGTCGCCCACTCGGCGGGCCGTTGAGCGACCGTAGTTGATAAACAGCTCGTGGGCGACGGGCGATGCCTTCTCCAAGTTCTTGACCGAGGCGACGCTGCCCTCCGTTCGTCTCGAACCATCAATAGCAGCCGTCTTTTCTTCACCATCCTCAGTAACCCAATTGACCGTGCTGACGTCGGGCGTGTCCTTCGTATCCGCTCGCAAGACGCCCGCAGGGAGTTTGTCTTCCTTGCTCGACTCCCAAGTCTGTTCGCCCACCGTGGCGTTGAGAGTCAGTCCGATGATGGCGCCGAGCACCATTCCCACAAAAATCTGCCAGTGAAGGGCTAATCGCATTTTGGCTCAAACTCGCTTGGAGAGAATCAAAGGACCATAGGGCGAGCCGATTATACAAGGTAAGTCGCTGGAGAGGACCAAAAGCAGCAAGAGAATACGGGCGGCTCGTTGTTCGACCCCCATTATCCTCTTTGTTCGACGTGGCTGGGAAAAGGGACGGGAATGAGATGAAGACGAGGGGCTGTCGGGAAAAGTAAGGCGAGCCGGCGTTCTTGGCGCGGTACAATTGCCTCATGTCGTGAGACATCGAATCTTGCGGTACGCCACCCTCATGAAGCTAGGAAACACGAATGCGACAGGCGATTCACGGTAGCCGGCTCCCCCTGATTTTTTCGCTGATCCTGTTGGCCTCACCCTTGAATTCGGCCACGGCGGGAGAAATCGACAGCGTCGCGGGGACGGGCGAGTCGAGCAACAACGGCGGTTCCGGCGTGGCCGTGGAAATCAATGTTGGCCAGCCCTTCGGCGTTGAGATCGGGCCTGACGGTGCGCTCTACGTCACGGAGGTGAAGAATCACCGCGTGTTGCGAGTCGATTTGAAGAGCGGGCGCATCCGCACCGTGGCCGGCACTGGCGACATAGGTTACTCGGGTGACGGCGGAGTCGCAACAAAGGCGTCGCTGAATGAACCGTATGAAGTTCGCTTCGACGAGGGCGGCAACATGTTCTTCGTAGAGATGAAGAATCATCTGATTCGTCGAGTTGACGCGAAAACGAACGTCATCACGACGGTTGCCGGGACTGGCGAAGCGGGGTTCTCGGGTGACGGCGGCCCGGCCAAACTGGCCCAATTCCGTCAACCACATAGCATTGCGCTCGATCGAAAGGGCAACTTGTATGTCGCCGACATCGGCAATCACCGGATTCGACGGATCAACTTGGCGAGCGGTGTGGTGGAGACGATCGCTGGGAACGGCGAGCGAAAACTGCCAACCGATGGCCAAACAGCGCGTGGCAAACCGATGGTTGGTCCGCGTGCGTTGTGCGTTCGAGGGGAGACGCTTTGGATCGCTTTGCGCGAAGGCCACAGCGTGTGGCGCATGGACCTCAACACTGCTCGCCTCACCCATGTTGCCGGCTCGGGCAAGAAGGGGTTTTCTGGCGATGGCGGCGACCCCAAACAGGCGACATTCAACGGTCCCAAAGGAATCGCGGTGGGACCGAAGGGGCGAATTGCCGTGGTCGATACCGAGAATCAAGCCATTCGCAGCATCGATCTAAAAGCCAATCTCATTTCCACCGTGGCGGGTGGGGGGCCGAGTCGCCAGGGCGGCGAGGGCGACGGCGGGCCTGCGACGAAAGCCCAGTTGAGCCGGCCTCACGGCATTTGCGTAGCCCCTAACGGCGACATCTTCATCGGCGACACGCTCAACCATCGAGTCCGTCGCGTGCGAGAGTAGCCTCGCTGCACCGTCGTTCATGACAACCGCTCAACCGAAATCCGCACTCCCTCGCGAACCACTTGCTCGCCAGCCCCGAATTGTAGTTAGAATGTCTTGCATGTGTCCGCCTTGAATCGATGCCGATCGATGCGGACACGCCTGCATTCATGACATTTCCATTCAATGGCGGAGTTATCTAATGTCCCAGTCGACCATGTCACGTCGAGACCTACTTGCCTGTGGCGCCGCCGTGGCGGGAATGGCCGCGTCGAACTCATTGCTCGGTGAAGAGAAATCAAGCAAGCCGCTCTTCGAGATTTCGCTTGCCCAGTGGTCTCTCGTTCGCCGCCTGCGCAATCGCGAGAAACCCCATCTGGACAATCTAGATTTCGCCAAACAGACCGCTTCCTATGGCATCAAGGGAGTTGAGTACGTCAACCAGTTCTTCGCCGACAAAGCCAACGACAAATCGTATCTCGCCGAGATGAAGAAGCGCGCAGCTGACCACGGCGTGAAGAGTCTGTTAATCATGGTCGATAACGAGGGCAACCTGGGAAATCCAAACAAGTCTAAGCGTCAAGAGGCTGTCGAACGGCACTACAAGTGGGTCGGAGCCGCCAAGTTCCTCGGTTGCCATTCCATTCGCGTCAATGCCCGGAGCGACGCGAAACTGACGTACGACGAACAGCTGAAACTGGCTGTCGATGGGCTTCGCAATTTAACCCTGTTCGCCGCCAAGTCCGACATCAACGTGCTCGTCGAGAACCACGGCGGTCTATCCTCCAACGGCAAATGGCTGAGCAGCGTCTTGAAGGCTGTCGACCACCCTCGCTGCGGCGCGCTCCCCGATTTCGGCAACTTCGGAATCGATCGCAAAAGTGGTGAGTGGTACGACCGCTACCAAGGCGTTCGGGAGTTGATGCCGCTGGCCAAGGCGGTCAGCGCAAAATCCAACCATTTCGACGCCAAACGGCCCTTCGTTTCGGTTGACGGCGGTGGGGAGCGCGAGACTGATTTTCTCAAGATGATGAGAATCGTCTTGCAGTCAGGCTATCGCGGATGGGTCGGAATTGAATCCGAGGGACCCGGCGATCAGGACCGCGGCGTTCGCCAGACGCTGAAGATGTTGGTTGACGTTCGCACCGAACTGGCCAAGGAATTTAGCTAGTCCCGGCGAAACCGAATACGGCGGCCCGAGCGACATGACTCGTCGCTCGGCCGTCTCGTCATCGCGCTCAGTCGTTGCCCAAGGCTTCTTTGATGATGACGTCGATGTCGAATCCACCGGCTTCGATGGAGTCAAATACCGACTTTCTCAGCGTCTCGTTCTCATACTGAGCCAGCCGGTCGAGAATCTTGTCGATGTCGCCCGCCGAATGGCCGCGTTGATTGAGGAAATCGCGGATGACTTGGTCGTCTTGAGCGGACATTCTGGTATTCGCCTCAATTTGAAGGTGATCGACCCGATCGGGTCAGCGAGACCGCTAAGGCTCTCTGATTTGATTTTCTGTTTGACGTCAGCGAAGATGCAGTCCCCACGTGAGAGACGAACTCGCCTGCCGAAGCCAAAGTCTACTACCCATTGTACGCTGTCTCGAAAAGATTTCGAGATTGTCGGATGGAATTCATCACCGGCCCTTTGACATCCGGTCGCTGGATTGACCCCCACCACCCAACGCGAGCGCAACACGATGCATATTGACCGGCGACACTTTCTCGGCTCCGCCGCCGCTGCTGGACTCGCCAGCAGCTTTCCCGGCCGCCTTCACGCACGGCCTCAAGACGTGCGAATCAAGAAGATCGAACGAGTTACGGTGAAAGTGCCGTATCGCGAGACGCCGGGCCGCAATATGGCTCGCGAATTGCCACATTGGCGTTATGTCGAAATATTCTCGGTGCATCTCAGCTCCGGTGTTGTCGGGCACGGGGAAACTTTGCTGTATTACACTTGGCGAGCGACGAAGGACGCCGACGTCGACCGGGCCCATGGTGGGAACGCGGCCAAGTTGATGTGGGACGACACGCTTGGCGCCGGTTTGCAAATGGCGCTGTTCGACGCCGTAGCCAAGACCGTTGACGCTCCCGTTCATGCGTTGCTTGGCAACCAAGTCTACGAGAAGACACCTCTCTCCTGGTGGAACATCGACACCTCGGCCAAGGACATGGCGGCGGAATGCAAGGAGGCGTATCGACAGGGGTACATGGCCTACAAGACCAAAGGCCGCCCTTGGTACGATGTCCGGAATCAACTGATAGTAGCGTCCAAGGATGTCCCGCCTGAGTTCAAAATTGACATGGACTTTAATGACACGCTGCTCACGGCTGAACAAGCGATACCGATTCTCAAGGACTTGGCCGAGCATCCCCAAGTTGACATTTATGAGACGCCAATTCCTCAACGCGACATTCCCGGCAATCAGAAGATTCGAGCGGCGACTCGGGTGAAGATCGCCATGCACTACGGCACGCCCTCGCCGAAGGATGTGATCCGCTATGGCGTTTGCGACGGATTCGTGATCGGGCGCGGGCCGAGCGACCTAATGCGGAGCGGCGCCCTGGCGGCGGCCGCCGACCTGCCGTTTTGGCTTCAACTCGTCGGCACGGGAATCACCGCCGCGTTCTCGCTTCACTTTGGAGCAGTGCTGACACACGCTCGTTGGCCCGCAGTTAATTGTCACCAACTCTATCAACATCAAATGTTAAAGGAGCCGATCCGAGTCAAGGACGGCTTTGCCGCCGTACCCGAAGGTCCCGGACTTGGCCATGCGATCGATTGGGACGCGGTGGAGAAGTACCGCGTCGAGAAACCTAAGTCCCGACCGGAACCCGAGCGGCTGCTTGAAGTCTCCTGGCCCGACGGAGACCGGCTCTATGTCGGGAGCAATGGACGCGTAAATTTCATGCTAACCGTAGGTCAGCGCGGCAACATGCCGTTCTACAAAGAAGGCGCTGACACGCGACTAGTGCCCGATGACGGCTCAACCGAGTGGCGCGAACTCTATCAAGCCGCGAGAAAGAAACCAGTGTTGCGGCGATAGCCGAGCCGCAGGCACCGAGCATCGCTGGCCAGTCGGTTGACGGCTTGAATGATCACAAGCGACTTAGAAGTCACCGTCATCGCCTCCATCGTCCCCTCCATCGTCGCCTCCATCACCCGCGTCGTCGGGACCTTCGTCGATATCTTGCATGGCGTGTTCGACCATCGCCTGGTCCGACTCGTCGTGGGACGTTTGTAAGTCGACTTCGCTTCGACGTCGATGGTCCAGCAACGAGTCGATCGCAGTACCCAACCAGAGTGATGCAAAGGGGACGTTCTTGAATCGCTTGTAACCCGATTTCGTTCGGTGCTGAATATCAGCGGCGCCCAAGATGAGCAGTTCAAGCAGGTCCTTCGTCTCGCGTTTCAGTCCGCGAGCGAAAATGGGCTCGCGAGTCGTTCCTTGCAGAAAGCGATGTTCGTAGACGTAGGATTCATCCAGTTCAACTCGATGGAACAGCCAAGCCCAAACGACTTCGGCGCAAATCAGAAGCGCGAACAAGTACATCGACACAACGTAGAAACCAGATGAAACCGTCGGCTCCAGCGCTGTGATATGGCTCCGAATCGCCGTCAGCGGGTTCCAGGCGAATTCGACCGTCGCAACGTAAGCCAGGGCAAAGAAGGCGACCAGGCCGATACCCATAATCGACGTACGGATCACGTCAAAGTTGTACATGACCGTCATGAAGCAGACGAACAACGCCGCCAACCAAACCAACAGGAACCAACCGGGGTTGATTGTCGACTGAGCCAGCGCGGCCAAGATCGCGCTGCCCCAAATCATCGGATGCATGTAAATCGAATCGCCGTACCAGACGAACTTGACCGTGTAGATCCGCCGGTCGTCCCGCACGACTCGACCCATAATGTACGACAAGAAATGTTTGTTGAAGCTGTTGAAGGCGAACACAAACGGCCAAGCGAGAAGCCAAAAGGGCCATAGCCAAATAGGCATCTTCTTATCAGACTTCGAGTTGCCGTTTGACATGTGTCTCTTCTTTGTAATGGATTTGGAACGGGTCGCCGGCTTCAACGGCGCCTTGGCGGGCACGGAATCACTTGAGCTCGACAGGGCGTTTCGAACGAGGCTCCACATGTCCACCTCCCAATGATCAAAAGGATAACGCGAGCGTTTTCTGATCGATTGGCAGCACTATCAGCCGCACTGCCTAGGGGCAATTCGTTGTGGGGATTCGCTCCTTGCCACTCCTGGTTGGCAATCGCCAAGGGGCAACTGCCGCTTGCGGTCGTGTGGAAACTGGTTGACTTAACAAGTTTGCGCCCGATCGGCGGCAATTTCAACGCGTGGCAAAGAAAATTCGGCCCCGAAAACGGGGCGGAGAAACTGAGACCATTTGGCGCTGGCGGCGGAGAATCACGACGCCTCTCGCTGAACACCGGCATTTCCGATCGTGCCGAAGTTGATTTGAGCGGCCGATTTGCATCGTTTTTGCCCAAATGCTCCGCTCGTTGGCAGAGATTGCCGAAACCGTGCGAATTCGGAGCAGGACGTCGTCTGAGCCCCTCGCGTCAGTAGCGCTGCAGGAAGTGAAGGTCGGCGTTTGCCAATCGGACCGGTTCAGCTCACGCTAATCCCGCGGCGCTGGAGCATCTTCTCCAGGGCGGCTTTGGGTCCGGTCTCGCCATGCACCAAGACAACTTCGCCGGGCGGTTCCGGCATGTTAACGCAGAAGTCGATCAGGTTTTGCTGATCGGCATGGGCTGAATAACCGGAAATGGAGTGGGTCTTGGCGCGAATCTCGAGTTGGCGCCCGTTGATTTGCACTGACTTGCCGCCCCGTTGTATAGCACGGCCAGGTGTTCCGCGGCCCTGGTAGCCGACGAACAAGACATCGGTATTGGGTCGATCCAAGAACGCCTCCAGGTAATTCATGATGCGTCCGCCGGTGCACATCCCGCTACCCGCCACAACCACCGCCGGAAGGCCGCTTCGCTGCAAGTAACGGAGCGTGGATTGGTGTTCGTCGTGGTCGCCGATCGTGGTCAGGTTCTCAAAGACCAGCGGCTGCTCGTCGTAGCGCATGACGGCATGCGCCTCCTTGTCCCAGTACGGCTGCAAGTCCTTATAGATTTCGGTGAACCGCGAGGCGAGCGGCGAGTCGACGATGACATCGACAGCCTTCATTAGGCTGCGGCCCTCGGTCCGCTGAATTCGCTCGAAGATGCCGTTCATCTCGTAGAGCAACTCTTGAGTTCGCCCGAGACTGAATGCGGGAATGATGGTCACGCCCTGATCTTCGAGCGTGCGTCGCAGAACCGTCTCAAGCGTCTCTTGACGCTGATCGCGGCCCTCGTGAACCTTGTCGCCATAGGTGGATTCCAGGACCAGGATGTCAGCTCGCTCCGGCGGTCGCGGATCCTTCAACAATGGCGCGCATGGCGCGCCGAGATCACCGGAAAAGACGATTCGCTGGTCCCGATAGTCCAGCTCAACATACGACGAACCGAGAATGTGGCCCGCCGGCTGCAATCGAACCGTCGCCCCTTTTTCGATTTCTGTCCACTCGTCATAGTCGACGGGCCGCAACTGGGACTGGACGACTTTTTGAAACTGAGAAATCATCCGTTCATTTTTCGTGAACCCAATCCGCAAGGCGTCCTGCAATACCATAGGCAGCAACATCGCCGTTGGCTTGGAGCAGTAGATCGGGCCGCGAAAGCCGGCTGCTAACAGGTAGGGCAGGCGACCCACGTGGTCGATATGCACATGGGTCAAGATCATCGAATGCACGTCGTCGATGGGAAACTCAATCTCCAAGTCAGGATGGCGCTTGGCGTCATCGCCTTGGAACAACCCGCAATCGACAAGAATGGACCCTCCGCCATCGAGGCGAAGTTGATGACATGAACCGGTCACGCCTTCGTGGCCACCATGATGAATCAGTTCCATATCGCTTCTCCTCGCTCAGTGGTCGCCACTGACAATATACCAGGAGATAGCGTTGGTCCATGGCCGCCGCGGAATCGCCCAGATGACCCGTTCTGACATGGTCGATTCGCGCCTTGGCCTGATTCTACTGCTTCGGCGGCGCCGCCTCGGAGACGGCCGCGCCGTTCTT
>CAZWOU010000082.1:16665-27805 GCA_964635375.1 uncultured Pirellulaceae bacterium | reverse complement strand
AATATCGGCTTTGATTCTCTTTGTTTCCCAGTCATAGTTCAACGCCGACTCGGAATTGGCTGAGTTTGTGGGAGTGAATCGATGTGAGGGCGCGGAACTCGCAAGCACGTTCCAGCATCTTCACCTGAGGGGCGTAGATATTCCATGGCAAGCGATGGCTTCGCCTTCGACAGTTGGCGTCAAGCGAGTATAACGAACGGTTCATCCGTCACCCAACCTCTCACGCCTGGAGTCGCTTTCATGCAATTGGGCTTCGTATCTGCAATCCTGCCGGATCTATCATTCGATGAAGTGATCTCGACGGCATCCGATATTGGCTATGACTGCGTCGAGGTTATGTGTTGGCCGCTTGGAAAGGCTGAGCGTCGTTATGCCGGCGTGACGCACATTGATGCGGCCGCATTGGATGACGCGGCCATCGCGAATATCCAGTCGACGCTAAAGGAAAACCGCGTGGAGATTAGCGGCTTGGGGTATTACCCGAATCCGCTATCCCCAGACTTGGCGGAATCGGCGACGGCGGTCGATCAGATTCGTCGTGTGATTGATGCTTGTGTCTTGCTTGGCGTGCGGCAGATGAACACGTTCATTGGCTGCGATTGGACAAAGTCGGTCGACGACAATTGGCCTCGATTCCTAGAGACGTGGAAACCGCTTGTTGAGTTTGCCGCTGAGCGAGATGTGCGGATTGGAATCGAGAATTGCCCGATGTTTTTCAGCAATGACGAGTGGCCGAGCGGCAAGAACCTGGCCTATAGCCCAAGGACCTGGAGGCGGATGTTCGCGGATTTGGACAGCAATTGGGTTGGGCTCAACTATGACCCCTCCCATCCAGTTTGGCTGCACATGGACTACCTGAAACCGATGGTGGAGTTCGCCGACCGGTTATTTCACGTCCACGCGAAGGATGTGCGAGTCGATCAAGATCGGCTTGACGATGTCGGCATTCTTGCCAACCCGGCAGACTTCCACACGCCGAAATTGCCCGGCATGGGCGATGTCCAGTGGGGGCGTTTCTTCTCCATCCTTGGCGACTCCGGCTATTCGGGCCCTGTTTGCGTTGAGGTCGAAGACCGCGCCTATGAGGGGTCGCTGGAAAGGCGAGTTGCTGCTTTGCGGCAGAGTCATACGTTCCTGCGAAACTTCATTCCGCGATCAAACTGAACCGCGGTGGGTTCCTGGCGACCAGGATTGCACTATAACCAATAGAACTCACTAGCAGACGCGATTGGATGGTTTTCATCTCAACCAAACGCGGCGACACGGATTTCTCGACGCCTCCAGGAGAACGTGATGCAACTGACAGCCCAGGCCCCCGCGGCAAGCGAAAGAACACGGTCGTTCGTTGACGGCGCCCATCAACTGTTGATCGATGGCCGTTGGGTTCCCGCCGAATCTGGCAAGACGTTTGAGGTGCAGGACCCAGCGACGGGCGCGACGATCGCCAACGTCGCGGAAGGTGACGCCGCCGACATCAACAAAGCAGTCGCCGCAGCCAGGCGAGCGTTTGAGTCGGGACCGTGGCCGTCGCTGACGGCGTCCGAGCGGGGCCAGTTGCTGTGGAAGTTGGCCGATCTGCTCGAGGGCAATCTGGGCGAGATGGCTGAAATCGAATCGCTCGACAACGGTAAGCCGCGAGCGGTGGCGGCGGCGGCGGACGTCCCTCTGGCCGTCGATCTGTTTCGCTACATGGCGGGTTGGACGACGAAGATTGAAGGCAACACGATTCCCATCTCCACGCCAAACATACCGGGCGCCGAGTTTCACTCGTACACGCTCCGTGAACCGATCGGCGTTGTGGGCCAAATTATCCCCTGGAATTTCCCGCTCCTGATGGCGGCTTGGAAGCTGGGTCCGGCTTTGGCCACGGGATGTACGGTTGTACTGAAGGTTGCCGAGGAGACGCCATTGAGCGCCTTGCGACTGGGCCAGCTTGTGCAGGAAGCTGGTTTTCCCGCTGGCGTCGTGAACATTATTAGCGGCTACGGCGAGACCGCAGGCGCAGCCTTGGCCGCCCATCCGGACGTCGATAAGTGCGCCTTCACCGGCTCAACTGAAGTCGGCAAACTGATCGTCAAGGCAGCGGGCGAAACCAACTTGAAGAAGGTTACGCTCGAATTGGGAGGCAAGAGCCCCAACATCATTCTCCCAGATGCCGATCTCGACGCGGCCATACCCGGCGCAGCGAACGCAATCTTCTTCAACCATGGCCAGTGCTGCTGTGCGGGATCGCGATTGTTCGTTCACCGAAGTCAGTTTGACCGAGTGATCGAAGGTGTGGCGGAGGCCGCAAGCAAGATCAAAGTCGGCCCGGGCATGAATCCATCCACCGAGATGGGACCGTTGGTGTCGCAGATTCAACAAGATCGCGTTTGCGGCTATCTTGCCTCAGGACTTGAGGAGGGCGCGACGGCAGTTGTTGGGGGAAACCGAGCCGACAGCGAAGGCTATTTTGTCGAGCCGACCGTTCTGGTCGACACTCGCCCCGATATGAGAGTCATTCGAGAAGAGATCTTTGGTCCTGTCGTGACTGCGGCGCCCTTCGATGATGTCGACGAGTTGATTAATGCCGCCAACGATAGCGTGTACGGATTGGCCGCCGCGGTTTGGACTCGCGATATTAGCAACGGCCATAAGCTCGCCAGAAGGCTTCACGCCGGTAGTGTGTGGGTGAATTGCTACAACGTGTTCGACGCTTCGCTGCCTTTTGGCGGATACAAGCAATCCGGGTGGGGACGAGAAATGGGCCACGAAGCCATCGACCTCTACTCCCAGACCAAGGCCGTCACCATCCTCCTCTAGTGATGACTGCTTAGCTGCTGGACAGTCGCGGTCGAGCGATCATTTTGACCCTGGCTGGAGAACGACCTTTCCGACGCCGTCGCCTCGCTTGGCGAACATTTCGTACGCTGCGGCTCCCTGCGAGAGTGGAAGCTGGTGCGTGATGATCGAATCGAGTTCAATTTCGTCTTCACGGAGCAAGGTCAGCAGTCGATCCATGTAGGCGCGAGCTGGACATCGGCCGGAGCGGAGGGTGATGTTCTTGCCGTACGCTTCGGCAGTCGAATAGGGAAACGGCTTGCCGTCATCGGGAACTCCAATGCTGGAGATGGTGCCCCCTGGCCGCACCAGTTCAAAGGCCAGTTGCGCGGCGGCGGAACCTACGGCTTCAAGTACGCCGTCGGCTCCTCGGCCCGATGTGAGTTCATGCACTCTGTCGAACGCCTCTTCGATCGAACAGCAGGCCGTCGCTCCCGCTCGCATGGCGTTTTCCCGCCGCCAGGCAACGCTGTCGACCGCGAGCACTGTATCGGCGCCGAGCAGTTTGGCGGCTGCGACGGTTAGAACTCCAACTGTTCCGCAGCCCAACACAACGTAGGTGGCGTCCTTCGTGATGCCCGCTCGTTCAGCGCAGTAAAAGCCAGTGGGCAGATTGTCGCCCAGTAACAACCCCACACCAGCCGACAGACCGCTCGGCAGTTTTACGAGTGTTGAATCGGCAAGCGGAGCACGCACATATTCCGCGTGAGTTCCTTGCAGCCCTCGCCCGTTTTCGACCCAGCCGTAGAGCTGCCCGGAAACGCAGCGGCAGGAGAGCCCTCTTTGGCAATAGAAACAGCTGCCGCAGGATGTCGTGAACGGACTGCAAACCAAGTCGCCCACATGCAGAGAGGTCACCGCGGAACCACATTGCACAACCTCGCCAACAAACTCATGTCCGATCACCGTTCCCGCGTCCATTCCCTGTTCGCGCCCTTGGATGATGTGCAGTTCGGAACCACACACGCCGCAGTCGGTGACTTGGACAATCACATCCTTGGGGTCGGTCAATTGAGGCTCGTTGACCTCGACATAAGCTAGTTCGTTCGGCGCTTGAAACGTCAGTGCCTTCACGGTGTGTCACCTCTCAGGTCGGTTTTCCAGCGATGCGCGGCCGCGACGAGGCCCGCGGGCTGCAACATACCCCGATTGGGATTCACTGCGAACCCAACCTTGTTCGAACGACGCGGTTACCGGGCATGTTGGCGAGAAGTCTTGGAATCGCGGTGAAAAAAGGGATTCCAGTTGGTATGCTAATGGGTGGCCCGCGTCACGGGATCGACTCTCTACGCTGGTCTCCTGCCTGCAAACCGACCCACCTTCAACGCGTGACACGACATGCGAAACATCTTGACGGCGGCAGCCGCTCTTCTACTCGCCTCTGCTTATGGAAACTGGGCGTTTGCGGTCGACTACTTGAAGGAGGTCAAGCCAATCCTCCAGCAGAAATGTTACGCGTGTCATGGCGGTTTGAAACAGCAATCGGGCCTGCGAGTGGACACGGCTGAGGCGATTAAACGAGGTGGCGAGTCCGGGGCGGCCATCGAACTGGGAAAACCAGAGGACAGTCTCTTAATCGATGTCTTGACCGGTGATGCGGACTACCGAATGCCGCCCGACAAGCAAGGCACGCCGCTGGGCAAGGCAGAAATTGACATTCTTCGAAAGTGGATCACCGACGGCGCCGAGTCGCCAGCGAACGAACAGCCGCAGGACGATCCCAATCATTGGTGGTCTTATCGACCCGTGACGCGCTCGTCGGCGCCTGACCTGAAAGATCCGGCATGGGCAAACAACCCAATCGATAATTTTGTCGCCGCGATGCGAGACAAGAAGGGACTAGATTGCGTCGCCGACGCCTCGGATCAACTTTGGCTTCGGCGAGTCTATCTCGATTTGATTGGGATCCCGCCAACTCGGAACCAACTACACGAATTTCTGTCCGACGAATCGCCAGGTGCGCGAGGTGCGGTTGTCGATTCGCTCTTGGCGTCGCCGCTGTATGGGCAGAGGTGGGGGCGCCACTGGATGGATGTGTGGCGATACAGCGATTGGTACGGCAGTCGCGGGGGCAACGAGATTCGCTACAGTCAACGACACATTTGGCGCTGGCGGGACTGGATCATCAACAGCTTGAACGACGACAAAGGCTACGATCAGATGGTGCGGCAGATGCTGGCCGCCGACGAGATCGCCGGAAATGATCCCGAAATGCTGGCCGCCACGGGATACCTCGGCCGCAACTGGTACAAGTTCGACCGAAACGTCTGGATGTTTGAAACTGTCGAGCGAACGGGGGAGGCCTTTCTCGGCGTGACGATGCGATGTTGTCGTTGCCACGATCACAAGTTCGACCCCATCAGCCAAGAAGAATACTATCAGTTCCGCGCGTTCTTTGAGCCGCATGACGTCCGTACGGACCCAATCTCGGCGGTTACGCCTACGCAAAAGGACGCGAAGCTCGGTCAGGTTCTCACCGACGGCGTGGCTCGCGTCTACGACAAAGACCCCGATGCGGTCACCTACCGTTTCGAGCGAGGCGATAATCGCTTCCCCGACAAATCTAAGGCGCTGACGCCATCCACTCCCGCATCGCTTGGCGGCGAGGCGATTCGAGTGCTCCCGATCACGTTGCCAGCTGACGCTTGGTACCCCGCTTTGCGCAAGGGATTTGGCGATACATTCGTTGCCAGGGCCAGGCAAGCTGTCGGGCAAGCCGAAAACGACCTGCAGGCGAAGAGAACGTCGACCGCAGAGATTCAGGCGTCGCTCGCGAAACTGGGGCAAGCGGCCGAACCCGCGACTGGCAACGTCGCCACGTTTCTCGAGGAGACGTTTGATAAGGAAGTTCCCGAGCGATGGCAAACGATCAATGGACAATGGGAGTATATGGACGGCAAGTTGGTGCAGTCGTCGGTTACCAGTTTCGCAACGATGGTCACCAAGAACAACCATCCCAACGACTTTAGCGTACACCTGAAGTATCGCCCGCTCGCGCCGGGGGTCTATCGATCGATCGGGTTCAGTTTCGATTTCCAAGACAAAGGCCATTCGCAAGACGTTTACACAAGCACGGGCGATTCGAGGCAGAGCGTGCAAGCGTTCCATCGATTGGCGGGAAAACAAGTTTACCCCCAAGCTGGTATCGTGAAGGCGAAGCTCGCGGTCGGCGAAATCGCAACGATCGATGCTAAGGTGCAGGGTTCGCGACTGACCATTGACCTGAACGGCGAGCGAAAACTGGACTACACGATGCCGACGCCGCGACGTGCCGGCAAGTTTGCGCTCTGGGTTCATTCCGGCGCAGCGGAGTTTCTTGAGCTGCGGATTCAAGGACAAGTTGAGTCGGCCGAGTCGCTTAAGCGAAAGCTGGCGGATGCGAAGCACGCCGAGTCGCTTGCTGCTCTGCAAGTCAGTTTGGCGAAGGCCGAAGTGCTCTCCGCTGCATCGCGTCTCGCTTCTGAATTGGCCACCCACCTGGGCGTCAATGAGGCGCGTTCCGAGGAGTTGCTAAAACAGGCGTTGCGGGCCGAGTCGGCATGCGCCGTGTTGCGGGCCGAGACTGAACTGTCAAAACTCAAACGCCAGTCGGCAAGCGACGAACAGAAGAAGAAAGTGAAGGCCGCGGAATCAAAGTTAGCTGAGGCAAAGAGGGCGGCTGAGTCACCTAATGGCAAGATTGCTCCCTTGGGCGTCCAGTTTCCGAAGACGAGCACTGGCCGGCGGTCGGCGCTGGCAAATTGGATTGTCGATGCGAAGAACCCTCGTACGGCCAGGGTCGCGGCAAATCACATTTGGGGCCGACACTTTGGCCGACCGCTCGTCGCAACTCCCGATAACTTTGGTTTGAATGGACGCCTGCCAAGTCATGCGAGGCTGCTCGACTGGCTGGCCTCGGAGCTTATCGCCAACGGCTGGCGGATGAAGCCGCTCCACCGGCGGATTGTCTTGTCGCGAACCTACGCTATGTCATCCAGAGCGATGGGTAACTCGGCCGCGTTGGCGGCGGATCCGGAAAATATCTTCCTTTGGCGAATGAACGAACGGCGGATGGAGGCCGAGATTGTCCGGGACGCCACTCTACATCTGGGCGAACAGCTGGACGTCAGGCTGGGCGGACCCGAGTTCAAGGAGACTGACGGCGAAAAGGTCTTTCGCAGGAGCTTGTATTTTCGCAACACGCCCAACGAAAAGATGGAACTGCTGGAAGCCTTTGACATGGCGGATCCAAACAGCTGTTATCGACGGAAAGAAAGCGTGGTTCCCAACCAATCACTCGCGCTGATGAATAGTGGACTAGCCATTGACAGCGCGCGGCGACTTTCAGCGAAACTGCCCAAGGGGGACGGCCCGTTTGTAGTGGCCGCGTACGAGACCGTTTTGGGCAGGCTTCCCAGCGAACTCGAGCGGCAACGCTGCCGGGAGTTCCTCGTAGAACACCAGAAGGTGCTCGCCGAGAAGTCGCCCGAACGTTTCAACTCGGGCGGAACGGCGAAACTGCCCGCAGCGGCGGACCCGCATCTTCGCGCGAGGGAGAACCTCGTGCACGTACTCATTCTGCACAACGACTTCGTCACCGTCCGATAGGCAATCATGAACAACAAGACCAAATCGTTCCCCTGCGGGCGGCTTCATCGTCGGCAGTTCTTGGCCGACAGCGGCCTCGGGTTCACTGGACTCGTGCTTGGCGCGATGATGCAGCGAGAGGGTCGGGCGGCCGCAGGGGCATCGGGACGCGAGTTCTCCGGACCCCATTTCGCTCCCAAAGCGAAGAGCGTGATTTGGTTCTTCATGAACGGAGGCACTAGCCACATCGAGTCGTTTGACCCCAAGCCGGCGCTGAACAAGTTCGCGGGCAAGACGATAGATGAGTCACCATTTGGAAAGGCGGTGACAGATTCTCCGTTCTACCGGAGCAACGTGCGTGATTTCTCCGGCAAGCCGCGAGCTCTGATGGCGTCGCTTTACCCGATGCAAGTCGGCTACCGCAAACGAGGCCAGTCCGGGATTGAAGTCAGCGACTGGTGGCCACATGTGGGAGATTGCATCGACGACATCTCCGTGGTTCGATCGATGTGGACGACCGACAACGATCACGCGGCCCAATTGCAATTTCATACGGGCCGCCACATCTTTGACGGGTTTTTTCCCTCGATCGGTTCCTGGGTCCATTACGGATTGGGCTCGCTGAATGAGAACCTTCCACAGTTTGTCGTGATGGGACCGCCTCCAGGCGATTGCTGCGGAGGCGTGGGCGCCCACGACGGTAGCTACTTGGGTCCTGCCCACTCGGGTAATCGCCTGGCTCTCGACCCCAATAATCCCCTGCCCTTTGGAACGCCAGGCAAGACGATTGGAATTGGCGAGCGACGCCACCAACTCGACTTGCTTCGCGACTTAAATCAACTGACCGCCGCTGAGTATCCAGAGGACGACAACCTTCGAGCTCGGATCAAGTCGTACGAACTGGCTTTTCGAATGCAAATGTCGGTCCCCCAAATCGTAGACCTCAGCCGCGAATCCAAGGCGACTCAGGATGCCTACGGAATGCACAAGAAGGAAACGAGCGGGATGGCACGGCAAGCAATCGCCGCGCGGCGGCTCGTTGAGCGAGGAGTCCGGTTTGTGCAGGTCTATGACGGTGGCGGCGGTGGCGGCGGCTGGGACGCCCACACGAAGCTCAAGTCGAATCACACGAGGAATTGCGGTCGCGTCGACCAGCCAATAGGAGCGCTCCTCAAGGATCTCAAACAAAGGGGCATGCTCGATGAGACGCTCGTTGTTTGGGCGACAGAGTTTGGCCGGACGCCCGGTTCAGAAAAGAGCGACGGGCGCGACCATCACCCCTATGGCTTCTCGGTCTGGATGGCGGGTGGCGGGTTGAAAGGCGGAGTCGCCCACGGCTCGACCGATGAGATTGGCTTTCATGCGGTCGAAAACCGGCACTACGTGACCGACGTGCACGCCACGGTGCTGCACCAACTGGGGCTCGACCCGCGGCGGCTTGAAGTGCCCGCCCAAAAACGCCTCGAAATCGACTTCGGCAAACCGATTCACGAGATTATCAGTTAGCCGCTCAAACTGAGTGGTTTGAAATTGGAGCTGAGCCACAGCCGCGAAAGACAGGAAGAGCCGTACCGTTTTCGGCAAACATCTGTTTTCGGCAGGGTCAGTTTTCGGCGGGGTCAGTTTTCGGCGGGAGTGCGGCTTGAGTGGTTAGAGGTTTTCTACCTCGAAGCCCGTTCGATAGTCTCGTCTGAGCAACTCATTCGCCTCAGCTTGATCTGTGATCGAGAGCTTCTGCGGGTCCCAGTCTAGTTTCTTGCCGGGGAACCGGTTGGCGACGACGCCCAGCAGCAAGGCTTCCGTCAAAGGCCCAGCGTAAGCGAACGGCGCGCTGGTTTCTCCCACGCCCAGGCAAGCGTCAACAAACTGAAAATAGTGGTTGCCATTCTCAACTTGAGGCCGCTGGTAGTCCTTGAACTTGGCCACGGGGTAGAGTGATGCTTGACTGACATGGGGAAGCAACATGGCGCCGCCTTCGCCGATGAACAGCGCGCCTTGCTTGGGAAGGTTGGTCAGACCTTCGGGAAGCATGAGATCCTTCGGCGGAGCAAACGCCCCGTCGTACCAAGTCCACAGCATCGAGTCGGTTGTGTATTTTGTGCCTGGGAACTCGTACTCGACTATATTCTTCTCGGGGTGCCCAATCCCCGTCGGTTGCCGACATGTCGTGCGAGCCCACTTGGGTGCGGTGAGGGCCAAGGCAGCGTAGGGAGTGTCGAAGATATGGACGCCCATATCGCCGAGCGTGCCAGTGCCGAAGGGAATCATCTTCCTCCACTGACCAGGATGGTAGATCCTCGCCGCAAACGGAAGTTGCTCAGACGTGCCCAACCAAAGATTCCAATCCAGGTTGGTTGGCGTCTTTTGCGAGGTCTTTGGCGCTTCGCCGTCGTAGCCCCAGTTCTTGTTGGACCAGGCGTGCACTTGGCTGACCTTCCCAATCACTCCGCTCTGAATCATGGTCACCGCTTGCCGATACGTAGCCGACGAATGGACTTGGATACCCATTTGCGTGACTAGGCCCTTGCTCTCGGCCACTTGTCGCATTCGCCGGGCCTCGTACACCTCATGGGTCAAGGGCTTTTGACAATAGACAGGTTTTCCAGCGTTGAGGGCCGTCATCGCGGCTGGGGCGTGGGTGTGATCGGGTGTCGAGACAACAACCGCGTCAATCGTGTCGCCCAACGCTGAGATCATCTCTCGATAATCACGAAACGTCTTGGCATCCGGGTGTTTGGCGCTCGCCCCCTTGAGCCGGATCTCGTCGACGTCGCACAGCGCTGCGACTTCGACTTTCTTGTGTCGCGAAATCGAGCTCAGGTCGGCGCCGCCCATGCCGCCGACGCCGACATGGGCCGTCCGCAGCTTGCCGTTGGCGGTATTGCCGAACGCCTGGGAATGCGTAATCGCAAGTGAAGCAGCGGCGGCGGTGGTTTGGAGAAAGTGGCGGCGCGTGCTGCGTTGAGGCATTCTTTCACTCCATTTGTCATTCTGGTGATGGCGTCGTCAACATCGAAGCATCCTACCACAAGCGGACGGCGCGGGTGGCGAAGGGAGCGAGGAGCGTGTAGCCTACGCTAAGACCAAAACAGAGTGCCCTACAATCCCGCGAGGCAATCATGACAATCTCACGCCGAACGCTGCTCGCTGCGGCCGCAGCTGCTGTTGCCGCCCCACATCGACTCTTGGCCGCCTCTCAAAACAAACCCGCCGCGGAGAGTTCTTCTGCAGAACAATGGAAGCCGCAACTTGGTCTTGTCACGTACAACTGGGGCAAGGCCTGGGACTTGCCGACCGTCATCAAGAACTGTGAAACAACTGGTTTTGGGGGAGTCGAGCTTCGCAGCACCCACAAGCATGGCGTCGAAATCTCTCTTTCGAGCGCGAAGAGGAGCGAGGTGAAACGCCTTTTCTCTCAGACGGATGTAGAGCTTGTTGGGTTGGGGAGCGCCTGTGAATACCATTCGCCCGACCCTGCGGTTGTGGCAAAGAACATTGAGGAAACGAAGGCCTTTGTCAAACTCTGCCACGATGTCGGCGGGTCGGGCGTGAAGGTGCGCCCTAACGGAATCCCCAAAGACGTGCCGCGTGAAAAAACTCTGGCGCAAATCGGGCGATCACTGAGAACGGTCGCGGAGTTCGCCGAGGACTACGGGGTCAAGATTCGCCTGGAAGTTCACGGGAGGCAGTCGCAGGAGCTACCGAACATCAAGACGATGATGGACGTGGCTGATCACCCGAACGCCGTCGTCTG
>CAZWOU010000082.1:13524-16655 GCA_964635375.1 uncultured Pirellulaceae bacterium | reverse complement strand
CCAGGAGAGCTTGCCGGCAAAGGTTTGAAACACAACTTTGATTTGGTCAAGGACAAGATCAACATTATCCACATTCACGATCTCCGAAACGACGCCTACCCTTGGGCGAAGCTGTTCACGCTGCTCAAAGGAATTAGCTTTTCAGGTTGGACGTTGCTCGAAGATGGCCGCGTGCCCAAAGACATAGTCGGCGCGATGAAAGAGAACACCGCCGTCTGGAAGAAACTTGTGGCCAACGCGTAGTCGTTCCAGCAATGTAGGTCGACGCTTGAGGAGCGGAAGGCGATCGAGTTAGGAGGCCATCATGCGGCAAGAGATACGCCTTAGCGACTGCAAGGATATTCACCGCGACGCGATTATTTCGCTCTATGAATCAAACCACTGGTCATCGGCTCGCAAGCCAAAGCAACTCGTCTCGGCGATTCACCACTCACATTCAGTGGTTACCGCTTGGCTCAGCGACGAATTGATCGGCCTCGCCAATGCGATTTCCGATGGTCACTTGGTCGTCTACTACCCCCACGTGCTCGTCGATCCCCAATACCACCGCCAGGGGATCGGGCGTCAGATGATGTCCAGGTTGATGGAACGCTATCGTGGCTTTCATCAACACGCCGTGTTAGCCGACAAGGATACGGTAGGATTCTATGAACGATGCGGATTCGCGCGGTCCGTCTGCCCATCCATGTGGATCTACGCGGGTGAAGATCATTAGAACCAGAGGGCGAACTGGACGACGGACCGTCGCAAACTGGCCTGGCCGCTCTGTTGCACTCAGGCGACTTCGCGTCATAAATGTACACTCTCAATCCCGTTGAGACTCGCCATGTCAGGTTCCCCCAAGCCCATCGCATTTGCGCCGAAGTTTGAAGAGTTTAGCGAACTTTGGTCTCCGAAAATCGTTGCTCGATTGAACGACTATCATGTCAAGATCGTCAAGGTGAAAGGAGACTTCACCTGGCATCGGCATGTGGAGACGGACGAGTTCTTTCTCGTCGTCGAAGGCACTCTGCAAATCGACTTTCGCGATGGGGCTGCCACGATCGAGGCTGGTGAAATGATCGTGATCCCCCAAGGGGTCGAGCATCGTCCACATGCGAACGAGGAATGTCGGATTCTGTTGATCGAACCAGCGGGAACGATCAACACCGGCGACGACAACGAGAGCGAATGGAACGCAGGCGAGGGCCGTTGGCTCGATGGGGAAACGGCCTGACTTTTGGGGAGCAGTCGCGATGGATGTACCGGGTTACAACCGAATGGCGTGGGATCAATGTGTCGAGGAGCTCAAACGCTGGACGATTCCCGCAACTCCCAGCGAAATCGCCCATGCGCGAACCGGCGAGATCGCCATCCTGCTGACGCCGACGAAGCAGGTGCCGATGGGGTGGTTTCCGCCGCTGGAGGGCTGCCGCCTTCTCTGCCTCGCCTCAGGCGGTGGCCAGCAGGTTCCGCTGCTCGCGGCTGCCGGCGCCAACGTCACTTCATTCGACAATTCGCCAAGGCAGCTTGAGCAAGATCGCCTGGTTGGCGAGCGTGAAGGTCTGGCGATAGAGACGGTCTTGGGTGACATGGCCGACTTGTCCACGTTCAGCGATGCCTCGTTCGACTTAGTCTTTCATCCGTGCTCGAACTCTTTTGTCAGCGACGTCAAGCCGGTGTGGCGAGAATGTTATCGAGTGTTGCGCACTGGAGGCGAACTGCTCGCCGGATTTTGCAATCCTGTCCGCTATTTGTTCGACGACGAGCGACTGGAAAATGGCAGCCTTGAAGTGAGGCACAAGATTCCCTATTCCGATCTCAACAGTCTCACCAAGGAGGAACGCGAGACGCTCGTCGCCAACAGACAGCCGCTCCAATTCGCCCACACATTAGCCGACCAAATCGGCGGCCAGTTGCAGGTCGGATTCCAGCTCTGCGGATTCTACGAAGACAAGTACGAATCGGAAGCAGACGCGATTTCGACGTACCTGGACACATTCATCGCGACACGCGCAATTAAAGCTCGTCTGAGCGATGATTAGAAATGCATGCCTCGTTGCGCGCTGCGGCCTCTTAGGGTTGATAGCAAAGCAGTTGACCGTCTTCCAGGGCGACATAGATGCGGCCCTCGCTGTCGATTGCCGTTCCGCCTTTTACCGCTTCAGAGGGCAGCGACTGCGTCCACACATCAGCTCCATCCGCCATATTGATCGCCGTCAAGAATTTTTCTTTGGGCGTCTTTTCGGAATGACCGCTTGTGATGATTCGTTCTGCGCCGACGATGAAGCTAGTGAACCGACGGTTCTGCTTATCGCTCCAAATATCTTTGGGCGGATTCTTGCCTCGACGCACCGCCCAACGGGCCTCTTCTTTCGAGATGCGTTTCTGCCCGGGCGCCAGCGGCGGTGCGAGCGTCAGGTTGGTAAACTTGCTTCCTTCGTAGCTGGCGTCATGGTAAATCGTCGAGCCGTCCTCGCGCGAGTGTTCCAGGGAGACAAACTTGCCGTAGGTCGGATAGAGTGGATAGAAGGCTGTGCGGAATTGGGAATTGAGTTGCACCTTGGGGCTGTTGAGGCAGTTGAGCGTCTTGAGCTGGTATCGAGCGACTTCGTAGACGCCGCCGCCGAGGAACTGCAGCTCGTTGTTTACGATTCTGAGATTGCCTTGCATGCTGACGCCGCCGTTGACCTCGCTAGCCAATGAGCCGGAACTGTCGCTGCTGGCCCGCAATTCACCGCTGACCGCATCGAGCGCTGCGACATAGGTTCCGTCGTAGTTTGCGATCCCCGCGGCTGCGTAGACAAGTCCTTCGTGCACAACGACGCCGCCGGCGACTGGCCATGTCGAGACCAGTCTGCCATACGCGGGAATCCAACGTTCTTCCGGGGCCACTCGGTAGGACCAAAGGAAACGCCCCGTGGTCGCTTCAAAGGCGTACACTCGACCATCCGCTGAGCCGACAAAGACGCGGTCTTTGGACACGGCGGGCGGGTAGTAAACAGGACCAGCCGTATACGACTTCCAAACTTGCTTGCCGTTCGGGTCCAGGCATTGCACTGCGCCGGTGCGATCCGCGATGAAAACGAACCCGCCGACGACGACAGGAGCCGTTGGCAGGGCGCCATTGCAGATTTTCGCCTTCCATTGCA
>CAZWOU010000082.1:0-13514 GCA_964635375.1 uncultured Pirellulaceae bacterium | reverse complement strand
ACTCCATCAGGCACCGCGACGGTCGTCGTGTCTTTGCGGTCGTTGCCACCTCGATACGAGGGCCAGTCGCCAGCCTTGGCCCCCAGCGAAGCGACTTCGCGATAACCCGCTGCAGTTTGCAGCGCGGTCGCCGCGCCGTTCTCGCGGATGGCCTTTGCGGGCGCCAGGCTAATGTTCCCGTAGAGTGAGAGCTGACACCCGCACATCCAGGGTCCCCAGTAGAGATGGCCGTTGGAAACGATCACCCCATCCTGGCAAGGCGGCCGCATCGCTGCAATATGTTCGGCGCCGTTGGTTTCCGTCAACACGCGAACCGTACCGCCAGAAGTCCGATAGAAAACGCTATCGACGCACCCTGTCGCGCGAGTGCAAGCTCGCCGAGTCGGCAAGGCCCCAAGCTTCTTGCCGCTCTCATAATCGAGCCGGACGCCAGTTGCCTTTGGACCAGCTGCATAGATACCGTCCTTCCGCAACACAAGCTGAAGGTTGCCGTCTGGATGGGTCCAGGCCAGCTTCCCGTCCCGGGCCGTCGCCACCACCATCTGCTTGCGCTGTGGGCCGGCAAAGAAGAGGTGATCCTCTGTGCACTTCATGTAACAGGTCGTCGCGTACCCCGTAACGTAGTGTTGAGCCTTCTGGTTGGGACCGATCGCCTTTAGCAGGTCGTCGTCCTTGTTCTTCCAGAGCAGCTTGCCGCTCTCGACTTCGACGCAGGCCAGGAAATGTTCGGCGCTGAATAGGTACAAGTTCTTGCTGTTCATGCAAATGGCCCGAGCGTCCAAGAACTCCTCGTCTCGATAACTCCACAAAATGTCCTTCGACTTGATATCGATCGCAACCAGTGTTCGTCCAAAACCGAACGCTGTGCGGGGATCTTTGTAGTCGTGTCCCTCCCACATGCCCCAAGGCCAGTGGCCCAGCCCACCTCGAGTGGACGGCTTGGTGCTTACTTTCACTTCAGGATTGCCGACGAGTGCGTAGAGGACCCCGTCTCGCATGGCCATCCACTTCCACACGGGGCCGTCTGTGAGTCCCTTGGGGACTTTGATTTCGTCGCGAACCTTGCCGGTTTTGGCGTCGATCACTTTGCATGATTCATGATCGCCCATATACAGGGCGTCGTCGGTCGCGATCATCGTGTTGCGATGAATCATGAAACCGGGTGAAAGAGGGCGTTTCCAGAGGATCGTTCCGTTGTAGGCGTTGATGCAGAGCAGCGTATTGAGCATGGCGTTCTGATTCGCCTTGTGGGCGATATGCCCCATGGCTTTGAAAATTCGCCCGCCTCCGGCAACCGTTTGTTCCGGCATTGGGCTGAACTTGGGATCCGCCAAGAACTGAGTTCGAAACGCGCCTCGCACGAACTCGTCCGCAGACTGAGGATTGTTGTCGGGACCGTGATAGGGATGAGTCCAGTGGTCGTAGCCCTTCGGTTCCGGTTTGACTATCTTTTGATCGCCGACGTAGGCAATCGCATCTGGTCGAAGCGCCCGAAGCAATTCGCTTTTGGGGACTTGAGCCTTGGCCGTTTCGCCAACCAGAATGCAGTCGGCCACGTTGTCCGCCAAGTGAATAATTCCCAGCGCGCCGCGGTCGGCGAATACGCGTTGCCCGAGCAATCCAGCCTTTGCAGCCGCCTTGCGTACCGCGTCAACTTGGCCGCTGTCTTTTGATTGAAAGTAGAGAGTCAATTCGCTTTGTGCGGCCAAGGCCACCACATGTTCCGCGCCGCCACCGGGTAGATCCAAAACCGCGACAACTCCGCGTTTGGTGTCGATTCGATCGAGGTCACCGGCGACACTTTGCTCGGCCGACGACAGTGAGGCCTGAGCCGTGATGATGCATGCAACGCCCCACGCTGCAGTCAATCTCGAATGCGCAAAATGCATTGCCTTCTCCCAATCAAGTTGACTCCCGATAATCAGCACGCCGCTCGCCAATCAGTTTGTCCTTTGCGAGGCTCCATTCCAAGCGCGGGAGCCAAAAATACTCGGCTTATTCTTGGAGACTCGCTAATGCCGAACGACCATCCGCACACTATGGCTGGGGGCGATAACTTGCCTTGCCTGGCGTGACACTGCGTATTCTCAATAACTTGGAGCCGCAGGCCACGTACAGCCAGCGAAGATCGTCCCCGCCAAAGGTGCAATTGGTGATCGTGTCCTCCGGCGTTTCTCGATAGGCGAGTAGCTTGCCGTCGGCGGAAATCACGTGGATACCGGGGCGGGTGTCGAGAGTCTCGCTGGTCTTACGCGTCTTATGCAGTCCGGCAGCGACGTAGAGATTGCCCTTGGCGTCGATGCACATGCCGTCGCCGCTGCGGCCAGGGTAGAAATCGATCAGAACGCGCCCGTTGCGAAGATCGCCATCGCTGGTCAAGTCGTAGACGCGAATATCACGGTGCCGATCGGCGTTTGGGTGGGCCTCGATCAAATACAGTTTGGTATTATCAGGCGAAATTACGATTCCATTGGGCATATGGATAGCCGGCCAAGATAGCAATTGCTTGACCGTCCCGTCCTTGTCGATTCGGTAGACTGCCTTGGGATTCTCGCCAACCGGGTCTTCGACGGCCGACCTCGACGTAAAATAGATACGGCCCTGGGCATCCATGCATAGATCGTTCGGCTTGGCAAAAGGTTTTCCCTGGTACTGTGTCGCGAGCACCTTGATCTCGCCGCTTCGCATGTTGGTTCGCGTAATCCGTGCGGCGGCGCCCTCGCACGCGAGCAAGCTGCCGTTGGGCGCGAAGTAGAGGCCGTTTGCCCCGTTTGATGACTCCCGAAAAGTACTCAGCTGGGCCGATTTTGGCGTCCATTTCAAAATCTTGTTGGCCGCAACATTGGTAAAGTAGACATTCCCTTTGCGGTCGACGGCTGGACCTTCCGTAAAGACCTTGGCATCTTTGACCGTGGCCAAGACTTCGACTGGACCCAGGTAATTCTCGCTGGCCAAGCCGGCGTACTTGCCTTCAGCAGCGGAAGATGTTCGGCTCGATAGGCAAAACGCTGCCGCCAGGAATCCCGGCAACAGTAGACAAACGGACGATCGGAAGTTCAATTGGCGACTCTGAAAGCACGCGCGATTTCGCATTGTTGCACCTCGTGAGTTGACCGACGAGAAGCGGCGAACTGGAACGCCGCTCCGAGGAAGTATAGCCGAGCAAGTGACGGCTCGTGGCGCGCCGCTGCCAAACGACGTCGTTTTCAAACTTATCGCCGTTACTAATGAGAAGGACTGACGGACATGACTGCTCCCGCCATTCGCACAACCGTGGTTGGCTCGTATCCCGTGCCGGACTGGCTGATCGCCTCCCCCTCGCAACAGGGCCTGATCGACGCGACGCAGGTCGTGTTCAAGACGCAGGAACTCGCGGGAATCGACGTGCTTGTGGACGGCGAGTTGTATCGCTGGGACGTCAATCACCCCGACACGAACGGGATGATTGAGTACTTTGTCCGGCCC
The DNA here is from genome assembly GCA_964635375.1 of uncultured Pirellulaceae bacterium. Taxonomy (GTDB): domain Bacteria; phylum Planctomycetota; class Planctomycetia; order Pirellulales; family Pirellulaceae; genus CAZMNY01. The sequence continues at coordinate 10,049 of CAZWOU010000082.1, read as the reverse complement.
CTCGACGGTGTGCGGTCCGCGGTCACCCGCAGCGACATTCGCGAGTTTTCCGAACTTCACCGGATGGGGTTCCGCGCGGCCCCGGCGGGGATTGTCGAAGGCCCTATTGACGAAGGAACGCTTAATATTCCGCGGGATTACCGGCGAGCCAGGCAGTGCACACATCAACCGCTCAAGTTCACGCTCACAGGACCCCACATGTTGTGTAAGACGCTTCTCGATCACCACTATCCGGACCGCCGTGAGTTGGCGTGCGCGATCGGCGGGGCGCTGGCCAAGCAAGTCGCGGAGATCGACGCTGAGGTTATACAGATTGATGAAGCCAATATCACGGGAAATCCGGACGAGTCCCCTTGGGCGGCGGAAGCGATCAACCTGGTTCTAGACGCCGCCACCAGCGCCAAGGAAAAAGGCGTGCACCTGTGCTTTGGAAATTATGGCGGCCAGAACATTCAGCGGGGGCACTGGGACCAACTTCTCGGCTTGATGAACGAACTGCATTGCGATCATGTCATCCTGGAGTTCGCTTTTCGCGGCTACGACGAACTGCAGTACTTTCGGGAGGGACTCGACCCCAGAATGGGATTAGGCGTTGGCGTCGTGGATGTCAAAGTCAACACCGTGGAGACCCCCGAAGTGATCGCCAAACGGATCGAAGCGGCGACCGCTGCCGTCGGCCCCGACCGTGTCCGCTGGGTTCACCCCGATTGCGGGTTCTGGATGAACAAACGCAGCATCGCAGACCGAAAGATCGCGAACCTTGTGAAGGGCCGCGACCTGTTCTTGGGGTCCGTGTAAGAGGATCTCTGCAGATTGGCTGCCTGCTTGTTCAATGGATGTCGAACTTCACGCCTTGGGCAAGCGGTAGATCGGTGGAATAGTTGATCGTGTTTGTCGTTCGCCGCATGTAGTTCTTCCACGCGTCGGTGCCTGATTCGCGTCCGCCGCCTGTTTCCTTTTCGCCGCCAAACGCTCCGCCTATCTCGGCTCCGCTGGTGCCGATATTGACATTGGCGATGCCACAATCTGATCCGGCAGGCGAACAGAACAATTCTCCTTCACGGATTTCGTTCGTCAGAATGGCTGACGCCAATCCTTGCGGCGCCGAGTTGTTGATCGCAATGGCCTCTTCAATCGTCGAGTATTTCATCAGGTACAGAATCGGGGCGAAGGTCTCCTTGCGAACGATCTCGGCGTCAGAGGAAATCTCGACAAGTGCGGGGCGAACATAGTAGCCTCCGGCCGGCGTCGAATCCTCAATCCGGTCGCCGAAGTGCACCGTCCCGCCTTGAGAACGCGCCGCGGCCAAAGCTTCTTGCATTGCAGCGAACGATTGCTGATCGATCAATGGGCCGACAAGAACCGCGTCGTCATTCGGGTTGCCGATGGAGAGCTTTGCATAAGCAGACTTAAGCTGATTGAGTAAGCGATCGTGGACGGTTTCATGGACAATCAGCCGTCTCAAAGTCGTGCAACGTTGCCCGCATGTGCCGGCAGCGGAGAAAACAGCCGATCGCAACGTCAATTCCAAGTCGGCCGAGGGCGCCACGATCATGGCGTTGTTCCCGCCCAGTTCCAGCAGCGAGCGGCCCAGCCGGGCGGCAACCCGTTGAGCCACTTGCCGTCCCATGGAGACGGAACCGGTTGCCGAAATCAATGGCGCCGCGGGCGAGGCGGCCAGCGCGTCGCCAACTTCCTTGCCGCCGATGATTACCGAGCTGATCGCAGCCGGCGCCTCGTCCATGCCGGCCGCCACGTCTTGCAGTAGTGCTTGGCAAGCCAACGCGCACAGGGGCGCCTTCTCGGAGGGTTTCCAGATCACTGGGTTTCCGCAGACCATCGCCAAAGCGGCGTTCCAAGCCCAAACCGCCACGGGGAAATTGAACGCGCTAATCACGCCTACCGGACCGAGCGGATGCCACTGCTCCATCAGCCGATGGCCCGGCCGCTCACTGGCGATTGTCAGCCCGTAAAGCTGCCGGCTCAAACCGACTGCAAAGTCGCAGATGTCGATCATTTCCTGCACCTCGCCGAGCGACTCTTGCACGATCTTCCCGGCCTCCCAGGTGACGACCGCAGCCAGTGCCTCCTTTTGCTCTCGCAAGCGGTTGCCGAATCGCCGCACCAATTCGCCTCGCAGAGGCGCCGGCGCGACTCGCCAAGCCATAAACGCATTGCTCGCAGCCGACAGAGCTTCGGCCACATCGTTCGGCGTGGCTGACCTCAGCACGGCCAACTCGGATCTGTCGATAGGCGAACGAGCGATGAATTCCTCGCCCTCGCCTTCTCGATATTCAGACCCGATCGAGACGGCGACTGGTTGCTGAGGGACGCCCAACTGGGTGAGTGCTGATGGAAGTGAGATCGCCATAAGTTTCTCCTCTTCATCCGAGTTGTGGATGATCACTGACGTCATAGTACTGCCCAAATCGATTCTCGATGAACTCCGAGAAGTTGACTTGTTCCTGCCGAACAAAGCCCTTCGACGGGAGTCGCCCTGCGAAGTGCAGGTCCAGCACCGCGCAGACTGAGCCAGCCGTGGTGACTTGGATTGCGCTCCAGGTCTCGCCGCCAATGGTCTGGTTGTATATCTTGCGAGCATCGCTCATCTGCACGAACTGCCCATTCCTTTGTCCGGTCACCGTGCAAAAGGTGACGACGACATCCTGGAACGTAATGGGAATCGCGGTCTCAAGAATGTCCTTAAACAATTCTCGCCTTTCGCGCAGTCGCAAACCGCCGAGCAGCATATGCATCACCTCGCGATGGCCGAGGTAACGAATGGTTTTGTAGTTGAGCTCCCGCACTTGGCCGTCGAGCGTCTGGCACAAAGTCCCTAAGCCACCCGACGTATTGAAGGCCTCGTAGTTGATTCCATCGAGCGAGAAGTGTTCCAGCCCTTCGAGTGCAAGGACATCCATGCGATCGCCTTCATGAATCGTCTGACAGGGATTGCAGTACTCGTTGATCAGTCCATCGGTGGACCATGTGAGATTGTATTTGAGCGGATTGGCAGGGAACATTGGCAATGCGCCGCAGCGCATTTGCACTGTGGTCAACTCGTCGAATTGCTGGGCCAGGTGCCAGGCGACGATGCCCACGAACCCGGGCGCAAGGCCGCACTGGGGTACGAAGACTTGTCCCTCTTGCGCCCCCGCCGCTACGTCTTGAATCGCTAGGGTCGTGACGACATCCTCCGTGAGATCGAAGTAGCTCAGGCCGGCGTCCAGGGCGGCCTGGGCGACGGCGGGGTTGAAACGATAGCTGAGCGCAGAAAGAACGGCGGCGCGTCCCTCCATCGCTTTGCAAAGCTCGTCCGGGTCGCTGGCGTCGATCTGAATCGCCGCCACATCGACGCGTTTCTGCATGCGGAGGAGCGATTCCTGCTGGGCGTCGGCGACCAGGACATCGTAGTCTCCGCTATCGACGAGCAATCTGGCGATCATCCGGCCTATTTTCCCGGCGCCGAGTATGAGTACTTTATGCATGAAACTCTCGCAGAAATTGGGATGAAAGAGAGGAGAGGAGTTGAATTGACCAAGAATCCGCGGCGTGCCGGGTCAGACCATTTTGCAGCGAGGCAAGCTGGGCTATCATAGGCCCAACGGCGAAACGCTGAAACTCGCCTTTCTCGCCCAGCCGCTGTCGTTTGCGACATCCCGGGCGCCCTGACGGTCCGCAAAGCCCCACCGGGGTGTGCGAAGACCGTCTCGTAAACATCGCCCGCAAAACACACATACTAATCCACACTGTAGGAGGCAACCGATGTCCCATCGAGCCCACATCGCCGGATTCGCAATTGCCAGCTGGCTGGCCGCCGTCCCTATGCTCGCCGTCGCCGAAGAATCAACCAACTGGCCGCGCTTCCGAGGTCCGTTGGGCACCGGGATCAGCGACGAGAGCGGCCTTCCGGCGGAATGGGACGCCAAGTCGGTCGAGTGGGTGACGGAGCTTCCCGCGCAGGGGCATTCATCGCCAATCACTTGGAATGATTCTATCTTCCTCACCGGCGTTACCGAGTCGGGCGATGCGGTCGAGCGGCGAGTTGTTCGGCTCGACCGAAAAACCGGGAAGGTGATTTGGAACGAATTGGCAGCCAAGGGCGAGGGTGAGCAGCTTCACAAAATGAACAGTTGGGCGACGCCTAGCTGCGCGACGGACGGCCGGTTCGTGGTGGCTTTCTTTGGCGTCGGCGGATTGCATTGCTTTGACTTTGAAGGGAACAAGATTTGGTCCCGGCAATTGGGCGACTTCCCTGGGGCATGGGGAGTCGGCGCCTCGCCGATCATACTGGGTGATCGGGTCATTCAGAATTGCGACGCGACTGGGAAGTCGTTTCTGCTCGCTGTCGATATCAAGTCGGGCAAAGACATTTGGCGAACGCCCCGGCGCGAGAAGCCTAGGGGCGGCTGGAGCACGCCGGTTGTCATCGAGGTCGCTGGGCGACAGGAATTGCTGCTCAACGGTGAGACACGTATCGAGTCGTACAATCCGGAGAGCGGTAAGCCGTACTGGTTTTGCCAGAGCTTTAACGGTCGGGGGACGCCGTCGCCGGCTTGGGGCAACGGCCTCGCCTACGTCGTCAACGGAAAGTCGGGCGACGTTTATGCGGTAAAGCCCGGTGGCGAAGGCGATATCACCGAATCGCGGATGGCCTGGCACACGCCCCGCAAGGGCGGCCGGGACTTGCCGTCGCCGATCTTCCTCGACGGCTCGCTGTTTGTCACCAACATGGCTGGAATTGCCACAAGCTATGACGGCAAGACTGGCGAAGAGCAATGGCAAGAGAGGCTTGGCGGGAAATTCTCCTCGTCGCCAATCGCCGTGAAAGGCCGGATCTACGCCACCGCCGAAAACGGTGACGTGTTTGTCATCCGGTCGGGTCCCAAGTTCGAACTGATCGCCAAGAACTCAGTCGGCGCCGGCGACGACGAGACATTTCGCTCCTCACTCGCCGTCAGCCGCGGACAGCTCTTGCTGCGAAGCGACAAGCGACTTTACTGTATCGGCCAGCCGGTGGGCCGATAGTCGGTAAGCGTCGGTCGTCGGAAAGCTAACTCCGAGGCTGGAATTCACAACCATATTACATTGTCCATATCGCATTATTCAGCCAACCATCACACACTCTTTCGTCAGGATCACCAGATGAAGCTATCCCTTCTGCAAGCCGTGTCAGCAGCGGCTATTTCGCTCGCGACGCTCGTCGTCGCGGCTGGGACCCTCTATGCCGAAGATAAAGACAAAACTCGGAAAGGACATGTCATGCTGCAGCCTTGGAGCGGCCCGTATGGCGGCGTCCCCCCCTGGCACTTGGTCCGCCCCGACGATTTCGTCGCCTCCTTCGATGCGGCCATCTCAAGTGCGAAAAAAGACCTCGACAAGATCGCGAACAATCCAAAACCAGCGACGTTCGCCAACACGATCGTCGCCATGGAGTCAGCTGGAAACGAACTCGACCGATTGAACGCTTTGTTTGGAGTGCATTCCTCGAATCTCAACGTGGGCGCGATCCCGGACATCGAACGCACGATTTCGCCCAAGCTGGCTGAGCACGATGATCAAGTCACGCAAAACGCCAAATTATTCGCTCGCATTAAAGCCGTCTACTCCGGCGACGAAATGAAGCAGCTCTCGCGATCGCAGCGGCGACTCGTGGAGGATCAGTACAAGTCGTTCGTGCGTACGGGGGCCAAATTGAATACCGCCGACAAAGCCAAACTCTCACGGATCAACAAGCGGCTGGCGAGCCTGTTTACCGACTTCAGCCAAAACGTGCTCGAGGATGAGAAGGGATTTGTCACTTGGATTGATAGCAAGAAACAACTTGCTGGCCTGCCTGAGAGTACGGTTGCAGCGATGGCGGCGGCCGCGGCACAGCGAGGCAAAGGCGGAAAATGGGCGGTCACCAATACACGCTCGTCGATGGACCCGTTCTTGACTTACGCTGCGAACCGCGAGCTGAGGAAAGCGGTTTGGACGAACTACTATAGCCGGGGCGACAACGACGACGCCCACGACAACAACGCGATTATCTCCGAGATTCTCAAGCTCCGCTCGGCGCGCGCCAAACTGCTAGGTTACAAAACCCACGCTCATTGGCGACTCGAAAGGACGATGGCCAAGACGCCGGAAGCCACAATGGACTTGATGCTCAAAGTCTGGCCCAAAGCGGTTGCCCGAGTTCGTGAAGAGGTTGCCGAGATGCAGGCGATCGCTGATGAGGAGAACGCCGACCTCACAATCGAGCCTTGGGACTATCGTTATTACGCCGAAAAGGTTCGCAAGGCGAAGTACGATCTCGATTTCAATGAAGTCAAACCGTACATGCAGTTGGAGAAACTTCGCGAAGGAATGATGTGGGCGGCGGGAGAGCTGTACGGGTTCCAATTCAAGGAAGTCAACAACCTGCCGGTCTTCCATCCCGACGTCCGCGTGTGGGAGGTGACTGACGCGGACGGCAAACACGTCGGCCTTTGGTACCTGGACCCCTATGCCCGCGAGGGCAAACGCAGCGGCGCTTGGATGACAGCCTATCGTCCGCAGGAGAACAAAGGGAAAGCGATCACGCCGATCGTCTCGAATAACTCAAACTTCGTCAAAGGCGCGGCGGGCGAACCGGTATTGATTTCGTGGGACGACGCGGACACGCTGTTTCACGAATTCGGTCACGCTCTGCACGGGCTCTGCTCTCACGTCGTTTATCGTTCTCAGGCCGGCACTGCGGTCGCCCGGGATTATGTTGAGTTTCCCTCGCAATTGAACGAGCATTGGCTTGAGACGCCGCAGTTGCTGAACCGATTCGCAGTGCACTATAAGACCGGCAAACCATTGCCCGCCGAGCTGCTGAAGAAGATTGAGAAGGCCTCGACATTCAATCAAGGTTTCTCGACCGTCGAATACCTCGCTAGCGCGTTGGTCGACATGAAACTTCACCTCTCAGAGCTAAGCGATATCGACCCCGACGCATTTGAACGCGAGACGCTGAAGGAATTGGGGATGCCGAAAGAGATTGTGATGCGGCATCGCACGCCCCATTTTCAACATATCTTCGCAGGCGACGCCTACTCGGCCGGGTACTACAGCTACCTTTGGTCAGACGCCCTGACTGCCGATGCGGCCGAAGTCTTCAAGGAAGCTGGTGGCTTCTATGACAAAGCCGTCGCTAAGCGACTGTTTGAAAGCGTGATGTCCGTTGGCGACACCATCGATCCTGCGGACGGCTTTCGAGCTTTTCGCGGCCGAGATGTGGACACCAACGCTCTACTTAGGAAGCGAGGGTTCCCAGTCGACTAACGAGGATTGGCCCACGCCAATCAGGTCGTAACCGACGCAACAACAATGCGACGGCGCTGGTGTTTCCAGCGCCGTCGCTTCTTCTCGTGGCTCACTGCCGGCGATTAGGATCCCGCAAGTCGCTCCAGCGTCAAACTACTTGGCCGAGCCGATACGGACGTCCTTGAATTCGACCCACATCGGTTTGCCGGCATGCAATTGTAGAGCAAGGATCCCGTCAAGCAGAGCAAGGTTGGGGTCGTTGTCAGTGAAGTCGAGAATCAACCGACCGTTCATGTAGTGTTGAATGTGATTACCCTTGGCATTGATAACCACATCGTTCCAGTCATCTAACTTGAATAGTTTTTCGAATTCTTCCGCGGTAATCAGGGTCCCCAGCACGGTCTTCTTTTTCTTCGCATCCCATGTGGCGTGATCGCCAACAAGGCACACTCGCCCGCGCCGTCCTCCCTCGTCGTAGATGAATCCAGAAACGCTAGGCAGCTTCAGCTGATTGCGGATCTCGTGCTGATAGCCGCGAACGACCCATTGGTTTGCCACTTTCCCCTTGGTGATGTGCTTGGAACGGTATTGAATACCGGAGTTGTTTGTCGCGTTGCAACGAAACGATAGGCGCAACTGAAAATCTTTGGTCCGGCCGCCTTGCCAGATTAGGAACGTGTTGCGGTTGGCCGAGTTCTCTTTGGTCGTCTCGCCGCGAATGGCGCCGTCCTTTACGGACCAAAGCCGACTGTCTCCGCTCCAGCCGCCCAGGTCTTTGCCGTTAAAAATCGGCTTCATGTCCTTCGCTTCTTGGGGCGCTTTTCGTTCGCCGTCGGCGGCAAGTACGGTGAGTGCTGGCATGAGCAGGAGGGCAATGGCCAGAAATCGAATCATGAGTTGCTCCAATGAGGATAAGAAAGAGGCCGAAGCTTCCCTCAAAGTCTAGTCTGTCGGCCCTGCAAATGTTGCCAGGCCTCAATTCGTCGGTGAATCGAGAATGCGTTTACGGCGAGACCGGAAAGCGCGTGGGAGGCGCCATTATTCCGCTTTTCGTGTTTGGGATTCCCACTTCTGCCACATCGCTGTGTGAACGTGGTTTATTAGTCCCTTGGGCCAAAGTTTGGTGTGCGGCGCCATCAAGCTGCCGTGGTTGCGTCCTTCGACAATCGTGAACTTCGCATCGCTGCCAAGCTTCTTGAGTTCGGCCTGCGCGAGCTTGACGGCCCCCTCAAGTCGGTAGGTGTCGAGTGTGCCGACATAGACATTGATCTTGCCCCTCAACTTAGGGCCAAGCTGCTTCCAATTGCGGCGCAGTTGTAGGCATATATCGTATTTTTCCCACGACTTGAATACGTCATCGTTGATCTCTCCAGAGTCGCGATCAAACATCTTCATCGGTTGGCCGTCGACGTCTCGAGGGCTGAAGACAGCGTCAAAACTAGCGAACTGGCCGCCATATTTCTTTCGCGCGTACTCGCCTTGCGCGTAGTCGCGAATGGTTGGGCCCCAGGACCCGTTGCTCTTTCGCACGAGATTGACAGGCTTGCCGTCCGGATCGACGTAGGCGTTTTCGAATTGATAGACATTGATCCCCGAGAAATCTCGAAAGTCAATCGAATCCGGCGCCGTGGACCAAGTGCCCCCGAACATCTCAGGGTAGGTGACTTGAAGCCAGAGACTGCTCCAGCCCCCGCTTGAGTGGCCCGTCAAGAAGCGACTCTCCGCCGATCCCGCCGTGGCGTACTTCTTTTCCAGTGCAGGAATGAACTCTTCGGTTAGTGCCTGTCCCCACGGCCCGTTGTTGACTGAGTCCGCGAACTCGTGGTGACCAAGCGGAAATTGGGCGTTGAGATAGACGTACAGCATTCGGGGGTACCCTTGCTGAATCCTTTTTCTCAGCTGTGTGCCAATCCGCCATGCGACCCGATGCGAGCCGCCAAAGCCATGAATCGAAAAGCAGATAGGCGTCTTGCCGTCAGCCTTGTAGTCAGGCGGAAGCACTACGCCCCCCTCGACGAACATCGGCTTGCCCCAGAACTCGCTCAATAACTTGGATTCCACTCGAAGGTGCTCAACCCCCTCCACGGGGCTCGGCATGGGCCGAGTTCGCGGTTTCTTCACGTTATCTTGGCCGTCAGCGACTGAAACGCTGACGCTCGAAAGAAGTAGTGCGAAAGCTAAGAGTTGCGGCGATCGTCGGTTCATCGGTTTCCATTCAACAAACAGTGTTTCACTAGTGGCGAGAAAATCAGTATGCGGTTTCGATCGCGAAGGCGTGGGCTCAGCCGCCAGCCGTTCGCGTGTCAGGATTCGACACACGGCTGTTACTATTGTAGACGTCCGGCCTGGAGCCTTCCACGCCGAGTCGTGCAACTTCCCGGTCGGCTCTTAGCCAGGAAGGCCGCGGGTCGCTTGCATTGAAGAATCAATTAGGTGACCATGGATTCTTGCAACTGATCGTTCCAACACGGCGTTTGGGAGCCCGAATGTACTTCAAGTTTGAATGCCCCAACTGTGATCGCTCGCTCAAGATCAACAGCGAGATGGCGGGAAAAAGGCGCGCATGCCCCTATTGCCGCCACGCTTTTGTCATGCCAGCCGGACCTGAAGCCGAGTCGAAACCTGAGAACGCGTTCCCTTCCATTAACGTTAACGCTGGCCCCTCGAGCAGCAAACCGTCAGCAGCTCGCGTGAAGCAGACGGGCGTTGCGAGTCAAACGGGTCGCGAGCCGTCCGGGCAAGGGGCGACCGGGCAAGGGGCGACCGGGCAAGGG
>CAZWOU010000081.1:1196-28217 GCA_964635375.1 uncultured Pirellulaceae bacterium | reverse complement strand
CTTATAGTCCCCCTGGATGAACACGCCCTCCAGGTCAGGAATCGACGTTCGCTTCTTCTCCGCACCCTCTGGCAGGAAGTCACTGGGGACCAGTTTGACACCACCTAGAGCGCCAAAATCCATCCCCCAGGCGCTGTCATGTTGTTTAAGCTCGCGCTTGCCCATCTGGAGACGAAGAGCCTGGATCGTGAAGCCACCGCAAACCTCGCCCATGACGCTATAGAGCCAGTCAACGATCTGATTCGGCTTGACGGAAACACGGTCACCTTCTCGGACCGACTTGACAGAATCGGGCTCGTTGAGCAGGACGCCGCTTACCTGCTGACCATCGAACTCGACGTCGGAGATCCACATGTATTCGACCTCCAGGTCTGCCGGATTCTGGCTGCGCATCTCAGGCGGATCGGAAAACGCCACTTTGGCCGCCGCCAGATCCAGGCCAGGAACAATGCGTCTCTTTTCCCAGCTCAATTCACGCAAGAAGAACCGGAACGTCTTCCGCGACAATTTCTACACCTTCTTCATCTCGGGGTCATCCGAAGCCGCCAGAAAAACTCGGCCCTCGGTTACGCCCCGCCCGCCATCTTTCTGGCCAGCTTCCAGGAAGTAGACCTGCTCATCATAGGGTGGTTGCGCGCGGTGCGCTCCCGAGTCCAGTTGCTTCCATTCATCTTCCTCGATACTTGCCAACGTCCGCTGGATAACTTGAGGGTCCGATGTGAAGGCGCGGATGGGCTCGATGACGCAGAGGGACTTCCAGCGTTCTTCCGGTCGCTTCTCATCGCCGGCCTCATAGAACGCTGCAACGGCTAGACGATCGCCAACGTTCAGCGGACCACTGATTCCATGCGGTGAGAATTCCTTGACAATGATTGCAGGGTGGGCCGCATCGGGCCGCATGGACATATCAGAAAAAATAGCCAGTCGCGGCGGATCAAGCGACAGCACCTTGGCGGGACAGCAGGCCCCGAGTTTCAGCAACCGATACGTCCCGAAAATAACCACGAATAGGCCAACCGGAATCAACAACAAACCGAGCCACAACCACTGTGAAAAGTAGTAACCCAAGGGCACGAAAATTAACGAGATCACAATACCTACGACCAGGATGGTTGTCGTTTCCCGGCGCAGGATCCTAAAGAAATCAGGCCTCACATCGGCCGGATTGGTGGCGTAGGCTTCTTGGATGATGATGGCTCCAAGTACGGGTTTTCTACTCAGGTGAATCTAGTACGAAGGCAAGCGATGTTTCTTTCCAGAGAGAAAGAAGAAGCCGAAACCCACTGGATTTGTCGGGCGCTAGAAGTTTAACAAACTCTACATTGCCAGGCAGTGAGGGTTCGAGTGAGAGAGAGCTTCGCAAAACGACTGGCGAAACGCAAGCATCGAATCGCAAAACGCCTCAGAATTACCAATCAAAATAAGTATCGCCGAGCCGCCAGAAGCTCGCCGAAGAATGTGACAATCAAACGACAGTGCGCTCACTGGGTCCTAAACGGCGCCGGTTGATCTAGTCCCGTGCCGACCTTGCGGAGCAATGCCGTGATCTCTTCGTGCACCATGCCGTCCGCGCTGACGAGCAGCAGATCGCGGTACGAGGCGATCGTCGCCGAATCAAACAACTTGCTCATCGCGTCGGCGAGCTCTCGTCCTTGATCGTCGGTTCTGGCGAGAGTCGAGACGTTGTAGACCCGCATAGTCACCTGTTCCGCTTTTGCTTCCGGCGTCGTTATCACCAATAGACCGGATGGGCGAGTCATCATGACCAATTCAAGTTCTTTGAACGTGTTCCGCAGGACATAGTGTAACGACTGGTCGCTATCCGAATAAACCGTCAGTTGTATGTCGCTATCGAGACCCACTTCCTCCAACGCACGTGTGTCAATATGAACTGGAATCCCGTGCCGCGATTGAATCACGGCGGGTAGATCCTTGAGATTCACTTGCTTGCCGTCGTCAAGCCGGCAAGGCTCGGCCAGTTCTTGATGGATAGCGAAAGCCCGTTGTTCGATGACATGCATCGCGTGCAGGATTCGAAGTCGCTCAGCTCGCTCGCGCTGGTCGCGATAGGAGCCATTTGCGTACCACGCCAACGGGAGGGAAGCGCATACGGCAAGAACCCCGAGCGTCGCCAGGCTGAATTTCAGAAACCGCATGCTGTGCTAACTCCGGCAACTCCCGGGCCCTGTCCTGGTCCGATTTTTGCGCACCAGCTGCTCCATTGCAACCACCCGCCGATCAACGACATCGAACGAGCCGCTCTCGCCTAATCACAACATCGGAGTTGCCATCGTCAACAGAGCGAATTCATCATCACCGAACGATTGCCTGATCAAGCTGACTAGCAGATTGAGCGTGTCAACGTCATCGTCAACAATAAGCAACTTGGTAACATCAGAGCACACATTCTTCGCCAGATCTTCTCACGACATGCTGGGCGACGAGCGAAACAAATCGGCGCCTATCTAGTGGCTTCGTGATATAATCGTCGCATCCGGCGTCAAGACACCGTTGACGATCGCGAGGCATTGCCAACGCCGTGACAGCAAGAATCGGTGTGCGAATCCCGCTCGCCCGTAGCGCCAGCACTGCGGTGTACCCGTCCATTATGGGCATCACAATGTCGATGAGGATCCCATCGAAAGGTCTGTTGGCATCCCTCGCCGCCAGCGCTTTGTCGAAACCGATTTGGCCGTTTTGGGCCAAAGTAACAGATGCCCCAGCCCTCTCAAGGAAATGGGCCATTAGTCGTTGTACGTCTGGGATGTCTTCCACCACGAGGATTCTCTTACCAAACAGCGTGCCTGCGCAAGCAGACGCTGGTTGTAACTGGGCCGTGGGCATGGGCAGATCTCTTCAGGCTTACTCACTTGCTGGTGATCTTCGAGAAATCAGATGGCGGTTCCAGCCGGCGCACCATCCGAAACGAACACCCGCGTTGAATGTCCGAGTTCTCTGCCCCAAGTTCTCTGCCCCGAGTTCCACCCCCCAGAAAATAAACACAGGTCGTGAATTGCCCCTTTCGCACTTGGTTTCTTCCGCTTTCCTTCCCACCCCCTCAAATGAACTAGTGCTGCTCGCGGATATCGACGTTTTTTCACTCCCCCCAAGCGGGGGCGAAGTGAATAATCGGCCCGCACGATCGTCGCCGCCGAGGACAGCGGGCTGGCGAGAACACTGTCGAGTAGAACACCACCTCGGCCGTATCAGTAAACTGTGGAAGGATGTGGGTGGCCAGGACGAGAGCCTAGCGCTCCGCGTCAGTGAGTTCGTCGCGACGTAGTCTATTTCCGCCATGTTCCATTCACCAGTTTCTTCCGGGCCTGTTTCTATCGTCGACATTCCCTCTGGTGCTTTTTGTCTCTTGTCGCAGCAGCCTAAACAGCAACTCGTGGTTGATTGGATCGGCCCCATTTGAAGGACAGAGTAAATGCAGAACGTGATTGGAAGCAGAATGGCCGCCGGCGGTCTGACCATGGGCGTTTGCGGGGTTGTGATTGCCGCTCTCTTGAATGCGAATTGCTTTTCGCAGGAGCACGATCGCCTACCCGGCACAGAGTCGCTGCTCGCCAGCGCTGGTGAACTGGCGCCCCAACGTCAACAGGTGTTCAACTATTTTGAAAAGCGAATTGCGGCGGCGAGCCATGTACGGGACGAAACGTGGCGGCCCGATTTCTCGTCTGCCAGAGCCTATCAGTCTTCGTTGGAAGGCCAACGGAAGAGCCTGCGAACGATGTTGGGGCTAACAACGATCGCCAAGTTTGGCCCAGCGAGAATTGCCATGGTTGCAGGAAAAGCCGAAGGTCTTCGTGTCGACCGGGTCACGATTCCAATCGACGCAGGATTGGCCGCCAGGGGCCTGCTGCTAACGCCGCCCGGATCGGGCAAGAAGCCGGCAGTGATTGTTTGTCCTGACGCCAACACTTGGCCTGAGCGATTGGCCGGGCTCGACGCAGCACGTGATACACAAGCGGGCCAGTCGGCGCGAGTGGCGGCGTTGCTAGCCAACGGGTCGATGGTTTACGTGGCACAATCTATCGAGCGATTGAGCGACCATCCTTATTGCGCAAAGACACGCGGCAAGGATCGTCGCGCCATCCTCTATCGGCTGGGGTATGTCGTCGGCCGCACGATGCCGGGGATCGATGTGCAAGATACGTTGGCCGCCGTCGCCTTTCTCTCCAATCACAGGGAGGTAAAGACCGAAAATATCTCGGTGGCGGGGCGAGGCCAGGGAGGCATGACAGCTCTGATGGCGGCGGCTCTTGATGCGCGAATCTCGGCGGCAACGGTGACCGACTATTTTGATCGGCGAGACCGATGTTGGGACGAGCCGGTCGATCGTCGTCTGCGCGATCAGCTGCTTCACTTCGGAGACGCTGAACTGGCCGCGATGATCGCTCCTCGCTCTCTCACAATCGAAGCGTCAGCTGAGTTTCTCGGCCGAGCCGTCGGTTTCGAATCGGAGACTCAACGAGCTTCACAGTTCTTCGCTCGAGCCGGGTCTGCGAAACGATTGACGGTCGTGAAGAATCACGCCGAAAATCCCGCTAGGCAAACAATGTCTCCGCTCGAGGCCGAGCAGGTCGCGGCTGCGAGGAACCGTCACTTCGAGGAACGCTTGACCTGGTTGCGAAGACAGATCAGTGAAAGCCAAGCGAGACGCTATGCCCGCTGGAACATACTCGGACGGTCGCCTGATGACTTCCCCAATATCCAGAAAGCGATGCTCGAGGACTATCGCCAGATGGTGGGAACGGTTCCCGATGACGGGACCCCCATGACTGTGCGAAGCGAGTTGGCTTTGGCGACGAAAGGATACCGCGCTTATCGCGTTACGATCGATGTGGTCAAAGGAGTCAGCGTGTATGGCAACCTCCTGGTCCCGTTCAACGTACAGGGGAAGCGCCCGGCCGTAATCTGTCAGCACGGGTTCGGGGGCTCGCCGGAGAAGATCACCGGGTTGGGCATGAAAAAGGACACGGTCTATCACGAGTTTGGCCGCAAGCTGGCCGAAAACGGTTACGTTGTTTTTGCTCCCATGCTGATGCACTACGCGCCGTCCGAGCAAGTTTCCAAGCAGATGCGTCAGGCCAACGCGGTGGGGATGATGCGAGTGGCGATGCCTGTCGCCAAGACGAATCGCGTAATCGACTTTCTCGAATCCCTGGACTACGTCGATGCAGATCGGATCGGCTATTACGGTCTTTCCTACGGCGGATATTCCGCGATTTGGATGACGCCCTTGATCGACCGCCTGGCAGTCAGCGTGATCTCAGGCAATTTCAATGACTGGCGGAGCAAGATCACGTCCGATGAACTAAACACCAGTTACCTAAGGCATCCAGATGAGGACATGTACAGCTGGGACTGTTTGAACCGTTTCACCCACCCCGAACTCATCGCCATGATGATCCCTCGTCCCGTGTGCGTTGAATTTGGACATCGTGATGGAATCACCACACCCGAGTGGACTGCCTACGCCTGGGCGCAGACCAAGGAACTGCGAGATCATCTGCGGCAGACGGACCGCATTATCCTGGCCGAGTTCGATGGCGCCCACGAAATTCGCGGTGACGAGACGTTCACTTTCTTGGATCGATTCTTGTGGCCGGACAGGGCGCGGTGAATTGTGATCAGTGAGCACTGTGCGGGGAACTGAGCGGCAAAATCTCAACAACGAACGCGAATCGGCTGTGGAATTAGGGACCCGGCCGACGGCGGGTCTTCACCGGGGGGGCTTAGTAACCGTCTCCACGGCGGCAGCGATTCGCTGTGCCGCCCGCAGCCTGTCGACTACATTAGGAGCATCTAACCTATAGGGAGTTCGAGAACATGCGTTGGAAGCTGACAGCGATTGTGCTGATGTTGTTCGTGTTCCTGGCCAGCCAACTGCAGGCAGACGGCCCATCGCTGGCTGCGCGCTGGGATTTCGGAACGACAGAGACCACACCCCTGACTTCGCATGGCGGCGTTCAGCGAGATCTGGCGGGGCCCGTTCCTCCGGAGTTCCCTGAATTCGCTCAGAACAACACGGCTGTGAGACTCGATGGCAAAGGCGCCCGCCTTGTTGCGGCGGACTCCGGAGCAGACAGCAAGTTCGATTTCACCAACGGCGACGCCATTACGCTTGAGGGCTGGATCAAGCTGGATGGCGCCCGCGACGGCTCACCGATGTATGTGGTCGGCAAGGGACGCACCGGCTCGACGCAGTTTGCCCGAGACAACCAAAACTGGGCTCTGCGAATTGTTGGCGCAAACGGTGTTGCGAAGCTCAGCTTTCTGTTCGCCACAAAACCTGGCGGGGGAAATTCTCATTGGCATCGCTGGACTTCAAAGGCCGGCTTCAACGCTGCGACCGGATGGCATCATGTCGCCGTGGCGTACCGCTTCGGAGATCCCAGCTCAGTCCGCGGCTGGATTGATGGGCAGCCAACGAATGGCACATGGGACATGGGCGGAGCGACGAAGGAGCAGCCCGTGGTGGACGACGACGCGGTCTGGATCGGGTCGTCGCTGGCCGGTAACTCGGGAAGCAGTTTCCTCGGCTGGCTAGATGCTGTGGCGATTCATCGCTCGCTGTTGAGTGACCAAGTCATCGCTGGGCGGTTTCGTCGGGTGGGTGGGCCGCGCATCGTAGGGCCGCTGCCCGAAGTGATGCCGGAACTCGACGACGTCCCAAACGTTCGCGTGCTAGTAACTTTCTCCGAAGGTTTGCCCGCTCTGGAGCGTTGGTTGAACACCGGCGAAACGTGGCCGACTGAAACCTCGCGCTGGCTGGGAGACGAGTTTCTGCTGCCGCGTATCCCCAGGCGATATGACGAGCGGGGATTTCGCGCGGCCTGGAAAGCGCCGCTGCTGGTCCGTATGACAGCGGATGTCGAACTGCCGCCTGGGAAGCATCGGTTGCTGCTGCGAACCCGCGCGCTCAGCCGCCTGTGGGTCGATGGTGTCGTTGTCGCACGAACCGAAGCCATCACCAAACAGCCGCCCAACGGCGAAGAACCGGTCACGCCAGTCGCACTACCACCGCTGCCCGGGCTGCGAGTTCGCGGCTATCACCAGCAAGAGGTTTTTGGCGACGCGATCATTGCTGAGACCGAAGACGGTCAGCCGAAACGATCTCGCGTGGTGCTGGAAATGATCGTCGGAGGAAAGAACCTTCGCAGCGAAACGGGCGAAATATGTGTGGCTGTGCAGACGAAAGATGGACAATCGTTCGCCATACTGCAGCCAACTGCTCGCTCGGAATTGCCGCTCACGGATGCGGACGTCGATGCCGCACTCGCGAGAATTGAATCGTCTCTGTCGAACCACGATGACCAGGCTCGGCGCAGCGCGTCGAACTCTCAAGCCGACTTCTGGCAGCGCAGACACGAGGCGGCCCGCGAGTGGGCCCAGCGACACCCGGCGCCGGCGATCCCGTCGATCGAGAACCGATCAGCCGGCCATCCGGTCGATGCCTTCATCACCGCCAAGATCAACGGCGCTTTGGCGGCTGCCTCCAAGTCCGATCCTAAACTGGCCAAGAACTTTCATGGCAAAGTCCTGCCGATCCTCCGCGAGCAATGCTTCCGTTGTCATGGAGACAAGGACAAGGGCGGACTGAAATTGAACTCGCGTGAACTTGCAATCCTGCCCGGAGATTCCGACGAGCCGGCCATCGTTCCCGGCGACCTCGACGCGAGCGAACTGATCGCGCGGATTCGCACGGATGACGAAGACCTGCGAATGCCCCCGACGGCAGATGGCCTGAACCGTGAACAAATCGCCTTGCTGGAAGACTGGATTCAGACAGGCGCAGCCTGGCCCGCGCCGCCGGTTTCCGCAGCCGAAGTGGCATTTTCGCCCGTGACGAGTGACGAAGCTTTCCTGCGTCGTATTTTTCTCGACACCGTCGGCGTTCCGCCCACAGCTAAAGAAGCCGAACTGTTTCTTGCGGACGTCGCTCCCAACCGGCGTGCTCGTTTGATCGACCGATTACTTGCTGATGACCGCTGTGCGGATCAGTGGATGAGCCATTGGCTGGACATGCTGGCGGAGAACCCCACGCTGCTCAATGCGTCGCTCAACAGCACCGGGCCCTTTCGCTGGTTTCTTCACGATGCATTGCGAGACAACAAATCGCTCGACCGGCTAGTGACCGAGTTGATCATGATGCGCGGCGGACCGCACGAGGGAGGCAGCGCGGGGTTCGCCATGGCGGCGGAGAACGACTCCCCCTTCGCTGCCAAAGGGCACATTGTGGCGTCCGCGTTCCTGGGTATCGAATTGCAGTGCGCCCGCTGCCACGATTCGCCCTACCACAGCACGATGCAACGCGATCTCTATTCGTTGGCGGCGATGTTCGACCGCAAGTCGACCACCGTGCCCGTGACTAGCCGCGTCCCCGTCGCATTCTTTGAAAAGAAACAGCGTGAAGCGCTGATCCGCGCGACGTTGAAGCCGGATCAACCGATCGCCGCCGCATGGCCGTTCGCCGAGACGACAGGCGTCGCGGACAGCGCCGACATCGATCAACTGATGCAACAGCCAAGCGATACGCGAGAACGACTGGCCGCACTGATTACCTCGCCCCAGAACTTGCGATTCGCTCGCGTCGCCGTGAATCGCATCTGGAAGCGACTGATCGGCGCGGCGTTCGTGGAGCCAGTGCACGACTGGGAGGGCCGCTCTGTCAGCCACCCCGAACTACTCGACTGGCTGGCCCATCAACTGGTCGCTAACAACTACGACGCCAAACACATCATTCGGCTGATCGTCTCGTCCCAAACGTATCAGCGGGAGGCGACGGGACGCAGCCTTCACGCAGCGGCCGAGTTGCGATTCTTCAACGCGCCGGAACAGCGCCGCTTGACGGCCGAGCAAATCGTCGATTCACTGCACGTGGCGACGGGTTTGCCAATGAATGTGGAGGAACTGACGTTCGTCCATGACGGGCGGCGAGCCATCAGCAACCGGCTCACGTTGGGGCGTCCGAGTCGAGCGTGGATGTTCGCCAGTTTGAACAACGAACGAGATCGTCCCAGCCTCTCGCTGCCTCGCGCACGAGCGGTGGCCGATGTCTTGGAGGCCTTCGGCTGGACGGGCTCGCGTCAAAAGCCAATCTATGAGCGAGAAACCGATTCGAATGTGTTGCAGCCCGGAGTGTTAGCTAACGGCATACTGTCGACGACACTCACCCGCGCGTCAAACGGCAGTGAGCTAGCGCAATTGGCCGTCGACGCGGAGTCACCCACCGAGCTTGTCGACACTTTGTTCATTCGGGTCCTCAGTCGCCGACCGA
This sequence comes from uncultured Pirellulaceae bacterium, assembly GCA_964635375.1. Lineage (GTDB taxonomy): Bacteria > Planctomycetota > Planctomycetia > Pirellulales > Pirellulaceae > CAZMNY01. The sequence goes on along the minus strand of CAZWOU010000081.1, from coordinate 18,931 downwards.
AGCCAGGCGAACGCGAAGCTTTTTCCCTTGCATTGGCCGAAGGATTCAGTACCCGACTGATCCCCGCCGACGAAGTTAAGCCGTCGGCGGAGTTGCCCCCCTTGCCGCTGGTCACCTGGTTCAATCATCTGCGTTCCAAGGCGAACTCGATTCAACAGGAAGTGGAACGCCGAGTGCGTCAGGGACCGGCGCCGGATCCGCGACTGCGAACCGAGTGGCGGGAGCTTTACGAAGACTTCGTCTGGAGTCTGGTCAATCACCGTGAATTCGTCTGGATGCCCTAGCTTAGATTCCTTGGGTCCCACGACTTCTACTGCGAATTGCCAACAGAACAACGGAAAACCAACATGACTGATAAACTCACCGTCAATCGTCGCGAATGCCTTGCCACCGGCGCAGCGCTCGCCTGCGGGCTTGCAATGCCGAAGAGCAGCTTCGCCGAACCATCCGCCGAGCTGCTTCAAGGCAAGGCCGAGCATGTGATCTCGATTTGGTTGGGCGGCGGAATGGGGCAGATCGATACGTTTGACCCAAAGAGAACGGGAGACCCAGCCAAGAAGGCCGCCGGCTCGTACTACGGCTCGATCGAAACAGCGGTCCCCGGCGTGCAGCTGTGCGAGCACCTCAAGACATTAGCACCGCTGATGGATCGAGTGACGGCAGTGCGTACTGTGCATCACGAGGTGATCGACGAACACGCCGCCGCGACTAACCGTATGCACACCGGCCGCCCGATTAGCGGCACAGTGGCTTATCCGTCGCTGGGCTCGATGGTCGTCCACGAACGAGCTGCTGCTGCGGACGGCGCCCCGCCGTATGTGTTGATTGGCTACCCCAACGTTACTCGCGGTCCCGGGTTCCTTGGCGCCCAACACAGCTACCTGTATCTAACCGACACCAGCAACGGACCGGCCGGATTGACGCCCGCCGACGGCATCACGCCGCTGCGAAAGATGAGGCGGCAATCGTTCCTCTCGATACTAAAACGAAACGCCAAACTGACCAACGATTCGCGATTACTTGATTACGACGCCGCGATCGAACAGAGCCTGAAACTCAGCGGACCAGAATTCAACCGCGTCTTTCAACTGGATCAGGAACCGGACGATTTGCGAAATCGCTACGGCGGCGAGTTTGGCCAGCGATGCCTACTCAGCCGCCGTCTCGTTGAGCGAGGCGTTCGGTTCATCGAAGTGTCGCACAACCTCAACTTCCTCAACGGAGCTGGTTGGGATGTCCATAACTCCGGCATCCTGCAGCAGCATAAGCTAATTCAGGAACTCGATACCGCCGTGGCGACGCTCATTTCGGACCTGGAAGAGAAGCGGCTGCTCGACAAGACGCTGATTGTTATCACCACCGAGTTTGGCCGTCCGCCGGAATTCGACAGCGGCGGGGGACGCGGACATCAGGGAACGGCCTTCACCAATGTGCTCGCAGGCGGCGGCCTCTCGCATCTCGGAGCGTGGGGCGAAACCGATGAACTGTCAAAGAAGATCGTAGCGAACCCGGTCGGCGTCCCAGACTTCTTCGCGACCATCTTCGCGACGGTTGGGATCGACTATCGCAAGAACCTCTTCGCTGGGGACCGCCCGATCCCCATCACCGACAGGGGCCAGCCGATCGCCGAACTGTTCGCCTAAGACCTATAACGTAAGGTCCGAGCTCGACGTCGCGTACCGGACTGACCAGTGTTTGCCGGACGGCTTATGGCTATCCGATGATGTCCTGAATCACGTGGCCGTGGACGTCGGTGAGTCGACGATCTACGCCGTCGTGGCGCACCGTCAGTCGCCGGTGGTCAATGCCGAGCAGTCGCAGGATGGTGGCGTGGATGTCATAGACTTGCGTTGAATTGTCACGGTCCAACGGCTTGTAGCCCCATTCGTCGGACGGACCGTGGCTGATACCGCCTTTGATGCCGCCGCCGCACAGCCAATTGGTGAAGACATAGGGATTGTGATCTCGCCCCTTGCTGCCTTGCGTGCTGGGCATGCGGCCAAATTCGGTGGTCCAGAGCACGATCGTGTCCTTCAGCATATCGCGCTGTCTCAGATCCTTGATCAGCGCGGCGGCTCCGCGCGACATGCCCAACGACAGGGGGCCATGATCGCGCTGAATGTCTTCGTGCGAATCCCAATTCCGTCGCGGGAAACCGTTGTCGTTACCGGACCAGATCTGTACGAAGCGCACGCCGCGTTCCAGCAATCGGCGAGCCACCAAGCATTTTCGCCCAAAGTAATCCGTCTCCTCGAGTGGGTTGATGTTCTCGTCGAACTTCGCCCTCCCATGGTCCAGCCCATACATCTTCAAGATGTGACGAGGCTCACGAGAAAGATCCAGAGCTTCGGGCGCGCTCAACTGCATCTTTGCCGCGAGTTCATAGCTGCGAATGCGAGCTTCGAGCCGTGAATCGCCCTCTCGCGTGGCCTGGTGTTCACGGTTGAACTTCGTCAACAGCGCCAAGGCTTCGGCGTCCCCCGCTTTCGACACGTACCTTGCCTTCGGCAACAAATCCGCGATCGGGTTCTCCGTGCCTGGTCGGATGATCGTGCCTTGGTGATGCGTCGGCAAGAAAGCCGCGCCCCAGTTCTTGGGTCCGTTCGACCCAAAGCCGCGACGGTCGGGGAGCACGACGAACGTTGGCAGGTTTTCGTTCATGCTCCCCAATGCATAGCCAATCCAACAGCCCATGCCGGGAAATCCAGGCCGGTCGAAACCTGTTGCTTGGAGGTAGGTCGCCTGACTGTGCACGCCGGTCCCGCCGACCAGATTATGAATAAAGGCCATCTCATCCACGACTTCGCCCAACGGCGCGACGACCTCGCTCAAATGTTTTCCGCACTCGCCATAGGGCTCAAATCGAAACGGCGACTTCATCCACGGTCCGAGCCCATTCTGAAAAGCCTCAACGTGTTCGCCAAAGTCGGACTTCTTGCCGTGATGTTTTTCCAGAGCAGGTTTGTAATCGAACAAATCGAGGTGACTCGCCGCGCCGGCCATAAAGAGTTGCACAACTCGCTTAGCCTTCGCAGGGTGATGCAGCACTTTCACCTCGCCCCCGCGCCCGGATTCGCCAGCAGCGCCAAGGGCGCCATCAGCGTCCAGGAGCGAGGCCAAGGCCAGACCGCCGAAGCCGCTGCCTAGCTGGCCAAGAAAACTCCGTCGGTTGCTCATGATCTGATTCCGTTGAAGCCGCGAATTCAATCTACAAACACAAATTCATTCAGGTTAAACAGCAACCGGCATAGATTCGCGTCCCCAAACTGTTCCGCGTATTGGGTCAGCGTCGCGCACTGCGATTCGGTCGGGCGGCGTCCCGTCGTCAACTGGAAAGCTCGCACGACTTGCTCACCTGGGTTGGCCGACTCGGCTTTCGACCGCGCCGCGAAATGCTCCGCCATCCGCAACATGAACTTATTGTTTAGCAAGGAAAGCGCCTGCAGCGCGGTGACCGTCTCGTCCCGCTTGGCCACGCTTTGCGATGAATCGGCGCAGTCCAAGGTGGTCATGAACGGATCAGGCTGGCTGCGAACGATAAAGCGGTAAATACTACGACGGTGAGATTTGGAGTCGTTGGGGTCGTGCTTGGCGTATTCGTAGTGGGGCGAGTGCTGGGGATGCTCAAGCACGAACGGCTTAAAACCGGGGCCATACATCGCCCGGTTCAACTTTCCGCTTACCGCCAGCACGGCGTCGCGAATCTCCTCGGCCGTGAGCCGGCGACGGTTCATCCGCCAGAGGTAGACATTCTCGCCGTCGACCTGACTGTTCCGATCATTGTGCACCGCAGACTGGCGGTAGACCGAACTGGTCAGAATGAGCTTGTGCAGCTTCTTGAGCGACTGCCCGCCATCGCGAAACTCGACGGCCAGCCAGTCTAGCAGTTCCGGGTGCGACGGCTGTTTCCCCATGCGACCAAAATCATTCGGTGAATCGACGATGCCGCGGCCAAAGTGATATTGCCAGACGCGGTTGACGATCGACCGCCACGTGAGCGGGTTGTCACGCTCCACCAGCCAGCGAGCCAGTGCGACGCGTCGATCGCTTTCTGCGTGCGACGGAGGCAACTGAAACCTCCAATCCGCGTCGGCAATAACGGGAATCGTACCCGGTCCCGCTTCTTCGCGAGGCGCCAGAACGTTCCCTCGATGCAAAACATGGATCGCGCGAGGCGTGCCGCCGCCAGCCCCGGTGCCGGCAAAGCTGCCCTTGCCATGATGGACCGTGCCGGCGTACACCTTGCCTTGTGGCGGCAGAGCCCCGAGTGCGTTGGTTACGGCTTGAGCCGCCGCCCTATTCGCCGCTATCTTTGCTTTCAATTCGTCGCTCAGAGTACTCTCCAGCAGCGACTTACGTTCGGCGTTTAGTCTTTCGATCCGCGCCTCCGCTTTCGGCGCTGCGTTTACGCCGAAGTAATAGCCATCGACAAGATTTCTTCTCTGCCATCGAACAGGAGCTTCGATTGAGTCCAGTGAGGTCACTTTCTTTCCGAGAGCGACATTCTGGCCATCGGGCGTCAGCACACGGATCTCGGCCAAGGCGAAGATGTAGTCGTCCTTGCGATGAGCCAACTTGGTTGCCGTCATGCGGACATATCGCGCTTTGACTTCGGTTGACGACGGGACACGCTGTGGCTTCGTACCGGGATTTGCCACGTCGGCATGAGTGTGATCAACAAACACGGTCACGCCGGATTGAAAATCGATGTCGTCAGAAACTTCGATTTTGTATCGAGGAGGGAATCCAAAACCATGGCCGATCCCATTGAAGTTGTCATGGCAACCGACGAAGACAATAGTGTCAATCTTGCTCGCGTCACCGAGGTCGAGCTGAAACCACTTCGGGCGATCTGGTCTTGGCGAGATCTTGCTGTGATAGCCGAACGCCGGCTTCGCGTCCGTCGCGACCTGGGTCCGCTTCTGCAATTCTGCGACCTCCGCGTCGATCACCGCCAATCGCTTGCCTGCCGATTTCTCGACCGCGATGTCCAAACTCGTCTTTTCGGCGATGAGTTCGGCTTGTTGTTTCTTAAGTTCAGCGCGATGGGCCGCCGTCTTCGGATCCTTGTCGTACAGCCGATCCGCTCGATCGAGCGCGGCGAAGACGGCCTGCAGACTGTAATAATGCTCCTGCGTGGCGGGATCGAACTTGTGATTGTGGCAGCGGGCGCATTGAATGGTCGAACTGCAGAACGTGTTCATCGTCGAAACGACCATGTCGTCTCGGTCCAGATGCCGAGCAATACGGCCGTCAATCTTCGTCTCCGGCACTTCAGCGTGTCCGATGTAGTCCCACGGTCCTGCGGCGATAAACCCCGTGGCGGTAATCCCATCAACCGTGTGCGGCCACAATGCGTCTCCGGCGATTTGCTCCATGACAAAACGTCCGTACGGTTTGTCTTCATTGAACGACCGAATCACATAGTCGCGGTACGGCCAAGCATTCGGCCGCGGCTTATCTTTGTCATATCCGTGCGTATCGGCGTAGTGAACGACGTCCAACCAATGCCGCGCCCAGCGCTCGCCGTAGTGTTTTGAGTCGAGCAATCGATCCACCAACCGCTCGTAAGCCCCCGGATGGTCATCCTGGACGAATGAGGCGACTTCCTCCGGTGTCGGCGGCAAACCATGCAGGTCATAGTAGAGTCGGCGGATGAGCGTCAGCCGGTCCGCTTTCGGCGCCGCCGTCAATCCCTTCTCTTTTTGCTTGGCGCGGACAAACGCGTCGATGGGGTGAGCGGACGCAAGCTCGCCAGAGTTCAGCTTTGGAACAGAAGGGCGCGTCAGGGCCCGCAACGACCACCAATTCAGATCCGCGATCGCTGGTGCAGTGAGGCTCAATTCGTCAGGCCAATGGGCGCCATCGTCGATCCACTTTCGAATCGCGGCGAGATCCGCCACGGACAACGGATCAGATTGCTTCGGCATCTCCGCTTTGCCATCAATCCGAGTGATCACCTCGATGAAATGGCTTGAGTCAGCATCGCCCGCCTCGATGTACCCTTCGTTAAATGCCGCCTCCGCTGTCTGAAGAGAGAAGTCCCCTTTCTGTTGATCATCGTTGTGACAACTCAGGCATCGTCGCTGCAAGATCGGCACAACCCGATTGCGAAAATAATCCTCGTCGCTGCGGGACTCGGCTGGCCAGCCCAGCAACAGGCAGCTTGCAACAACGATCGCCAACCGCGGGAAGTTCGAACTCACAGTACATGATTCCTTTGGGGCGCCGCTTCCGCCGACTCCCGATGAGGGAAGATTGCCTCAGCCGCTCTACGAAGGCCTTATGTTATCACGATCGCGACCTACGTGCCGATTTGCGGAACCTCTGCTGGCCACAGGAACCACGCGGGCGCCGAACGAAACGAGTGAGCAGCAATTGGGAAACGTCAGAAGCGAACGACGAACGGCCAGACTCGGCCCCAGGGCGTCAGCCTATCCTTGCGAATTTGGCTCGCGGCATGTTGGCGTTGGGCCGTGTGGAGAAGCGGCTATGCCGGCTGCCAATGTGCCTCCAATGAACCCGATCAGCAGGCTCCAAAGCAAGTGGCCGGAGTCGAAGAACGAGATTTCGTCCACTCCCACAACAGGTAAGTCGGGGGCGAGTGACTGCGAGTCGCCCAACCCAACGGGGGTGGTTCGCACGTTCGTGCCCGAGACGCCATCGGGACTTGTGACGTCAACAACGGCGGGCGCAGGGATTTCGACGAACTGCTCGTTTGCCATTTCCAGGACGCGGTGGGTAATCAACTTGTCGCGAACCGAGATCATTGGCGCGAAGGCCAGGGCGATGTAAGCCAGCGAGGCGGTGGCGAAGCCCAGGGCAAAGGAGCGCGTTCTTCCGCGAGAGGCGACAGCGGCGACGAGCATCAGGAGGAGTAGTGCACCGAGGGTGTTTTGAAGAACACTGGTCCATTCGGGCGAGGGAAACACCAACACAACACAGGCCAGCGAGGCGAACGCGGCGGCGCTGAACAGCGTGCCAATTGAAATGCGCATCGAATCCCTCCTTGGAGCCAATAGTGATTCTAGGTCTTTTGGCGTCGATCCGGAATCGCAATTTCCGCCGCTCGCTTGGGCCTGCGGACCTAGGCTTTCTTAGTTTGGACCGGCTTTTTGCGCCGAGGGTAGCAGCCTCGGCAGAGGCCGCAACGCGTGCCGTCACAACCCCTCGCGCTGCAATGCTCCCGGCCGTAGTAGATGATTCGCAGGTGCAATTGGTTCCATTCCTGCTCGGGAAACAGCCGCTTGAGGTCCCTCTCGGTCTGCACGACATTTTTTCCCGACGTGAGCCCCCATCGTTGTGCGAGCCGGTGAATGTGGGTATCGACAGGAAACGCCGCGTGGCCGAATGCCTGGCTCATAACCACGCTCGCCGTCTTGTGCCCCACGCCGGGCAGCGATTCCAGGGCCTCAAATGTGTCTGGAACTTGGCCGTGATGCTCGTCGACAAGGATCTGCGAGAGTCCGGATATCGCCTTCGCCTTTTGCGGCGCCAACCCGCATGGCTTGATGATTTCCTGTATCGCTTCGACGGTAACGGCCGACATCGACCTGGGGTCGCCAGCCAATTGAAACAACGCCGGCGTGATCTGATTAACGCGTTTGTCGGTGCACTGGGCCGACAGTAGAACGGCCACCAAGAGCGAATACGGATCGCAGTGATGCAAGGGGATCGGCGTGTCCGGGTAGAGCGCCGCTAATTCTCGCCGGACGTAGTCCGCTCTCTCTTGTCTCTTCATGCGCCTGAATCTAGGTGGGGTCGACGCTAGATGAGCCCGGCGAGTTCTTGCAGCAGTCGCCAGTTCTCCAAGCGGTCCTGTTGGGCGAACAACAGTGTCTCCGACGGGTTGCCTTCTTTGTCGAACTGCTTTGCAAACCGCCCCTCACTGCGGCAGAATTCGATGAAGTCAACCGTTTCACCTGTCTTGGGATTCTTCCACCAGTCGTCTTTGGTGGCCGGATTCCCCTGCAAGGAGAGTCGCTTCTTGATGGTGTCGCCTTTGCGGGGGTCGTAGATCATCATTGGGAAAGCCCGCGAGTCGACAGCGAACTTGGCTTGGGTGGCGGACATGTTGTCGGCCACGCCATGTTCTGGCTGGCATGTCGTGTAACAGTTGACGAGCGAAGGTCCGTCGAATTCCAAGGCGCCGAGAATCGACTTGTAGAAGTGATTCGTGTGCGAGGCGGTTGTGGACGCGACGTAGGTACGCGGGTGCATCATGGCGATCTGAGCAATTTCCTTACGGCGTTCTTGCTTGCCATGAATCACCTTCCCATGAAAACTCATTTTCGCGTTCTGCCCGGTAAAGGTGCTCGTTGACGCTTGGCCACCCGTATTGGAATAGACCTGGGTGTCAAGGATGAGCACGTTGATGTTGGCGCCGGAGGCCATCAGTCGGGAGAGGGATTGGAATCCAATATCGAACATGGCGCCATCGCCGCCGATACACCAGATGGGCTTGTCGCTCCATCCCATTTGGTTCCACCTCGCGCGGACGCCCATCGCGTCGGCCGGCGCGTTTTCGAACAATGAGTTAGTCCAGGGAACCAAGTAGGGGTTGTAGGGGTAGGTCGAGGTGTAGACGGTGTTGCAGCCTGTGGCCGCAACGATGCCCCACTGGTCGCCATGTTTGCCGCCAGTCGCCGCACACATCATCCGCAGCGCGGTGCCTTCACCGCAGCCAGCACACGAGCCGGCGCCGCCGACAAACAGGTGCGTCTCTTCCTTGAGCATCATGTCGATCAGAAGGTTGTCGTTGACATAATCCGTGTTGCTCGGTCCAAAGTTCTTAAACAGTCGATGGCTCTTGCGAATATCTTCCATTAACGACTCGCTCTTTGGCACCATCTTCAGCGCCGAGTCGCCGCAGACCGTGACACACTCAGCGCAGCCCTTGCACTTGCTGGGATCGACGATGATCGAGAACACGCCGCCCTCGTTGCCCTTCTTTTTCGGCCCATCGTAATACTTTCTCGTTTTGGACCATTGGCGCCTGAACATCTCGCGGTCGCCCTCGTTCTCGATGGCGCCAAGCTGCGTATCACACTCGGATTCGGCCAGTACTTTGCCGAGAATTGCGGTGTCGGGGCATTGGGTGACACAGTCCATGCAACCGGTGCAATTCTCCGAGATGTATTCCGGAATCTCCGGAGCGACGTAGCTGAAGTCCCGCAGCACGGCGGTGCCCGCCGGCACGAGTGAACGAGCGAGAGCCAGGTCGGCGGGCAATCCCTTTTCAGCGACCCCATCTTCGTAGGACTGGATAATGCGTTCGTTGAAGTCCGTCACATCGAGAATAGGCAAGTCGACAGAAGCGTATTCGCGATCAACAAGCGTACCGTAGCTATTATTGTTGTGGGGATCCCGCTCACTCGCTTGATTCATCGAGACGGATTTTTCGGCTGATGCCATGAATATTGTCCTTGGTTTGAAAGTCGATTCCTCAACACGGAAGCCGCCGGAGGGCGCCGCTAACGATGCGACCAGAGTGGCCCCGTTAGGGCAGCCATCGCCGCGCGAAGCGGGCGTCCCGCTCTAGCCCTGGCCGTTGCCAGCGTGGATCATATCCTGAGGAATTTCTTGCATTTCGTTGTAGCCGCGTTTAACACACGTCAAGTTGTCTTGAACAACCTGCTCGCCTCGTTTGCCGAAGTATTTTCGCAAGGCTTTCTCGACGCCGGCGTAGACTTCGTCCTTCGACATCTTGCTCACTTCCGCAAACGGCGTCAGCTTCAAAAATGCGCCTAGTAAAACAATTCCCTGCATCCGCATTTCCAGGTCGGCTACCGAGGCGACTTCCCTGGCGATCTGCACCATATCCGCGAAATAGACTCGCAGATTGCTGTTTCGAACCGTCTCTTGATGCTGCTTGGGAAGTCGCTGCCAAACATCCGCGGGGTTGCTGTAGTGACTCTGCATGAACACCGCGCCGCCCTCAACCATCCCTTTGAGTGGGTTGCCGCTGAACACGGCATTCGTGTCATTGAGCACGGCGAGGTTGACATACTCCAGCTCGCAATGCGAGTAGATATGCGAGCCTGCGATGGTCAAGAAGTAGGTTGTCGGCAGCCCTTTCTTCTCCGAGCCATACTTGGGGTAGGCCTGCACGTCGTTGCCAAAAACCTGCCCGCCGATGGTGGCGATGACTTTGTTGGTTGTCACCGAACCAAAACCGCCCACTGAATGGCCCCGCATGGAAAACGCTCCTTCGGGCCGCAAATCGGGATCTTCCTTCGTTTGCAACGCCAAAGCGTGCTTGATGCCCACGACAAAGAAATCCTGACCGTCGTCGATCATGTTGCGGAAAATCGCCGTGATGTCGCCAGGGCGAACGTCTCGGCTGCCGAGCCCTGCTGCACCATGGTAGACCCGGGGAAGACTGTCAATCTTCTCCAACCCGTTTTGACCGTTGGCAGCGTCGTAAAACGCCGCTTTGATCTCGCGAGTCAACGGATTTCCAGTGGTCGAGAGCGGATCATCCATTCTCTCCATCACCGTAACCGCCTTGCAATGCTTCAGCGCGTTGACGATGGCTTGGGCGGGAAACGGGCGGTAGCAATAGATGTTCAGACAACCAGCCTTGATTCCTTTTACGTCGCGAAGGTAGTCGACTGTTGTTTGAGCTGTCTCCATATACGAACCCATGCCAACCAAGACGTACTCCGCGTCTTCGCAGCGGTAGCCGTCCACAAACCCGTATCGGCGCCCCGTCTTGCGGTAGAACTCGTCGAACGCGTCCTCCAAGGCCGGAGCGACTTGATCGTAGTACCAACGCTGGGCAATCTTGCCCTTCATGTACGAGTCTTGGTTCTGAACGACGCCGGACATCATTGGGTTGCCGGTGTCCAGTATGTTGACCAATTTGTCTTCCGGCTTGCCCACGAATTCCTTCATGAATTCGGGCTCGAGAAGACGCACCGATTCGACAGTGTGGGTCGTTAGGAACCCGTCTTGGATGTTCATGATCGGCGTGCTCGACGCCTCGGCGGCACGGCGGGCGATCAAGCAGAGGTCGCAGGTCTCTTGGGCGTTGCGGGCGAACAGCATGCCCCACCCACAATCCGACACGCTCATCACATCATCGTGGCCAGCATGCACGTTCAAACTGTGACTCGTCAACGCGCGGGCGCCAATATTGAACACGACAGGCAGACGCTTGCCAGAGATCGTGTAAAGGACTTCCTTCATCAACACCAAGCCTTGGCCAGATGTAAAATTCGTCACCCGGCCCCCAGCGGCCGCAAAACCCTCGCAAAAGGTGGCGGCTGAGTGCTCGCTCTCAGGCTCCACGAACACCAATTGGTCGCCCCACAGGTTGGGCACGCCATTCATCATCGCTTGGTTGAAACCACTGCCCATGGTGGTCGAACTGGTGATCGGGTAGGCCCCAGAACCCTGCGAGATACGGGTTTCGACCCACACGATGGCTTCCGCGCCATCACATGTGGTCGGGGTGCCGGGGAACTCATATTTCTTCTCGACTGCATCCAGTGCAGGTGTTTGGGGCGTTCCATCCAGGGGTACCGATGCCATGCGCAGAATCACTCTCAATTTGAATAGGAAAATGACAGGCTATGAATGGGTCACTCGTTCCTGTCGATAGATGCTGGTTCTTAAGGGTGGTCCCGAGCAACCCTTACATTTACGAGTCCGCGGAGCAGTTTCAATCGACCGAGGCGACAACCACATCAGGGCCTGTCGGAGCGGGTTCCTACGGGAGGTTGCTATCGCTGATGTTGGGGACCAACCACCAAGCGGATCGTACACGATTTTCACGAGATAACAAGGTGAAGTCCGGCTCAGCCCCCTAATCGGGCCTCCAATTCCCCTTAGCCTGCCTATTTTTACAGAAACCAACCCTGACTAGACCCCGGCACAGGAAACCGCCAATTCCGGCCAACGCCCGAAATCACCGGCACTCGGGCCCGCTCCACCTGCTCGCCAGAACGCGAGCACAGCTTGTCAAATCACCGAGATGGCAGAATAATCTGATGCAAGGCCGGCCCGAAATCACGGCCCGAAATCACTGGCCCTTTGCGGCCACGGCCCACACGTCGGACTACGATCATAAAGACTATCGACACATTTCTCGAGTCGACCGGCTACGGGGTTGACGATATCGCGGAGCGCTCAGGCTTGGCTCGAGAGCGGGTACAGGCGGTGGTGCTTGGTCGCTGGACGCCGAGCCCGGCTGAGCGAGAGAAGCTTGCCACCGCCCTCGGCGTCAAAGTTGATGAGATCATTTGGGGGCACACGATGGACCCCCGCAACGTTCGCTACCGCCGTTTTGGACTCAAAGAAGACTTCTGACGACCCCGCGAGGCGGGGCTGTGCGATACGAGTCAAGGGAGCAAGTGATGGCCACTGTTGTCGAACTGTGCCAAAAGAACGAAGTGACGATCCGCCAATTGACCGAACGCTGCGGCGTGGAGCAGGAGAGGGTGCTGGCAATCGTGATGGGTCGATGGACACCCAGCCCGCAAGAGCGGCGGAAGATCGCGGATGCTTTCGGCGTCGGCGTGGACGAAGTGAGTTGGGGGCATAAGACTCCGATTCAGCACATTTACGGGCACGGCCCCGGCTAGTGGAGAGCAAGTCGTGATTCGATTTCAAACGAGGTGTGGACTCGCAGCAGTTTGCCTGCTGGCGCTTGGGTGTGGAGGCAAGACGGCGCCTCTGCGAACAGGGGGCAACTATCCAGCAGTGACGAAACAGAGGCTCACAGGCGCGAGCTACAGTCATCGCACGGGGCCAGACGAACCGCCGCTAGATTGGCAGTTTGCCGCGGGACAAATGACGCTCGTTTCGAAGGGAGAGGCATTGCCGACGGAACTAGTCGACGCCATTCTCGGCGCGGCCACGTCCGCCTCCCCCCGCAGCGTCAAGCAGATAACTGCCGCCTGGTCCATCTCGGACGAGACGCTGACGCTGGATGAAATTCGCTATGACGAGAGCAGCCTCAGCGGTCAGCGAACTTTGCGGATCTTCAACACGGGCGTGATTCGAATCGAAGCCGCGGACGACCAATACGTCTTCACTCCATCGAGGCAGTAGGCGAGAGTTGCTCGCCGGCGCCCTCGCACGAACGCTGCTCGAATCCGCGTGGCCGACTCGATTGCAAGTTCGAGACGTTTCGCTCCGCAAGCCTGGAACCGCCGCAGGCGAGGGGCTAGAATCAGCTGAGCATCGTCAGGCCTTGAAGGCAACGATTTTCTTGGTCAATGGCATGTCGAGGTCCTTCTTGGGAACAGCCACCGGCAGCGAATCATGAAACATCCAACTCTCGTTCTCGCCCTCGTCTTCCTGTTACAGACATGCTCATTGGCTGTCGCCGCTGAGCCGTTTTTGGCGGGCGCCGCGACGGCGGACCTCACGCCGGGCGAGGGCGTCTCGCTAGATGGACCGATCAGCAAACCGGGGCCAGTGCGCGGAGTGCATGACCGTCTGACCTCGCGAGCATTAGTTCTGAAGCAGGGTGACACATCGGTTCTGATCGTCGTCAACGACATGTGCATGATCGATCGCGAAGTCTATGATGCGGCGAAGAAGAAGGTCTTCGAGACGACTGGGATTCCGCCCAGTCACCAGTTGATGGCGGCGACCCACTCGCACGCGACTCCGCGAGTCGCGCGGATCAGCACGCGAGCGCCCGATGAAGCCTATCGCCGAATGGTTGCGGAGCGGAGTGCCAAGGCGGCGGCCAAAGCGTTTGCCAACTTGGCGCCGGCGAAGATTGGTTTTGGCGTGTTCACCAAACCTGGCCTCGCCTCCTGCCGGCGATCCTTGTGCAAACCGGGTTCTGTCGCCGCAAACCCCTTTGGAGTTACAGGCGAACGAATCAAGTCTGTGTCGGGCAAGAGCAATGCTGTGATCCGGCCGGCAGGCCCAGTCGATCCGGGGTTTTCTGTTCTGTCCGTCCAGCACGCAAGCGGCCACCCCTTGGCGATCTTGGGCAACTTCAGCGTGCACTACTGCGGAGGCTACGCGGGCGGCATGGTCAGCGCGGACTATTTTGGCTGCTACGCTCGACGGCTGGAATCCAAATTGACTGCCGGCGACGGCCGGCCACCCTTTGTCGGCATCATGAGCAACGCGACGAGTGGGGACATCGGGTCGTTTCGACGAACGGACTCGGGCGGCCGCAAACCGCCTTGGTCGAGAATGGAACACTTCGGTAATTTGCTGGCCGACGAGACGCTCACTAAACTCGACCAAATCACCCACCAGACTCCCGACTCGCTGGGCGTCGCCACGAGCGAGCTCTCGCTGGCCGTTCGCAAACCCAACCCGAAACGCCAAGAATGGGCTAAGACTCTGCTCTCTCAAAAGGACGCCAAGGGCGGGCATCGGTGGAGCCGAATTTACGCCCAAGAGGCGATGCATTTGAGTCAGTATCCTGACAGCTATCCCGTCCCCCTACAGGCAATTCGAATCGGGAGTATCGGAATTGCCGCGGCTCCCTGCGAGGTATTCTCTGAAACGGGACTGGCGATCAAATCGGCAAGTCCGTTCGCCACTACGATGACCATGGAACTTGCCAACGGTTACAGCGGCTACTTGCCGACCGAACAACAACACGACTGGGGCGGATACGAAACGTGGCCAGCGCGCAGTAGCCACCTTGAGGTTGGCGCAGAATCCAAGATTCGTGCGGAACTGCTACGCCTGCTCAAGCAGGTTCGCCAAGACGTAGAATAAATCGGCCCGGCCGCAGATGCGTGTGCGACGTTACGCAACCCGGACCACCTCACAATCAATCGGTGCTAGTGCATCCATCTTGCCCGCAAAAAGGGGAAACAATTGATAGCTCGAATCCAGCTTCGAATCACGATCGCAGTGATGCTCTCGGCCACCCTGATCAACGCCTCTTGTTCAAGTCAAACGAGCCCCGCAGCCCCCGAACAGGACGGGCTAACTCAGCAAGTCAACACACCCTCCCGCGACGTGAGCAGCAGGGACAACGACAGCAGGGACAACGACAGCAGGGACAACGACAGCAGGGACAACGACTGGCCGCGTTTTCGCGGGCCCAGTGGAATGGGGGTCAGCCAGGCCGCGGGGTTGCCCGTGACCTGAAATGAAAACCAGAACATCACCTGGAAGACGCCTTTGCCAGGAGCAGGGGCGTCGAGTCCGGTTGTCTGGGGCGATCGAATCTTTGTTACCTCTTACACCGGCTTCCTGGTTCCCGGCGAGTCGGGCGGCAGCCCGGATGAACTCACGCGGCACCTGATCTGCCTTGGGCGAGACGATGGCGAGATTCTCTGGAACGAGTCCGTCAAGGCGACGCTGCCTGAAGAATCCAGTATCCGCGACCATGGCTTCGCCGCCAATACGCCCGCCGTGGATGCCGAACGCGTCTACACGTTCTTTGGAAAATCTGGCGTTTTCGCCCATGACCATCAGGGCAAACAACTTTGGCACGCTGACGTCGGTTCGAAGACGCATGGTTGGGGCACGTCCGCCTCGCCCGTGCTGTACAAAGATTTGCTCTTCATCAACGCCAGCGTGGAAAGTTCATCGCTCATCGCGCTTGATCGAACCACGGGACAGGAAAAGTGGCGGGCCGGCGGAATCAAGCAAGCGTGGAACACTCCATTGATCGTGAAGACGAAATCGGGCGAGGACGAGTTGATCGTGGCAACCCACGGCAAGGTGCTCGCGTTTAATCCCGATTCGGGCGAACAACTTTGGTCGTGCGATACAGACATCACCTGGTACATGGTTCCCTGTGTCGTGGCCGCCGATGGCGTCGTGTACGTTCTCGGAGGTCGATCGGGCATTGCCGCGTTGGCTGTTCGATCGGGCGGGCGGGGTGATGTAACCGCGACGCACCGTTTATGGACAAGCGAGAAGGGGTCGAACGTCACTTCGCCCGTGTACCTCGATGGCCATCTCTATTGGATGCACGAGAAACTCGGGATCGCCTATTGCGCCCGAGCCGAGACCGGTCAGATCGTATACGAAGAGCGACTCAACCGCGGTGGCCAAGTCTATGCTTCCACTCTGCTGGCCGATGGCCGACTTTACTACTTGAACCGCTCCGGCCGCACGTTTGTGCTGCTCGCCCAGCCTAAGTTCAAGTTGCTGTCGACCAATGAATTGCGAGATGGCAGTGTCTTCAACGCCAGTCCAGCGGTCACTGGCAAACAGATTCTGCTGAGGTCGGACAAGTATCTCTACAGTGTGGGAAAATGAAGTCGCCGCCCCACAACGTCGCGGCTGACAACACCTGAAAACTCGCGGCCAGAGCGTTGTTTGCTTTGTCCCGCAATGGAGCTACCTATTCTTCGACGCAGTAAAGAAACTTGGCTCCTCGAATGAACAATTGCTTGCCCGCGATTGAGGGCGACGAGTTGACGTTGTCATCCAGCTTATTCGTCGCCATGATCTCCAATTTTTTTGATCGTTTCAACACGAGCGTCGTTCCGTCGCGGCCAATAATGTAGACCCGCCCGCCAGCTCCAACGGGCGAGGCGTAGATTCTGGAAATACCCGTCAATCGGGTGCGTTCAAGTATCGTGTCGCCGGTTGCAGAATCGAGGCACGACAAGATGGCGTTGTTCGACTGGTTGTAGTAAAGCATCCCGTCGTACAGCAACGGCGATGAGACATAAGGCGTCCCGCGATCCTTCGACCATTGAATCTTCTTCGAATTTGAAATGTCGCCCCGTTCCGTCAGCGGCAAGGCGAGAAGTGAATACCCTTGATAGCCGCTCATGCAGTAAACGACATCGCCCTCGACAACTGGGCAGGGGATCACATTGCCTGTCAGGCCGCTGCACTGCCAGATGATTTCCCCATTTTCAATGTCATAACTGCGAACCATGTTTGAAGCTGCGGTGATTACTTGAGTCGCTCCGCTGTGATCGATCACCTGCGGCGTGGCCCAGGCATTGGGCTCATCGCGTTTCTTCTTCCAGATTGTCGCTCCTGTCTTCGCATTGAGCACTTCAATGCTCGATTGACGCGCGTGGTCGCGGACGATAACCAGTTTGCCATCGTGAACCACGGGCGAGCATCCTTCGCCCAAACTGGCGCCAACGGTGGCTTTGCCGAGATCTCGGTCCCACAACTTCTTTCCGTTCAGGTCGTAACAAAACAGCCCGGCGGAACCGAACCAGCAATAAAGCCGCTCGCCGTCGGTGGTTGGTGAGGCGGACGCGAAGTTGTTGTCGCCATGATGGCCTTCGTGCGGAATCACTTCAGTGGCGACTCGCCGCCAGAGCTCTTCGCCTGTGTCGCGGTCAAGACACAACACGACAAAGCGGTAGCTGGTGTTCGGATGTGTGATGCCGAAAACTCGCTTTGGTTGGTCTTCCGGTTTCGGCAGACTGGGTTCGACCTTGCCTGTGTTGGTGGCGGTCAACAGGAAGACCTGATTGTTCCAGATGATCGGCGTGGAGCTCCCACTCCCCTCAACGGCAACCTTCCATTTGAGATTGTCGCTCTCGCTCCACCGGACCGGAGGCTCCGCCGATCGGGAGACGCCGTTTGCATCCGGCCCGCGCCATTGGTGCCAGTTCTCGGCAGCCTCTTCCGCAGATTGAGCTCGGACCGAAACTGGGACACACGCAAGAGAGAAGATCAGAAGGGAGCAGATGGGGAGGATTCTTTGAGGCATGATGTCAATTCTGAAATGAGTTTGTGTGGTAATTGAGAAAGGTCTACCAGCTCGACGATCACTTCAGACCAAACGCGTACAGCGTCGAGTGGGTTCGCACGTAGATGAC
>CAZWOU010000081.1:0-1096 GCA_964635375.1 uncultured Pirellulaceae bacterium | reverse complement strand
GATTTCGCGATCTCGGTTCTTATCGACTCGGTCGAAACGAATAGTGGCGCCGTTCTGGCTCGCTTCAGCACCGTCGGGTCGATGGAAGATCCACAACTTCGGAAACTCATCACGACTGATGAGCTGATCGCCATCCTGATCATGTTTGTCGACGAGTTGGCCAAATGTCGGAAAGGGCGGCCGTAGCGCCGGTTCGCCCAACTTGTTCCAGGCGGCGACGATAACTTCGTTGCCCGCCAGTATCGGCGTGCTGGTCGCGGTCGTTGCAGCCTTCGCGACCCAGATTCGTTTTCCCGTAGCGACGTCAAACGCCTGCATCGCACGCGCGGTGTGGACGAGCAGCTTGTCGCCGGCGACAATCGGACACGCGGTACACGCCAACTCGGCCGCAAACGGCTCCTGCTGTGGCACCTTCCACAGCTCTTTCCCGGTCACTTTGTCAACGGCCAGGAGAAAGTGATCGACGAAATTCCCGCGGTAAAGAATGACTTTGTCACCCACAATCATCGGCGACGTCGCGTTGCCAGCGTACGACTTCGTCAGCGGCATCTTGCGTTCCCAGAGCTTTTTGCCAGCTGTATCAAAACAGACGAGTCCAAACGAACCGAAGTAGGCAACGACTCGATCGCCATCAGAAGTCGGCGTGCTGCTGGCCGGATTAAATGCAGGGTGGCCTTTTTCCGTCTTGTCGGTTGGCACTTCTCTTTGCCAACGGATCTTTCCACTGGAGCGAGCAATACAAACGACCGCCAGCTTTTGTTCCGGCTGCTGAAAGGTCGTCAAGAATATCGAGTCGCCGGCGACACAGGGTGAGCTGTGCCCCGAATGCAGCGACACGCGCCACAGCTCGTTCCGACCCGGACCAAATTCCACCGGCGCCGGAGAGTCGTCGGCCACGCCCGAACTGTTGGGGCCCCGAAACTGAGGCCAGTCGGCGAACACGACCTGGGCCCCCAGCATGGCGATAACTACTGTGAGGACTTGAATACGCATCGTGTTTCTTTCGGCACTAGTCTTCTGCGCAAAACGAAGTTGAGCGGCGCTCGCACGAGTCGCCTAAGGCGTGGTTTTTTCAGGTAGGGCAACGGGGCGAGCC
>CAZWOU010000080.1:11531-28228 GCA_964635375.1 uncultured Pirellulaceae bacterium | reverse complement strand
GAATAGGCCGATTGTGGAAACGAAGTTGTGGAGACCAAAGTTGACAACCGCGAATTCACTTCCTAGCCAGCTCAGCACGAACTGAAGGCGAGAAGATGTTGCCGATCTTGAATGAACACAACGGTGAACGCGACTGTGATTGCGGTGCGGGATGCGGGTGCAATCCGCGCGGTGACTCCGCTGAATTGAGCGAAGCGGAATTCCTCAAATCCCGTCGCCAGTTCATGCAGAAGGCCACGACGATCGCGCTAGGCGCCATGAGTCTCACCGTCCTGCCCGTGACTTCGACCCACTCAGCGGACGAGAACGGCGGAGATGGCGCCGAGGGGGCGGAGTCGGGTCCAACCTATGGGTTTCTAGTCGACACGGACAAATGCGTCGGCATCGGCAAATGTCTGACCGCCTGCCGTATCGAGAACAATGTCCCGGAAGGAAACACGCGCACCTGGGTCGAACGCTACGTGCATTTCAAAGACGGCAGGGTGCAAGTCGACCGGGTTCCGGAGACCGGGTACTCGGGGTCTGACGTTGCGGCCATCGACCCGGAAACCGTCTCCAGGTCATACTTTGTTCCCAAGCTTTGCAACCAATGCACAGACGCCCCCTGCAATCAAGTTTGTCCGACACACGCCTCAATCACCTCGCCGGGGGGCATTGAGCTCGTCGATCCGGAATTGTGCATCGGCTGCGCCTATTGCGTACAGGCTTGTCCCTACGGGATCCGCTTTATCAATCACGAGACGGAAAACGCGGACAAGTGCACCTGGTGCTATCACCGAGTGAACCGAGAGGAGACGCCGGCGTGTGTGGAAGCTTGCCCAACGGGAGCTCGCATTTTCGGTCGCATCGACGATCCCAACAGCGAGATTAGCAAGCGAATCGCCGCGGTCCCCACGAGCGTACTGAAGCAGCACCTCGGCACACACCCCAAGCTCCGCTACACCGCCCTTGACGGAGAGGTGATTTGATGGACGGACCGTCCTTTCTCTTTCCAAATGACGTCCACCCAGCCTGGAGCATCATGATCGTGCTCTACCCTTACATTACGGGTTTGGTGGCGGGCACGTTCGTCGTCTCCTCACTGTTTTTTGTTTTGGGTCGCACCGCAATCAAGCCAGTGGCCCAGTTGGCGTTGGTGACGTCATTCTGTTGTTGTGCGTTCGCCACGGTTCCACTACTGCTTCATTTGCACCATCCAGAACGTTGTTTGCAAGTGATGATTACGCCCAGCACAACCTCGGCTATGGCGATGTTCGGGTTCGTTTACGCCGCCTGCATGCTCGTCCTCGCCGTTGAAGTGTGGCTTGTCTTCCGCCCAGCGATTACAGAGCGAGCTGCGAATCGTGGGGGCCTTGTTGGGTTGTTCTATTGGTTTGCCGCGTTGGGCGTCACGAACATTACCGATCGAGCCCGAGCGGTGGATCAATGGCTGATCCGAGCGCTGGCGATCACAGGCATTCCAATTGTCTGCGTTCTGACCAGCTACGTCGGATTTTTGTTCGGCGCCGTCAAGTCAAATCCCTGGTGGTCGACGCCGCTGCTTCCGGTCATTTTCTTGGTTTCAGCCATTGTCTCTGGCGTGGCCGCGATGATCCTGCTGTACCTGTTCATTAGTGTTCGCCGTGGCGTCTCCGCCGACGTCGATTGTATTCGCACCCTTGGCGGCTACCTTTGGTTGTTTCTGTTCCTGGCGGTCACGCTTGAAGGCCTGGAGTTGCTTCAGATGGCCTACGATGCGGGTGACGAGTGGGAAGTCCTTTCGACCTTGCTGACTGAGCATCTGGCGGTCTCCTTTGGCATTATTCAGGTTTTGGTGGGATCGCTCGTTCCGCTGGTGTTATTGCTGCCGGCCTTTCTTCGCCGCTGCCCGCCGCGACTGCTTTCCTTTCTCTGTGGCGTTTCCTCTCTGTTGGTCTTGCTACAAGTGCTTGCCATGCGGTGGAACGTGGTGATTGGCGGCCAGTTGTTTTCCAAGAGTTTTCGCGGGTTTGTCGAGTACCAACCTCCCTGGATGGGCAAGGAAGGCATCTTGGCCGCAGCCGCGATTCTCGCGCTGCCCCTGATCGCGCTGTGGATCGCATCCAAGATAGTGCCGATCTGGGCCGAGCCGGAAGCGACGCCGTAGGAACGGTCTTGGAGGCAGTCCCGGCTGATGCCTTAGGCGTCTACGCCAGGCAGCTCTGTTCCGCCAAAATCGGCTGTTGGCGGCGCGGATGGACTTGCACAACGGGCCAAATCCAATAGACTGAGGGCTTCCCTCGGACTGATTGTAGTGAAGCAACCGCTTCCTTTCGCACATAACCTTGTAGAGTTGTTGGACTTATGGGTAAGTTTCGTTCCCGACGCCGGAACAAAACGCGCACGCGGGCCAAGAAGAAGGACCCGATTTTCGTCGATGGCCAGAAGCCGAGGCCGATGTACGTCGACTACAAAGACGTTGAATTGCTTCGCAAGTTAGTCAATCGACACGGCCGCATCGTCGGTCGCCGCAAGACCGGTTGCACCTCGGCGAGCCAGCATGCGGTAACCTTGGCCGTCAAACGCGCTCGGTTCATGGCCTTGATGAGCTTTACTGGCGATTAACGTCGGTTGTCGGGGCTGCTAGCCGATGTGCTGGCCCGTAGTTTTGGGCCCAATGCAGCGACGTCAATTATGCCAGCCTGTCGGAAACGGCAGGCTGATTTTGTGCGCAGCCAGGCGTCCGCGCCTTTGAATCACCAACGCCACCAGAATCGCCACTCTGAAACACAGCTCACCCCATGGCCACGTACCTTGAAGACCTGACGATTCGCCTGGCCATGGGCGTCGCCGCCATTCCGGAAGAACGGCGCGAGAAGATCGCCGGCTACTTCCTCAGCGGGCAGAATGCCGATGGCGGGTTCTCTGGCCGAGAAGGCGCCAGCGACCTCTACTACACCGGTTTCGCACTTCGCTCGTTAGCCATTCTGGGGCAATTGTACGACCAGCCAGCAGAGCGGGCCGCGGACTTCCTGGCCTCGCGATTGACGCGACAAGAGACGATTGTCGATTTTCTCTCGCTGGTCTACGGGGCCTCGCTGCTGGAGAATGCTGCAGGGATCGATGTCTACGCGAACGCATCACCTCAATGGCGAGACTCGGTCAGCGACACGCTGGAAGAACTGCGCCGCGACGACGGCGGATACGCCAAAGCCGCGCGCGGCGCCGCGAGCAGCACCTACCACACGTTCCTAGTGATTCTCTGCCGCCAACTGATCGATCGCCCTCTACCCAATCCGGCCCGCGCCGTCGAATTTCTGATGTCGCAACAGGCCGAGTACGGAGGGTTCCGTGAGATCCGAGCCAGCAAACGAGCAGGAGCGAATCCCACGGCAGCGGCCGTCGGCGGACTGAGAATCCTCAATTCGCTCAACAAAGAAACGAGAGAGAGCACGATCGGTTTTCTGCTCGAAATGAACACGGACGAGGGCGGCATGCGAGCCAACACGCGAATTCCCTTTGCCGACTTGCTGAGTACTTTTACATGCATGCTGACGCTTGAAGACTTGGACGCGATTCACGAATTGGACCTGCCCGCACTCAGGCGGTACGTTGATTCGATGGCGACGACCGATGGAGGATTCCGCGGCGCCGAACTCGACCCCGAAAACGACATCGAATACTCCTTCTACGGCCTCGGCGCATTAGCGCTCCTTCACGGCAGCGAAAACTGAGAAAGATCCCCTTTTGGGAGAATCCTGTGGCTGAATTGGTTCTTGATAAGGTCGAAAAGGAATATCCAACTCGGGCCAAGCCCTTGGTGGTGCTGCGGGGCGTGTCGCTGAGCATGACCGCCGGGCAGAACGCGGCAATTCTAGGGCCCAGTGGCTCGGGGAAGAGCACGCTGCTGCACATCGCCGGGGCTTTGGAGACGCCCACTGGCGGCCGACTGGAATTGAACGGGCGAGACCCGTTCGCATTGCCCGAACCCCAACTTGCCCAGTTTCGCAACGAAAACATCGGGTTTGTCTTTCAAGATCATCACTTGCTGCCGCAGCTCTCCGTGCTGGAAAATGTGCTGATCCCGGCCCTCGCCTCCGGCTCGCCGAACAGCGACAACATTGCCCGTGCGAACGAACTGCTCGACCGAGTCGGCTTGAGCGATCGGATCGACCACCGCCCGGCGGAACTGTCGGGGGGCGAACGTCAAAGAGTGGCTGTCGCCCGCGCCTTGTTACTCGCGCCTTCTCTGCTGCTGGCGGACGAGCCGACCGGAAGCCTCGACCGCAAGACCGCAACGGAAGTCAGCGAATTGTTGCTCCGCCTGCAAGAGGAAGAAAATAACATCTTGCTCGTCGTCACCCATAGCCTTGACCTGGCGGACGCGATGCAGGCGCGATACGAAATCAATGGCGGTCAACTGAGTCAGATCACCAGTGCATAGCCGGAGAACCGTGATGTCGTTTTGGCGACTCGTGCTCACAAGCTTGCTTCACTATCGCCGGTTGAATGCGGCCGTCGCGATGGGAGCGGCGGCGGCGACAGCGGTCCTGACGGGCGCGCTGCTGGTCGGCGATTCTGTCCGCGGCAGCCTCACTGCAATTACCTTTGATCGACTCGGTCGAATCGATGAAGCGCTTGTCACCGATCGGTTTTTCCGCACCGAACTGGCGGACGAATTGGCCGCAACGCCTGAGTTTCAGGAGTACTATGCGAAAGCCCAAGCCGTCATTCTCTTTCCCAACGCCACCATTGAGACCCAGAGAGACGGAAGAGTTCAGCGGTCCGCGAACGTCTTGCTCATCGGTGCGGCGGATAGCTTCTGGGAATTCGGTACGGCGGGAGTCAAGCCGAGCCGCATGCCGCAGGGCGAGCAGATTGTGCTCAATGAACAACTGGCTTCGCAATGGGAGGGGCGGGTGGGCGAGACCACGATCATTCGCCTCCCGCGCCCCACCGCGGTTCCAGCCGACAGCGCCTACGGCCGCAAGACGGATAACGTGCTGAGCATTCCCGATGTTGAGATTGTTGACATCGTTCCCAACAAAGGGCTCGGCAGATTCAGCCTCCAACCCAGCCAAGCTCAGCCGCTCGTCGCATTCGTGCCCATCGAGTTGCTGCAGAAATCACTAGACCGCAAAGAGCGGGCTAACACGATTCTTGTGGCTGGCAAGGACGAAAACACTTGGAGCATCAAAGATGTTAACGCCACGTTGAATCAAGCTCTGAAACCCCAATTGAGCGATTACGGCTTCACGATCCAACACGTCCAGCGATCGTTTCAGGACAAGAACGTCTATGACTATTACTCGTTCGAGTCTGACCGCATGTTGATCTCGCCGGAAGCGGAAGTTATTGGCTCGGACGCGTTCCGCGCGTTGGGCGGCAACGCGATGTTCACCTACTTCGTCAACTCGATTGGCGCCGGGAACGGCAAGGCGCAGATCCCCTATTCGATGGTGACCGCTGTCGAGAGTTCGACGCTCGACCTGATGGCGCTCGCAGGCAAGCCTGGCGAGCCGCTGAAAGCGGGCGAAATCGTTCTGACAAGCTGGGCCGCAGCGGATCAGCAGGTCAAGCTCGGTGACTCAGTTGAGCTTTCCTACTTTCTCCCGGAGACGTCACACGGCGTCGCCAAGGAAGCGTCCGCCCAGTTTCGTCTAAGAGGAGTTGTGCCGCTGACCGAACCGGCAGAGCCATACGAAGGCGAGACGCCCGCTGTTTTTGAGACCGCTCCGACGCGAGTCAACGACCCAGAACTGACGCCACTGGTCGAGGGCATTACGGACAAAGACTCAATCGCGAATCTAGATGTCCCTTTTCCATTCGACATCGATCGCCTCCGCGACCAGGACGACGAGTTTTGGCGGAACCACCGGACGACCCCGAAAGCGTATGTCTCGCTCGCTGACGGCCAACGCATGTGGGGCAGCCGATTTGGACGCGCCACATCATTTCGAATACCTCACCGCGAAGGCCTCAGCGAGACCGAAATCGCCGAGGCCTTCCTGAGCGAGCTTCGAAAGCAACAGGCGACTCTGGGAATGGACTTTCAACCCGTCAAGCTCCGCGGTGCAAGAGCCTCGTCGGGAACAACGCCGTTTGATGGCCTGTTTCTGGCACTGAGCATGTTCATTATCTGCGCCGCGCTGATGTTGGTCTCTCTGCTGTTTCGTTTGGGCGTCGAGCAGCGACTGAGCGAACTGGGCGTGTTGCTTGCGGTTGGCTTTCGCCGCCGACTTGCCGCCCGAGCTTTTGTCGCTGAGGGCCTGTTGGTGGCGACGATCGGCGGGGCATTTGGAGTCATCCTCGGCATCGCCTACGCCTGGCTCATGCTCGTCGGACTCAGAACCGTCTGGGTCGACGCGGTTGCGACGCCGTTTCTCGAACTCCACTGGACTCCACGCAGCTTGGCGATTGGCTTTGTCTCCGGAATCGCCACCTCGCTCTTGACGATCATCTGGGGGATTCGCGAGTCCTCCCGAAGTTCCATCCACAGGCTGCTGGCCGGACAGATCAGCGAGGCAACCGCTCGCGGCCGCTCGGCGGCGAGATGGCGAGCAGCCGCGATCGTGTTGCTAGTGTCGGCGATCGGATTGGCATTGCTTGGCGTTGGACTCAGTGGCGAAGCGCAGGCCGGCTGCTTCGTGGGAACCGGCGCTGCCGTGCTTTCTGCATTGCTAATACTCACCTGGACCTACCTGCGATTTGGCAGACACTCCAACGCCAACCTGTCTCTGCTTGCCCTCGCCACTCGCAACGCGGGGCGGAACTCCAGCCGCAGCACGACCACGATTGGCCTGATGGCCGTGGCTAGTTTCTTGATCATCTCGATGAGCGCCTTTCGGCTCGCTCCAAGCCTCGACGGCGCCGCTGGATTCGAATTGTCGGCGTTCAGCTCACAGCCAATATTCGAAGACCTCAACGAACCCGCCGCGCGAGCCGATCTGTTGGCCGATTCCGCCGATGTTCTGGATGGCGGACAAGTGCTCGCCTTTCGCGTGAAACCAGGCGATGACGCAAGTTGCCGTAACCTCTACCAGGCGACGGCGCCGCAAGTGCTGGGCGTCAGCGATGAGACGGTAACGTACTTTGACTCGGCCAAATCCACGTTTGCCTTTGCGGCGAGCAGCGGCGAAACAGACGAGGAAAAGCAGAACCCTTGGCGACTGCTGCAGTCGTCGGCGGAATCGGGCGGCCCCATTCCCGTCATCGTCGACAAGAACACAGCCATGTATAGCCTGCACCTGTTGGGCGGAGTCGGGGAGAAGTTCAAGGCCACTTACGACGGCTACGGGACCCTCGAGTTTCGTGTCGTCGGGTTGCTCTCCAACAGCGTTCTCCAAGGGCGCCTCCTGATTGGAGAAGCCGACTTCAAACAGAGTTTCCCGGAAGTGGCCGGGTATCGTTTCTTTCTCATTCATTCTCCCAAACCGATGGCCGAGACGGCTGCTGCTCTGGAAGACCGCCTGGGTGACCAAGGTTTCGACACCCAATCGACCGTCGCCACTCTCGACGGTCTGCTCGCCGTTCAGAACACTTATTTGAGCACGTTTCAGTCACTCGGCTCGCTCGGTCTGCTGCTGGGCACGTTTGGCTTGGCGGCCGTGCAACTTCGCGGCGTTTTTGAACGCCGAGGTGAATTGGCGCTGATGCGGGCCGCCGGATTCCCGCGTTCGCGAGTCGCCTGGATGGTGATGTACGAGAACGCCTCACTGCTCGCCGCCGGGCTCCTCTTGGGAGTCATTGGGGCCGTTGTCGCAATCGCCCCTCACATCATCGCGACCGGAGCAAGCGTCCCCTGGCCCTATCTCGCCAGCGTCCTGCTGATCGTCTTCGCCGTCGGGCTGACTTCTAGCATCAGTTCGGTTCGAGCCACCCTGAAAGCCCCTGTTATCGCCGCTCTGCGTGGCGACTGACGGCGACTTGTACGTGAGCAACCCAAAAGACGCTCCTTTGCCGAGCATGAACGTCAGTGGTTCTGGCAATGCTTGCTCGAGCGTTCGCTGGTCTTCAGACGCCGCGTATCAAATCGAACCAGTCGACTTGCATTCTCGGGCAAAGTTGCAGGCCGTTCTGCCGGCAGTAGGGGCTCAGCCAAGAGGTAACTTGGACAAGTTGTTCGCGAGTGACGCCTTGGGGCATTAGCATGACGCGCTTGCGATCGATCTCGGGGAATCGGGCCAGGTACGACTCGACGTCGAGGCAGTCAGCTTGGCGGTCGATGACAAACTTGACTTGGTAATTGTAATCGCGGACCAGACGGCGAATTACGTCCGGCGACTCGCGAGTGGTTTCGTGGCGGCGTCTCCAATCGTGCGGCGTATCCGAGGGCGGCGCGGACCCCTTTGTCTTGGGGCTGAGCGACATCAGATCGCAGGTTATCGGCAGGTCGAGCGTGCCAGCAGTCTCGACCGTGATGTGCAGCCCCTCCCCGTCCAAGCGTTCCGAGAGGGGGATCAGTTCGGCGAACAGCATGGGCTCGCCGCCGGTCAATACGACGTGGGAGCAGGCATGGGCGACGGTTTGAGCCACGATGTCGTCAATCGACAGATCGTCCCCTTCGGGCGCCCAGGAGGCGTGGGGCGTATCACAGAACCAACATCGCAGGTTGCAGCCGGAAGCGCGCACAAAGACGCTTTCGGTCCCGGTCAACCGGCCCTCGCCTTGAATCGACTTGTAGATTTCCGATATTTGCACCGTCTGCTCCAACGCCCCTACCCGCTACCGTGTCATCTTGCCACAATAGCCGAAAAGCTGAAAGGAGGAGGCGATGAACGCCCCACGCTGCGAAATATTGGAGACC
Organism: uncultured Pirellulaceae bacterium; assembly: GCA_964635375.1. Classification (GTDB taxonomy): domain Bacteria; phylum Planctomycetota; class Planctomycetia; order Pirellulales; family Pirellulaceae; genus CAZMNY01. Next base: position 19,464 of record CAZWOU010000080.1, on the reverse strand, counting down.
TTCGAGAATCAGTTTCCAAATCGGGACTATGACATCGAGATCATCTGTCCCGAATTCACGTCAGTCTGCCCCAAGACGGGGCAACCCGATTTTGGCGTGATCAACATCGTCTACACGCCCGATCAGAAATGTATCGAGCTCAAGAGTTTGAAACTCTACTTGCAGAGTTTCCGCAATGATGGAATCTTTTACGAAAACGTCAGCAATACGATTTTCGACGAACTCGTCACGGCTCTGGCGCCGCGAAAGATGACGCTGACCGCCCAATTCAGCTCTCGCGGCGGGATATCGACGAACGTCACGGTCACCCTCGCGTCGAGAGAATAATGGTCGCCGACAACAACGCCAACTCGCGCGTCATGAGGCAGATCGACCTGCTGCTCAGTCATGTCTGGATGGTGCGGACTTTCCTCAAACATTCGGAGGAAGCTGCGGAAGATGACGAGTTGGCCGAAGTCCATCGAGGCCTCTACGATTTCATGTTGGCGCTCGGCGGACCGCTTCGAGGCAACGATGGCGCGGCCTACATGAAGATCTGCCGGAAGAAATGGGCAAAGTTCAATAAGACGGTGGACCTGTTCTTGGAAATCCAGCCGGAAGTTTCGGAGCACACGAATTTCAAGATGGCCGCAGCTTCGCTCGCTCTCGCCAGGCGAGAAATCCAAGAGATTCTCGACAAGGAGTAGATGAACCTATGAACGTCGCCAACTTTTCCACATCGGCCCGCGCGCGGCGAGATCGAAGTTTCGCTTTCACTCGGTTCTTCTGCTTAGCTACGACCCTATTAGTCAGTGCTGCGTTCTCGGCTCTGCCAATGGCCGCGGCGGCTGAGGCCGAGATTCGATCCGGCCTGATCGGCCCTGGAACCTCGTGGGAGACGCCCTGGCGAGTGACGGAGAGCGGCAAGCCGGGCCCCACAGTGGTGCTGGTCGCCGGCCTCCACGGGAATGAGCCCGCAGGTTTTCTCGCAGCTGAACAGATTATGGACTGGCCGATCTCGCGAGGAAGACTGGTCGTGTTGCCGAAAGTCAATCGACTTGGCCTCGCCGCCAACACTCGTTGGTTCCCTGAGACACGCAACGATCCTGCGCTTCGCGATCTCAATCGCAATTTCCCCAAACAAGACAGGTCCGAAGCGGTGACTCCGCTCTGCCAGGCGGTTTGGAAATTCGTTTCCCAGCAGCAGCCCGACTGGTTTTTCGATTTGCATGAGGGGTTCGACGTCCATCGGCTCAATTCCAAGTCGGTCGGATCGAGCGTGATTGCATTTCCCGAGTCGAGTCGATTCGCCAAGATCCTGCTGAAGTCCGTCAACGATGACATAGCCCCCGAACGGCAATTCGACTTGCTCGCCAACCGAGGTCCGATCGTAGGCAGCCTGGCTCGCGCTTGCGGCGAAAGCCTGGGCGCTCAAAGCTTCATTCTGGAGACGACATTTAAGAGCCAGCCTATTTCTCTGCGCACGCGGCAGCACCGGCGGATGGTCTCGACGGCTCTACAGCAGATCGGGATCATCGACCAAGACTACGTCGACCTGTTGACTCCGCCCAGGGCTGCCAAAGGCACGCGAGTCGCCCTGTTCGACGATTCCGGGGCCAATGAAGCGAAAGTGCTCAAGGTGCTCGACAATCGGGCGGATGTCATCGTCCGCCACGTCGGCCCCGGGGACCTGCGGATCGAGCTGCTGAGGCAATTTGACGTGATCATTTTCCCTGGCGGTTCGGGCAGCAAACAGGGCAAGGCGATTGGCGAACTAGGACGCGACCATGTGCGACAATTTGCGCGAGGCGGCGGCGGCATCATTGGGATTTGCGCAGGCGCATACCTCTGCTCATCGCATTACACCTGGTCGCTCAACCTGATGAACGCAGCCGTGTTCAATAAAATGGCTGAGATTCCGGGCCAAGGCCTCAAGTCGATGTGGTACCGCGGGCCGGCAACAGATGTGGACGTCGAAGTAACGAGAGACGGAAAGCGAGTATTGGGTATCGAAGGGTTACATTCGATTCGCTATCAAAACGGACCCATTCTCTCGCCTGGCGCCGATCCCTCCTTGCCCAGCTATCAGCCTCTCGCCTTCTTCCGCACGGAGAACGGCATCTACCAACCTCAGCAGGCCAACACCATGATCGGCTCACCGGCTGTGGTTGCCTGCCAATTCGGCGAGGGCCGAGTGGTCGCCCTCAGCCCGCACTTTGAGTCAACCAAGGGCTGCGAAGCTGTCATCCTGCGAGTGATCGAGCACGTTTGTCGCAAGCCTTAAACGTAGGCGCCCAAGGCGTCGCACAGAGGGTCGTCATCCGGGCCGCAATAGCCCAAGTGGAGATGTCGGCGCCAGCCCTCGGCATACTTGAACTTGCCGGAAATCCGTCCGCCTTGAGCGTCAAGGTCGCGAAGCGTTTGCAAGTAAGAGTCGTGGCCTTGGCTTTGATCGAGCCAGTCTTTTTGAGTCCGGTGCTTGGCGAGCATTTCTACTTTTTGCTCCAACACCGTTTCGACGTCGACCCAAAAGTCGGGCTCGACCGGGCAACGAAGCGGATCCGTGTGAGAGAAAGGCTGGGCGTGATAGACGGTCACAACGCCATCGACATGAGGCCTGGGCGGGTCGGTTTCAAAGTTCGGCATGCCTCTCACAAAGGCAGCCGTTAGGGCTAACCGGCAAGCATTCATATGATCTTCCATGTAGTCGCTGGGCGAATGGGTCAGAACGATTTCGGGACGAGCGACGCGAATCGCGGCCGCAACCTTCGCCAGTTGACTCTTCTCATAGAACACCTGCAGATCGTCACAGATGCTCTCGTGATACACGGCGCCCGCGTACTCAGCCGCGTCCATCGCCTCCAATCGCCGCATCCGGGTAATCGTCGCCGCATCGTATTGAGTCGTGCCGCAACAGCCGTTGGCCAGATTCATATAGTGAATCTGATAGCCCTGTTGCTTCAGCAACATCAACGTGCCCGCCATGAAGAACTCGATGTCGTCAGGGTGGGCGGCAATCGCCATCGCCTTTTTGGGCATCTGCAGGCTCCGCGAGTCGAAGGTATCGGCAGGTTCGACTAACTCCCAGCCAGGGCGCTAAATATCTCGAACATGACGTCGAGATACTCGGCGGCCTCGTCGACGTCCATAGTCAGTGGCGGGCTGATTCGCAGGACGCATCCGGCAAGGGGGCCGAGCAGGTGGATGCGACGCCCTTGTGGGTCGCCCAGGTAGCAAGCCTCGACGCACTCGAGAGCCACTTGGTCAGCGGATCGATCGCCAATCGCCTGACACTCGATGCCCCAAACACATCCCTCGCCTCGGACTCGGCAGATCACGCCCGTCTCTTTGAGTCGCTCAAGACCCGATTCGATGACGCCGGCTAGTTCGGCTGCATTCTGAAGGACGTTCTGGGATTCGAACTCATCGAGCGTGGCGACGACGGCGGCGCAGGCGATCGGGTTGGCGCTATAGGTGTCGGACCCTTCGCCGTAGTTCAACGACGCCAGCACATCGCGGCGGCCCACGGCAGCTGCGACAGGGGCGCCGTTGCCGAGTCCCTTGCCGAGACAGACGATGTCCGGCGTCACGCCGTAGTGGGTAAAGGCGTACATGGGGCCCGTGCGGCCAAAGTTTGCTTGAATCTCATCGAGAATGAACAGCCAGTTGTTCTCTCGGCACTGCTGCTCGAGCCACTGCAAGTATTCGGGCTGAGGGTGGTAAGAGCCGCCTCCGCCGAGATAGGGTTCCGTAACGAGCATTCCAATGGAATCGCCATGTTGTTGCTTCAACTGGTCAAGTTCCTGCTGATAGGGCGTCAGGTCGAGCGGTTGACGCCGCTTGGCCAAATCATCGCACTCGCTTTTTGGAAAGCCGAGAAAGTGGACGCGAGGATCTCGTTCACTGTCGTCCTCCGATCCGGTGACGGCGCCGGCGAGCCCCTTCTTGCCATGAAACCCACCGCGAGTTGCAATGATGTGTTGGCGGTCGCCTTGAAACTTCATGGCCGCCCAGAGGGCCTTTTGGATCGCCTCGCTTCCGCTGGCGGCCCAGAGGACTTGCTCCATGTGATCGCCGCCGGCCTGATTCCTCAGGTTGGCGAGCAGCCTTTCGCAGGCCTCCGCCTCTAACCCGGTCGCCGCGTTGTAAGCAGTGAGCGGCCCCGCCTTGAGATAGTCGCCGGTCGCCTCGCGAAGATCCGAAACGCCAAGGAGTTGCAGGACTCGATTCCACCAAGAAATCGGATTATGGCCCAAGTTCGCGACCAATACGCCTGAGGAAAAATCGGCCAGTTTGTGGCCTTCCGGAGTCCAGTGGAACGAACCGGCGCTTTGTTTGATCACCGCCATCGACGAGGTCGGCGTGCGAAGCGACTTGGGTTCGGTGCGAGAAATTCGGCGTCGAACCTCGTTGGAAACTTCGTCTCCAATGTGTTCGATCGGCTTTGGGTGCGACATCAGCGTCCTCTAGACTCTCTCAGGTCAGCTTTGACAAGTCTTCTAGTTAACGTCTCAGAATAGCGAACCTGTCCAGCAGCCGCCAGCAGCGGAGGAATAGACGGCTGGGGTGGTCCAAACGCCGGAACGACCGCTGCAGCGGCGGGAAAGGCCAAGTTATTTTCTCGCGGTGACCGAGGAAAGGGCAAGCAGCAGCGAGCTGACTTTCTACAGATCCGCCTCCGGCGCTTGATGGACCTCTTGCAACTATCGGGGGCCAGCCGCACAATGCCATGCATACCAACCAGTTAATTGACGAACGTAACGCCAAGAAAGGCGGACCCCATGGCTGAGAGACCACGCGTCATCTTGAGCGGCTTCGCCGACGAAGCCGCGAATGACAAGACGGCCCACCAGCAGTTTTCGGCCTTCGCCGCGCTCGGCTTACAGTACTACACGTTACGGTTCATCGATGCAGGCCACGGCGTCAAGAATGTAATGCAGTTGAACAAGTCCGAAATCACTAAGATCCGGCATTTGGAAGACGAGTACGGACTGAATGTCTCCTCCATCGGTTCGCCGATTGGCAAAGTGAAATTGTTGGATATCGACGACAAGTCAAAAAACGACTTTGTTCCGTTCAAAAAATACCTGAAGAATGATGTCCAAAAAGCGTGTGACTTGGCCCACGCCTTTGAAACCAAATTACTCCGCGGATTTTCCTTCTATCATCCTCGCGGCGACTCGCCTCAAGACCACATGGCCCAAGCTGTCGATCAACTGGGCGAAATTGCCGAAGCCTGCCATCGCAGCGACTTGACGTTCGGGCTTGAGGTGGAGGCCAACTTGATCGGCCAGACAGGACAACTGCTCGCCGAGATTCACCAGAAAGTCAATCACCCCGCCCTGATGTTGATTTTCGACGCGGGCAACATCGTCACGCAAGGATTCAGCTCAGACGAAATATTCGAGCAGTATCTGGCGATGAAGAAAGGCCTGGGCTGGATGCATATCAAGGACTACCGCCACCCCGAACCGGTTCAGCGGTCGGGGCATGTGGATGAGGCCGCCCTGAAGTATTTTGTCCCCTCGGATCTGGGAGACAGCGGGCACGAGGCCATTCTGCGAGACTTCGCAAACATGGTCCCGCAACTTGAGGAGATGCTCAAACGACGAGGAATCCCAGGCGTGTTCCTAGATCTCGAGCCGCATCTAAAGGGCGGCGGCCAATTCGGCGGGTTTAGCGGCCCCGACGGACTCGGCGTCGCTCTCCGAGGACTTTGCAAGACCCTTGACTACGTGGGTCTCGATTACCATTTGAGAGACTTTGACGACATCCTTGCCGCGCGCGGTTTCTGAACGAGATCAATCGTTCTTGAGCAAATCTCCCTCGAAGCTGTCGAGTCGCGACCCCGACATTCCCAGATCGGTCAAGGACGGACGACCTGCCGCTTCCATCGTTGGCGCCGCGCCACTCGTTGTCGCAGGCTCGGTCGCAGTCTGCGCCTCGCTTTTGGCAATGCGCCGTGAAGTGCCAGCAAAGTCGCGGGCCTGTTTGAGCCAGTAGATGGCGACGCCGAAAGAGACGAACGCGCCGAAGTAGCCGATGAGGCTCGCGAAACCTGCAAAGTACATGATCAATGTGCCCACGACAAACATCCCGTAGGCCGCGACTCGTTTGGCCTGAGCCGACTCGGCCCAATTGCGCTGCTCGTGGGAGACAATCGCCTTGTTCGCTTGGTCATTGGCAAGCTCTCGCATCGCGCGTAGGCTGTCGCCTTGTTCTGGCGCGCGGTGACGCGGGAGGAATTCGTCGGCCTTCAAGGTCGATGCTGCACCTGGCGATTCCTTCGGCTCGCCCGTTTCAGGCTCAGTGGGCTCGCCGGACATCAGCCGCTGTGGCGCTGGCTCCCTCGCCGGACCATCTCCACGAACGCGCTGCATCAGGCGATCCATGTAATTCGTAAGCGAATTGTCGTCATCCAATGATTCCGAATCTTCCTCGATAGCAGTCTGCCATGGGTCTGCTTCCTTATCCGCGGTTCCAGCGGAACCAGCCTCGAATTCTGGTGTGGCTGGCGGCTCGTTTGGCTCGCTACCCTGCCCAAAATCGGCCAAGACATCCGCTGTATTGACCGGCGACCCACCTGCAAGCGACGAGAACTCAGGTTGTTCCGGGTCAGCGATGCTGTCTCCTAGATCTCCCACCTTGTCCTCGTGACACTGGCAATCATCGCAACCATCGCACCTCGCGCCCGTCGCAGAGAATTCGGTCGAAGCCGAGCATTCGCAACCGCCCTGCTCAACGAATGGCTCGAACCGTGCGCCGGCAGTCGCCCCAAGCTCGTCGTGCTCCTCCTGGTCTTGCCCTGCAAACCGAAAACCGCTCTCACCGTAGGCTGGGTCGCCATAATCCGCCCCGAGGTCCGGGTAGGCGGCGCCAAACTCGAGCCCGTTCTCGGTCGCTTGATCGTCAACACGCCCGAATTCCGCCAGAGCAGCGCTGTCCGCAAACGCGTCGGTGGGCTGAAGGTCCTCTGGCGAATTGAAACCGCTCGAAAACTCGTCCGCCTCCGTTGTCGGAGGACGCGACTCGGGCTCCATCTCTGGCTCGGTCTGAATCTCCTTGCCAGCATCACCCTGATCATCTGTCTGAACCTGATCGTCTGTCGGGCAAGTCTCAGGATCACGATCCGCCGATGCGGGGTCTGGCAACTCGCCTCGATTTCTCTCGCGCCACTCGGAGAGAAAAGAATCAGCGGCTCGGGACTGGGCCAAGGAATTCGCGTCTAGACCGGTTTTACTCTCATTGCGATCCTCCGCAGTAACGTCCGACTCGCCTTGCCCCACGTCGGCCTGGTCGCCGCTCCAGGCCATTTTGCCCGTCAATGGCTGAGCTTCAGCGGACTTAGCTGAGGACTGTTCGCGAGCGTGCAACAGCTCAAACTCAAGTTGGTGCCGCTCCTCACTGGATTCCGCGAGACGCTTTTCGACCTCGGATTTCTCTCGCTGAGCGTCGTCCGCTAAGCGACCGCGGGCTTCAAGCTCTTGCTCCAGCCATTGCCGATCACTGTCTCAAGCGGACCGATCTTTCTCCCATTGCTCCTGGAAAGCAGATAGCTTTTCGCGCAAGTCCTCCGCGTCCTTATCAGCGGCATCGACCGAGGCAGTCGCGGAATCTTGACCGCTGACCGAGTCAGTCTGCGTGGCCAATTCAGCCTTGGCTTGCTGCAGTTTTTCCCGAAGCTCCGCCAGCTCGTCTTCCCGTAGAGTGCGGCTCCCATCGTTCGCTTGTGATTCTTCTTCTAAGCTGTCAACTCGCAACCGTAGCTCATCTGCCTCGGACTGGCTGTCATTCACGTGTTGGGCAAGTTGAGCTTCGTTAGTCGATAACTCGCGCTCCAACCGCTCGACATGGCTCTGCAGATCATTTGCTCGCTCCGCGTTTGCTTCCCGCTCCCGTTCGGCAACCGTCAGCTCTGAGCGCAGCTCTTCCTGCTGGGCAAGTTGGTCCGCCT
>CAZWOU010000080.1:10150-11431 GCA_964635375.1 uncultured Pirellulaceae bacterium | reverse complement strand
TGGTCCGCCTTAGTCGACAGCTCGCGCTCCAGTTGCTCGACTTGGCTTTGCAGACTGTTCGCCCGCTCGGCGTTTGCTTCCCGATCTTGGTCGGCAACCGTCAGCTCTGAGCGCAGCTCTTCCTGCTGGGCAAGTTGGTCCGCCTTAGTCGACAGCTCGCGCTCCAGTTGCTCGACTTGGCTTTGCAGACCGTTCGCCCGCTCGGCGTTTGCTTCCCGATCTTGTTCGGCGATCGTCAGCTCTGTGAGCAACTCGTCATGCTCGAAGCTCGTCGCTTTGGATTGCTGCAACGACTGTTCCTCGAATTGGGCAAGCTCGGAACGAAGCTGTTTGACCTGATCTCGAAACTCTGCCGTCTCAGCTTGGCTTGTTTCAAGGTCTCCTTCGGCGCCAGTCAGCTGAATTTGCAGCTCCGCCAATTCGCCCTCCAGCTTGCCGTGGCCTGCTTGCAGAGCCGCCTGCTGTTCCACGAAGTCGTGTTCGCGACCGCCGAATTTCGCCCGTACGTCTTCGATCTGGGCCGTGAGCGAATCACCATGACTGCTCGCTTCGGCCAGTTGACACTCGAGGGTCGTGATCTGCTCCCGCAAGAATGCAGACTGTTTCTCCGACGCCGCACGGACTTCGCCCAATACTGATTCGTTTTGATTCAGCTGCTCTTGCAAACACGTCGCCTGATCGTTTGCCGACTGGTTCAAGTCGCGTTGTCGCTCGTCGGCCTCCGCAAGCTGTTTTTGGAACGTGTCCGACGCTGATTGAAACGCGTGTCGAACGGCAGCCAACTTGGAGTCGGCGGAATCGAGCCGCTGTTGAAGGCTGGCCAACTCATCGGCCTGCTGCTGGACTTCGTCGATTTGCGCCTCAAAATCGTCTTCTATATCGCTGCATTCCGTCAACTCGTCGAGTTGCCGGTTCTGTTCGAGCAGGTCAGCTTCTAGTCGCTGATCGACGCTAGTCGTCGTATTGAGTTGGCCGCCTGCTTCCGCTTGGCTCGTCAAATCCGACGGGTTGGTTAGTGCTTGTGGTGACGTTCGTCCACGCTCACCGGTGTGGCATCGTTCAATTTCGTCCAGCCGTTGTTGCATGATTTCAATTTGCATCAACATGCCGCGCCGTTGGCCTTCGTCACTCTGCTCATCGTCGGCAGCCGACCGGAACTCGGGTGAAGCTCCGTAATCGCGGCGCCCAAACCGATTGCGTTGAGGCGTTGCATCGTTCGCTCGGCGCGTATTGGCTTCGCCTGCCGATGTCTCTGCCGATGTCTCTGCCGATGTCTCTGCC
>CAZWOU010000080.1:0-10050 GCA_964635375.1 uncultured Pirellulaceae bacterium | reverse complement strand
CGTATTGGCTTCGCCTGCCGATGTCTCTGCCGATGTCTCTGCCGATGTCTCTGCCAAGTTCTCTGTCGAGTTCTCTGTCGAGTTCTCTGTCGGCTCGTTTTGGTCTGCCGCCTGTTCTTGGTCTGTCGGCTGTCGTTGCTTTACCCGCTCGACCGGTGGTTTGTCTTGGATGTCGGGGGCGAGGGTGGAATCGCGGGGTGTGTCGCTGCAAAGCGGTTCGTCGTCGCAATTCTCGCCGAGCACGTCGAATTCGACGGGTCCGACGGTCAGTCGATCGCCCGGTTGTAGCCACGCCTCCTGAAACGACTTGCCGTTCAGCAGGGTGTCAGGGGCCCAGCGGCGAACGAGCATGCCTTGGCGCCCTCGAAAGACAACACAGTGGATTGGCCGGGCAGCGGAGGAGCGGATGCGGATACCACAATCAGCAGCAGCTCCAATCGAACATTTTTGGGCTCGCACCCGGATGATTCGGCCATCCAGGTCGGTACCGCGAATGCGCAGGTTCAGCGTCCCGTTTGGGGGGCCAAGGAGCGAGTTACGAGTGGCATCAGTTGAGTTCAGTTCGACCATGGGACAACCGTCAGATTCTCGGAGAAGATTCGGGCTACTCTCGGCGAGTACAGATTCCGCCAAGGGGATTTAGCTCACGAATCGGATACGGTCAAAAGCTAAGGCCGGAGATTGGGCCCAATCGGTGCAGGTCGCAGAATCGGCAAATCATGCCGGATCGGAACAAAACAACTGCATCTTCGGCCGGTTTCTGACGATGAACCGTAAGCAAACAATCGCGGCAGCGGCGAATTGCGGACAGACGGATCACGGATAGGGGGTGGGAATCCGAAGTGTCCCATTCATGGCCTGCCAGAGGCGCAATTGAACGGCAAACAACAAAACAACGCAACCTATTACCACAGACGGCCTTACAACAACTCGCCAGCCTGATCTGCGAACCATTTCCGGGTGAAATGGCCCGCTCAGCAGCAGATCTCGGGGCGCGTACTATAGTTGGTGTGCCGCCTCACGGAAAAAGGACTCGTTGGGCGAACTAGGAACACGACGAAGGCAATTGAGGCAAGCGAGAGGGATCCTATCGCTCGCCGAACCAATGAAGGTGACGACCATGGCACGCAAAGAAGCACTGCAGGAACTGAATCAGGTACTCATCCAACGTCGCGATGCGCTCCGTAAGGCGTTGGCTGGCGACTTGAGTTCGCTGAAGGAACTGCGGCAGCAATCCTCCGGCGACGTGGTCGACTTCGCTCTCGATTCCGCCCAGGACGAAATCAACTCGCAGTTGGCGGAAGTTGAGAGTCGCGAACTGGCCAATATGGACAACGCGATCGAGCGGATGCGACAAGGCACGTACGGAAAGTGCGAGCGTTGTTCGGCAAGCATCCCGCTTGCTCGCCTGCAGGCACTTCCCTACGCAGTGTTGTGCATCAACTGCCAGCGCGAAGCGGAAAAGTTGGGCACAGTCGATATGTCGGCTGCCGACTGGGCTCGGCTCATCGAAACAACGTCTGGCGACAACGACCTGAGTCTTCCCGATGTCGAGCTCGACGTTTCGTAGGTGGCGGATAGCGGCGACAGATTCACCACGGATTCCTCCGGTTCGGCGTCAATCAGACTTGGCTCGGCCACGGGTGGAATCGAGCATCGGTGAGAACTGATGCATTGAATGAGAAAAAGGAGTTTCTCGTGGCACGGTCATTTAAACTGCGCACTCCCTCCGTCACGAAGACCGCCGAGAAACCTCCCGTTTCTCTTCGAACTGGCACAACTTGGCTAGCGATTCTCTTGTTCGTCGCCCTCAGCTCCAGACCCTTGGTCGCACCGGCCCAAGAAGCGCCGGTCCAAAACGAATCGGGGAAGACGGCGCGGGACCTCGAGTTTGAAAAGCTGGCGACCGAAATCGCCGCGCTCGAGCGACAGGGCAATCTGTTGCGAAAGGTCGTTCGCCTGGTTAAGCCAAGCGTAGTGCATATCGAAGCGGCCTCTCGACAGCGTTCGGTGGAAGAAGCGGGGGGAGGCGTGATCATGAAAATGGACGAGAAGTTCTTTGTGCTCACCAACCGACATGTCGTCAAAGATTCCGATTTGCGATCCATCAAGATCAAGCTGGCGGACGGACGGCGCCTACATCCAATCAAGTCGTGGGATGATCCAGGCACAGACATCGCCATCCTTCAGATTAGCGCCAACGATCTCTCTCCGGCAAGGCTTGGCGACAGCGACAAAGCGGAGATCGGCGACTTCGTTTTGGCTGTGGGCAGCCCATTCGGACTCAGCCATTCGGTGACCTTTGGCATCATTAGCGCCAAAGGCCGTCGCGATCTGCAATTGGGGGACGACCGCGTACGCTTTCAGGACTTCATTCAAACCGACGCGGCGATCAATCCCGGCAACAGTGGCGGACCACTCGCCAACCTGCATGGCGAAATCATCGGCATCAACACAGCGATTGCCAGCAATTCAGGTGGAAACGAGGGGATTGGATTCACGATTCCCATCAACATCGTCCGGATCATTGCCAAGCAGCTCATTTCGCAAGGCCGTGTTTCTCGAGCCTACTTGGGCGTGCATCTCTCGCGAGATTTTGACCCCTTGCGTTCAGCAAACCGACTCGGTCTGCCTCGACCCGCAGGCGCACTCGTTTCAGGCATCACGCCCAATTCGCCTGCCCAGTCGGCCGACCTCCAAACCGATGATGTCATCATTCAGGTCAACGGAAGATGGGTGGACAACGATGACCATCTGATCAACCAAGTCAGCCTCATGCCGGTTGGACAGCGCGTCGAATTGGGCATTGTTCGCGACGGCAAGGTTGTGGAAGTGACTGTTCGAGTCGGTGACAGAGGCGACTTCGAGCCAGAATCGCCCTAGCTGCCACAGATGGACCGGCCCGTGCCTAGCAGTTTGCGGGCGCAGCAGATGCACAGCGTCGCTCAGCTTCCTAAGTGCACTGTCCGGCGTACTTCATGCCTCGCATGATGCCGTCGTGAACGGCGACCGCGTCAATTTCGGTGGCGACATCCATATTGTGACGCCACTGGCGGTTCGTGCGGCGATCGAAAATGGTGGCGCCCGCAGTGAGCTCACCAGCCGTCTCGACGTCACCCGCCATTTCCGTGGAGACAAACAGTTCGGGGTGCAGGCAGGACATCAGAGCCACGGCGTCGTGGAGCAGAATTCCCTCTTGGCCCATCTGGTGATAGCTGCGGAAGAAGAAAGGGATTGTGCGGCGCAACAGATCGCCAGCACGCGTCGAGTCTCTGGGCAATTCGTCAATCATGCTCATGTCGAAAACGACCTTCTGGGTCACATCGAGCGGAATCAACGACTTGGTTGACGCGGATTTGAAAACGACGCTGGCGCTGACGGGATCGTAGTGGACGTTGAATTCCGCCGCGGGCGTGATGTTGCCAATCCCGTTGAGCGAACCGCCCATGATCACAATATGGTCAACCAAGGACGCGAAGGACGGGTCCCTCTGGATTGCCCGAGCCAGGTTGGTGAGCGGTCCAAGGCAGAGGACAGTGACTTGATCGGGGAATTGGCGGACCGTGTCGGCAAGGACCTTTTCGGAGGGATGGCGATGGGCCAGCTGCGATGTGGCCAAGCCGGTGTTGGCGAGCCCATCGTCGCCATGAATATGGCGAGCGTCCAACCGTGTGGCGTTGTCGGGCGCGGTGGCGGCGCCGACACGAGGATAACGAGGCGGATCGAGGTGCTTGATGATGGCTTCGACGTTTCGGCTGGCTTGTTCGGCGGGGATGTTGCCCGCCACGGCGGTGACTGCAACCACTTCGAGCCGAGGGTCAAACAGGGCCAACGTCAACGCCACCGCGTCGTCGATGCCCGGATCGCAGTCAATGATCACCTTCCTTGTCATAGTTTGATCTTATGCCCCATCACAAAAAACAACAACATGAACCCCATTGAGCCAACGCGCAACGTATTGTCTTGTCGTCGCTTGCGGGCGCCGAGCTTGAGGAGCCCACGAGCGGTTTTCGGCAGTGAGTCGCCGAAGTAGAATCCACTCCTCTGGTTGTAACGACTCTAACGGTGCGGGAACGCCACGACGGCCTTCAGCTCGCCGGCTGGGTTGGATTTCCACACAATACCGAAGAGAGCTCAAGACCGCCCTCGAACGGATTTCATTGACTTGGAGACAATACCTTGGACAGCTCCCTTGTAGGCCGAGTTTCAGCGGGAGAAGACCTGTCGGTCGAGGAAATGGAGTCGGTGATCGATGCCGTGATGCACGGCCGCTGGAAGAACGCTCAAATCGCCCTCTTGCTGACCGGGCTTCATGCCAAGGGCGAGACAGCGAACGAAGTCGCCGGCGCTGCCCTGGCGATGCGTCGCCACATGACTCGCATCCCCACATCGCGGCTTGGGTTGCTCGATACGTGCGGCACCGGGGGAGACGGCAGCGGCACGTTCAATATCAGCACGGCGGCGGCAATCGTCACCGCAGCGACCGGTGCGCCGGTTGCCAAGCATGGCAATCGAAAAATCACGAGCAAGACCGGTTCCGCCGATGTACTGGCGGAATTGGGCGTCAATATCGACGCCAGCGTGAAAACCGTGAGCCGCTGCTTGGACCTCCTTGGGATCTGCTTTTGCTTTGCCCCGCAACTGCATCCCGCGATGAAGCAAGTGGCCGAAGTCAGACGAAGTCTGGGAGGACCGTCCATCTTCAACTTGCTCGGTCCACTCAGCAATCCGGCCGAGGCCGACTTTCAGTTGCTCGGGGTGGGCAAGCGGGCTGCTCAGCCAGTCATCGCGGGCGCCATCCAGCATCTGCCGGTCGAGCGCGCCGTTGTGGTTTGCGGCCGGGACGGACTGGACGAAGTCACGCTCCGCGACACGACGGACGTCACCGTCATCGAAGGCGGCCAACTCCGTCAAACGACTTGGGCTCCAGAGGATTTTGGAATCGAGAGGGCAGGCTTGAGCACGATGCTGGTCGAAACGCCCCTGGAGAGCGCCACCATGATCCGGTCCATTCTGGCTGGTCAAACCGGCCCGCCTCGTGACATCGTCGTACTCAATGTCGCCGCCGCCCTATGGACTGCCGGCAAGTCGCAGTCGCTCCCCGAGTGCGCCGCGATGGCGACAGCAGCGATCGATAGCGGGGCCGCCGACAAACTGCTTCGCGACCTGGCTGAACTGAGTCACACGGCGAGTTAGCCTGTGTGTTGGTGCAAGAAACTCGGATTGCCCGATCCCCCACTCCTCACTTTGCTCTTCTCGTGTTCATAATGGGGGCTGAAATCAGAGAAAAAGGATGCAAAGCTAGACTGCCCCTCGACTTCCCCACTCCGGCGTCGTAACTCAGCCACCTCAAGGATTTCGTCATGTCCAAGCCGTCTTCACTCGCCGAACTCGCCGTTTTTCTGTTCGCCGTTTCTCTGTTCGCATTCTCGGTGCACAGCGTTGCGGGTCCGGCAAGAGCCCAGGAGGGAGACGCGAAAGCCGGGCGGCCCCCAACCAGGATGATCTATCCCATCGATGTGGCTGTCGATGGCAAGGGGAACGCCTATGTGGTTGATCTCAAGCTGCCGGGCGTATGGAAAATCGAATCGGGGAAAGTCTCGATCTATGCGCGTGGACGGAAACAGTTCAAGACGCCACTCAACGCAGCTCGCTGTGCGACGTTTGGCAAACAAGGTCTGCTCGTAGGCGATAGCGCATCAACCAGCGTGCTGCGGATCGTCGACGGCAAGCCGCTCAAATCGCATGCGGGTCGGATTGGCATTCCGGCTGCGGTCGCCACGACAGCCAGCGGAGACGTGCTGGTGGCGGACCTCGAATTGAGACGGATCTGGAAGTACAGCAGCGACGGCGGACCGATCTCGTTGTTTGCGGAAGTCGACGCCCCTCGAGGCCTCACAGTCGATGGCAAGGGCCAGGTTTGGGTGGTGACGCACGGGAGGAATCAAGTCGTGCGACTCAGCTCGGATGGCAAGTCGCAAGAGGTGCTCGTCCCCGGGCGACCTTTCAAGTTCCCACATCACATCGTCGTCAACGACGCGGGAGACGCCTTCGTTGCGGACGGCTACGGCAAGGCGATTTGGAAAATCCCTGCGGGCGGAAAGCCGGAAAAACTGGCCGCGGATGGTCCTTTGCAAAACCCGGTGGGGCTGGCGATTCGAGGCGACCGGCTGTTGGTCGCCGACCCCCACGCCAAGGCCATCTTTGAGGTTGACCCGGACGGCGTCGTTACCAAAATCGTCGGCGCCGACTGACCCGCCCAGCCCGCCTTCAATCGGTCGTCGCGAGCGAGGGAGCAAGCCGACCTGACAACGACTGGCGCGGGCGAAGGGTTGGGTGGAACTCACGCGAGGAAAGACGGCCTGGTAAAGGATTGACATGGCGTCTAGACACGACTCGATTCTAGTGAGGCCGCTCAGTTGGCTCACCGCATACGTGGTGGATCGACCTCTGCGAGTGATCGGATTGGCGGTGTTTCTGGCGGTCGGTTCCCTTGCTCTCGCAATCGCCAAACTCGAGTTCAAGAATCGGCGTCTCGACCTGCTCAACCCCGCCAGTGAATACAATCAACGTTGGCTCGCGTATCTCGACGAATTTGGCGAGCAGGACGACGCTATCGTTGTTGTCCGAGGCCTCGACAGCAATGATGTGGTCGTCGCCATGGATCAAATCGTGGCCGACCTGGCCGCATCGCCGGAACTGTTCCGCGACCCACTCTGCCGAGTCGATCGGGAGCCGCTTAGGGACAAGGGGCTTTACTTCCTGACGCTCGCTGAACTGCGCGAGGCAGACCAGTTTGTCGGCCAAATGGAGCCGCTTCTGTTTGGGCGCTGGGAGACGATTAGCGCGCCGCAACAGCTTCACCGCTTGAACCAGGCACTACAGCGGCCGATCAGGCTGCCGACGAACAGGGGTGACGAGGCCGGGGAGTTGATTCGCTTTGGAGAACGGATCGTCGACAGCATCAACGCAGCCCTTGGCGATCAACCGCGATTTCTCACAACATGGGCGGACGCGTCGTTCCCCGCAGAGACGGGCGGCAGCGACTACCTGGTCACCAACGAGGGCGAACTGGGTTTCGTGCTCGTCAAGTTGGAGGAGGCCAGGCAGGGCTTCGCGGGCAGCAGGACGCCGGTTGCTGGACTGCGAGACTGCCTGCAGCGTGTGACTCAGGACCACCCTCGAGTTCGAATCGGGCTGACGGGGCTTCCGATCTTGGAACACGACGAGATGCAGGCGAGCCAGCGCGACACGCTGCGGGCAAGCCTCGTGAGCCTGGTTGGGGTGGCGATTCTCTTCAGCATCGGGTTTGGCTCCATCCGATATCCAACGCTGGCGATCACCGCCTTGGCCGCCGCTTTAGCTTGGTGCATGGCTTTCATCACGTTGACGGTCGGCCATTTGAACATCCTCAGCGTCGCCTTTGGCGCAATCCTGATTGGGCTTGGGATCGACTTTGGCATCCATTATGTGGCCCGCTATATGCAGTTGCGGGAACAGACCGATTCCAGCGTGGATGCGGTCATTCAGACGGCCCGGAGCGTCGGGCCGGGGATCGTCACGGGTGGCGTGACGACGGCCATCGCGTTTCTCACAGCCTCTAGAAGCGAGTTCACCGGCGTTGCAGAGTTGGGCTGGATCGCTGGCGGCGGCGTGTTGCTCTGCGTCGCCTCGGCTCTGCTGTTGCTTCCAGCCCTGCTGCTTTGGCGGGACCGGCGACAAGTGGCATTGGACTCAGCGCCGCTCCTGCCGCTCACGCGTTGGACTCGCCCCGCCCTGACCGCGCCCCGCCGAGTCCTGGTGATCGCTGGCGCGCTGATCCTCTTGCTGGCCACTGGCCTCCCGCGTCTGACCTACGATCACAACTTACTCAACCTGCAGCCGAAACATCTCGACGCGGTGGCTTGGGAGCGAGTGTTGCTTGAGGAAACGGACCGCAGCGTCTGGTTCGCGCTTTCGATCAACGATACGGTCGAACAGCTTGAAGCGCGTAAGATAGCTTTCCGATCGCTCCCGACCGTCGAACGGACCGAGGAAGTTGTTTCGTTGCTGCCAACGACCACCGCAGAGCACGAGCAGCTGATCCGGAAGATCCACCTGCGTCTTGCCGACTTGCCCGAAAATGCGCCGGTGATCCCAGCGGCGCACCCGAAGGTGGAAGAGTTGTTGCAGCATGAACTGTCGACGGTCCTGAGGCACCTCCCCCCCGGCTCGCAGTCGCTCGCCGACTCGATTCGAATGCTGCGAGCGAGGATAGGTCAATTGCCCGCGAGCTTGGTGCGGCAACGACTCGTCGAACACCACCAGCAGGCGGCGGGCGATGCCTTGCGGAGGCTTCACAATATCTATCGCCACAGCGACCCGCGCCCGCCGCAACTGACGGACCTGAGTCCGCAGTTGGTGAACCGCTACGTTGGTAGAACCAACAAACACTTGCTGAAGATCTATGCGGCGGGTGAGATTTGGGATATTCACTCGCTGAAAGAATTCGTCTCCGACGTCGAGCAAGTTGACCCGCAGGTCACCGGCCATCCGGTGCAGACATTCTACGCCTCACGGCAGATGCAACAGAGCTACATCGATGCGGCGGGCTACGCAATGGTCACGGTGTCGTTGATCTTGATGCTCGACTTTCGGTCCCTCTTGCGAACTTTCTTAGCCATGATCCCCATGGGCATTGGGCTGGGCGCCCTATTCGGCGCCTTGGGGTGGCTGTCGATTCCTCTGAACGCAGCGAATATGATTGTCTTGCCCTTGATTGTCGGCATTGGAATCGATGACGGCGTACATGTTGTCCATGACTGGATGAGGCAAGAGGGACGCTACCAGCTCGGCAATTCGACCGCGACGGCTATCGTGATCACGTCGGCCACGACGATGATCGGTTTCGGCAGCCTGATGTTGGCCCAGCACCAAGGCCTGCGAAGCTTGGGGCAAGTCCTGACGCTGGGAGTCGCAGCCTGCATGCTGGCCTCGCTGCTCGTTCTGCCAGCTATCCTCTCGCTCATTCCCGTGAGGGCCGCCGATTGAGCATCTGTCGGCGCGAAACAGCCTTTTCACGATTATTTGTCGCCGTCGCTCTTCGGCGAGCCAGCTGTGAACTCTGGACAAACTGCTGGACAAGCGGATCTTCCGACGTCGGCAGGTATTTGCGAACCATTGAAGCGGCCTTCACAGCGAAGTGTTGTTATTCCGGGCCGAATCCGCTCTTCTCAGCTTCAACCTGGGCTGTTAACTTAGAGGATTCGTCAGGAACGCGGTCGCTCACAGGGCGACGCCCAGATTGGAGACTGTCTAGATGACCAAGCCAAAACGCAAGCTGAAGAAGGCGAACCACGGCCGACGCCCGGCCAACGCCAAAGCCCGCAAGGCGAAACGCAGCAAAGTGAAGACGTAAGTCCACGCCAAGCCTACAGTTCGAATCCAATTCCGCGACCTTGGACGAGGCCCCGGGAGGTTACGCCGCTGGCGCGATCACAGCAGGTTCGGCCCCAAACGAGGCCCCAGGAGAAACAGCTCGTGGCAAGAGAGTTGCTAGTCGATCTAGCTCAGATCGACCTGAACAACGTTATCGCCGACGCGGCTGAGATCCGCAAATACAATCCTCAGCGTTTCGAAATGGAACAGCTGAGCTGTATTGTGTACGAGGACCTTGAGACTCTGATTTGCGCCGGCTACAAGGATGTTTCCAGCGACGAATTCTGGGTTCGCGGACACATGCCGAAAATGCCCTTGATGCCGGGCGTGGTGATGCTGGAAGCAGCAGCTCAACTCTGCAGCTATTTCTCCCAGCGGCACGACCTGCTCGGTGCAAAAATGGTCGGCTTCGGCGGACTGGAACGGGTGAGATTTCGGGACACGGTTGTCCCGGGCGACCGCTTGGTGCTGATGTGCCAGCAGTTGAAGGTTCGCCGAAACCGAATGATCGTAAGCGCCTTCCAAGGAGTGGTCGGCGACAAGCTCGTCTTCGAAGGCGAGCTCAAGGGGATTCCCATTCCCGTGGAATCCCTCAGTGACTTTACAAGCTGAGCATTTCCCTTATTATCTTAG
>CAZWOU010000079.1:23882-28343 GCA_964635375.1 uncultured Pirellulaceae bacterium | reverse complement strand
GACCCGAGGCGCCATCGACCGGGGCCTGAGCTTTCTTGCGGACCGGCAGAATGCCGATGGCTCGATGGGGCGATCCTACGGACAGAACGTCGGGGTTTGCAGTTTGGCCGGCATGGCCTGGATGGCTTCCGGACACATGCCTGGTCGAGGCCGGTACGGGAAGGCGGTAAGTCAAGCGATCGCATTTGTTTTGGAGCATGCGCAGCCAAGCGGGTTCATTAGTTCGCAGTTGGGCGCAAGCCATGGACCGATGTACGGTCACGGCTTTGCGACTCTGTTCCTGGCCGAAGCGTATGGAATGTCGCCCAACCGCGACATTCGCGACAAACTCTCCTCCGCCGTGAAGCTGATCGTTGGAACTCAAAACAAAGAGGGCGGCTGGAGATACCATCCACAAAGGCGTGACGCGGATATCTCCGTGACGATCTGCCAAGTGATGGCTTTGAGGGCCGCACGAAACGCCGGGATCTTTGTCCCCAATGAGACGATCGACCGCTGCACGGATTTTGTCAAACGTTGCCAGAACGCGGACGGCGGCTTCATGTACATGCTCGCCCAGCCCGGCGACAGCAGGTTTCCTCGCAGCGCCGCGGGCGTGGTGGCGTTATACAGCGCCGGAATCTATGAAGGCGAGGAGATTGAGAAAGGGCTGAAGTATCTGGAGCAATTTGAAGCCACCGGAGGCACTGCTGCGTCCGGACACTTCTACTATGGCCACTATTACGCTGTTCAGGCGATGTGGCACACTGGCGGCAAGCAGTTCGAAAAATGGTATCGCGCCATCAGTAAATACCTCTTAGCTCGACAACGGGACTCGGGCGCTTGGCTCGATGAGATCGGCGTTGAATACGCCACCGCAATGGCCTCGATTATTCTGCAAATGCCCAATAACTATCTGCCCATTTTTCAGCGTTGAGGAGCGTTCGAGAAAACGGCTTGCAAGAGAACGCAAGAATGACGAGATACGCTTCGGCCGCCGCGCTGACTTTCATATTGGTTAGCGCCGTCGCGGCGACGGCCACCGCCCAAGGTAAGCCGACATCCCACATCAGCGTCTTTCGACGACTCGATGGGAGCAGCGTGCAAGGCGCCATCGTCAGCATCGACCGCGATTGGGTGATCGGTGCTGTGACGCTGACGAACCCAGAGAAACTAGCCGGGGCAGGGGAGCCAAGCGGCAAAGCGTTTCAGGTCAAACTATCCGAGTTGGCTTTTTGGGGGCGGCAGGAAGAGACATCGAACCCGTTTGTGGTCTTGGTCGACGGGAGCCATGTGGCGGGTGATTTGATCCGATTCGGGCGGACTGGCTTGACTGTGGGCATCGATTACGAGGTCTTTTCGCAGCGATCGATTTGGGAGCCGACTACGATCCCGCTCTCGGAAGTCCGGGGCGTCGTTCTGCAGCCGCCGGGCGATCTGGGCGAGCGAGACAAGTTGCGGACCTGGATGAAGTTGCCCAAGGTGAGGACGGACCGCCTGCGGCTGACAAACGGCGACGAACTCGCCGGCGTCGCCCTTCGTGTTGCATTGCGATCCGCCCAAGAGAATCCCAAGTTATCAAAGGATGACAAGAGGCCCGTCGACTCGCTCCCGCCGGCTCGCGACCCGCTTGAGGTGGAAGCGGAAAACCAGCGAGTCTTCTGGTTCAAGACAGGCGGCCGCGAAACCTCCGCGCCGCTCGAACATGTCAGAGCCGTGGCGATGAACCCGGCGATCGGCAAGCCATCGGGGAAAACCGACCCTGGCGTGATGTTGGCCTTTCGCGACGGCAGCCGACTGTTGGCGAAAGCGATTGAGCTTAGCGGGCGCGACGTGACAGTCAGGACCGTCTGCGGAACGGAATTGAAAACGACCCACAACCGTTTCATCAAGCAATTGGTCATGATTCAGTCGCTGCAGTCTGACCGCGTCGACTATCTCTCGGATCTCGATTCGCTCAGCTATCGACATATTCCGTTTCTCTCCACGAGTTGGCCCAACTTCGGCTCGGACCAAAACGTCCGCGGCGGCTGTCTCCGCGCCGACAACGTGTGCTATGAAAAGGGCATCGCCATGCACAGCGCCTCGCGATTGGCCTACGACTTGGCCAAGCCCTATGGCTTGTTCCAAGCTGAGCTGGCCATCGACGATTCCGTCGGCGATATCGGCAGCGTGGTCTTTCGAGTCTATCTGGACAAGGGCAACGGTAAATTCGCTCCCGCGTACGCCAGCCCTATTATTCGCGGCGGTCGATCGCCGGTTCCCGTCTCCATTGACGTTGATGGCGCCAAACGACTCGCGCTGATCGTTGATTTCTCGGATCGAGGCGATGCCGGGGACCACGCCAACTGGCTCAATGCACGACTCGTACGCGTTCCATAGAACGACATCAGGCTCGACTCGCGGCCGACTTCAACTCTCCGCGACCGAACGTAGTGGCCCTGCTAGGCGACTTTGCGCGAGGGCTCGGTTGCCTCGTTTGGCGAGGCGGCGGGAGCGCGCCAGACACGCACGAATTCAACCAGGATCAAGCAGGCTGTCGTCACGCCCGCAACTGCCATGACGAGCGACAGCGGGCGATAACCGGCCGCTACCGCCAGTTGTGCAATCACGTAGATAGGGAACGCGGTGACCGAACCAAGCGTGAGTAGCCGGCTTGGCCGATTTGGGTACAGCGGGAGCCAAGGAGCCCAAATAGAGATCTCGTTTCCGCTTGTCTGCAGACGGAAAATTCGCAAGTGCCCCCAGAAATACACCTGTATCACAACTAAGACCGCCAATCCGTACTTGAACAGCAACTGATACGGGACTGCCAACCCAAACACGGGAAATTGGTCTCCTTGAGAAACTCGTATTGTCTCCAATACGGAGCGAAGGCCGTAAAGTCCAAGCTTGTCTAGATTTCCGCTCGACGCCCAATCTGCGAGTTCCTCATGTACGAGCAAATAGTCGTTCGCACCGAGATGCTCGTACTTGGTTTCTGACCGGGCCAGCAGGCGCTTCAGTATCGGCAAACGAGCCGGTTCGACGTCAACGGGAAGAATAAGAGCCCCTTGCCCGCCGAACACCCCCAGCGATTGCCTTAGGCGAATACCACGAGTATACGTCCGTCCCTCCACCGCCTCGTCGAGACTCAACCATTCGGCGATCGTCGGCGAGATCTGTCGGTCGCCGTCCAAGGAGAACGCTTCTCGAAATAGACGTTGCACTTCGCTTGAGTCGCTTACGAGTTGAACGGCAATCGGCTGAGCAACGTCGAGACCGCGGTCTCCATGTTGCTCGAAGAAAGCCCTCTTGCCGTATTCCTTCACGCGAAGATAGGCGTCGTCTCGCGCCAGGGCTTGCCATAGATAGACGAATTCCTCGTGCGTTTCGACGTCGCGAAACCCCCTCACGCCCTCTTCGTCCGCCAAACCCCAATAGCCACGCACGAATTGGTTCTCGTAAATGAAGCTGACATTTAGTTTGCTCGGCGGAGAGGTCTCGCCATTGGGCGAATTGGCCGGCCGGGACGAATCGGCGGGCAGGCGAAACACGACTGCAGCCTTTGGTTCTCGAGGCCCTGTCCATTCAGGGGGCGAAGTTCCCGCTGTCTTCCAAAGTGGCTCGTCGCCGGCCTCGCTCTGAAAACGAATGACTTCATCCAGTTGTGTAGCCGCCCTCTCCAAACCGGTGTCTCGCGGAAGAAGAACTGCCAGCAACAGGCCGAGGCAAACCAGCATGTAATAAAACTGGATCTGCCGTAGGTGTCTCGCCATTTCTGTCAGCATCGAATTCCGCGGCTCTTCCGCTGATGCCTGTGAGGCGGTTCTTGCGTTCCCGAACGGACGAATCGATGGCATGGAATCTATTCCTGGGTGGCGCGGCCTTGCCCCTCAACCGTTTGGACGCGAGAGGATAGCGAAGCCGCACAATCTGGTAAACGCCAAAGGCCAAAAGAAACGCAGACTACAGGAGCGGTGCTCCGATGCTCGCCCAGGTCTCTCGAAAATGCGCTCAGGCGTAGTAAGGAGTAAATTCGTCAAACTGGGTAATTATCGATGCTCGTTTCCGGGACGATTTTGGATGGCGGCGAGTCTCCGTTGGCTTTCCCGGAATGGACTTGTTTTGGCTCGTTGAATTACATGGTGAACGGAATGCCGATTGACGAGGCCGAGGACGTTGGCGATGTCTTGGTGGTTGCGGTTGACTACCGGCTTGCGATGAGTTGCCAACCAAATCAATCGACGGCAGGCCCGTAGCGATCGAAGGACTCGGTTGAGGTGATCGCAATGGCTCACCACCACAGATATTGTTCGTTTTCGATGACACGGCAACGATACCGCGACTCCCCGCTCGGTAGTAGGAAAAACCAACCTTGCTTCGAGGAACACTCCTGAAATGGCAATCGGCTCCGACCGCGAACGAATCTCGACCTTCAATGGTTCGAGACCTTGCCCAGCTTCACGAATTTACTCCTTACTACGCCTGAGCGCATTTCTT
>CAZWOU010000079.1:10751-23782 GCA_964635375.1 uncultured Pirellulaceae bacterium | reverse complement strand
CCTACGCCTGAGCGCATTTCTTCGAGCGCATTTCTTCATTCGAATTTCAGCCATCGTTCCCCCGAGCTTACATTCGTAGATCAACTCTTGCGTTGCGAATCTCGCCGTGGCCATTTCTTCGCTGGCGACGTCGCCACGCGATCGTTTTAAGGTCCATGAAAACAATGGACCATGTAGAGTATCGGTCAAGCTAAGTTTACCCAAATTGTCGTGCTAGCCCCGCCGCAATTTTGGCTTCAAAACGTTTCTTCATAGTCGTCCGAGGCCCCTTTGACAGAAGTCGCGAACGCCTTTATGACTATCTGGTTCACACCCGACTTTGGGTCCCCTAATCGGCAAACCCGCCGATGACCCGAGTTGAAACCTTGGAGGTTCTAACAATGTTGCTCAAGCGATGGATCACACTGCTGCTGTTTCTTTTCGCGCTGCCCTCTTCCGTGTTGTGTGGCGGCGAACGGTTTCTAACTGACGCTGAAGAGGCGGCTCAGCGCGCCTTGCTTCCGCGGGTTGCCGACGCCAAGACTCAGAGCAGAATTGATGACGAGGAGAGCACGTTCTTCTTCAAGAGCCGCAGGTTCTGGCAGGGCGCCTACAGCGGAAGTTACAACTACACTCAATACACCTATAACGGTCGTGGGCGCCGTCGTAACGCGCGGACGTTTCCTGTCCACTACAGCGGCGTCACACTCAACCAACTGCAGCCTACCGGCGGGCTCGACATCGAAGTTCAGTGGAAGTTTCCGGCTGGTGAAGAACCTGGGCCCGGTGAAGGCGAGATCAAGTTTGTCAGCCTTCCCAAGGACTCCAAGGGGAAGATCGTTGCGCTTGCTTATCTTGAAGACTTGTCGGTCGTGTTTCCCAACGGGACACTCTTTGGCGGCTGCCGGTATGCCACAAAGGACGGCAAAAAGGTCCCGTACGAAGTACGAGTTAGAGAAAAGGTCGCGGGTGTTTGGAAGCCGCGAGTCTACGAGTCGATGAAGAAGAAGGGGCGGAAGTTCGCGCTCGCGAAAGCGGCCGATACAGCGTCATGCATCGAGTGCCACAAAGACGCCGGCACGGAGGTGGAGAGCAGTTTTGGATGGGCGGGGAAGATTGGCAATGACACGGTCTTTTCGTTTGGCGAATACGCAGGGCCGGTCAACGGATCTGACGCGACACTGAGTGCGCAAATGGTCGAGATGGGGTTGCTTGTGGAATATGACCCGAAGAAGCACGCCAAAACGCACGGTGTCATTTCCAAGGACGAATAGTCGCTAGTCCGCATTGCAGTTCTCACGCCGACATCGCAGCCCGTACGGCTGCGAGCACCGGCGTGCTGATGTCATCGAATTCGCCCTCGATAAAGGCTCCGGCGGCCGCCTTGTGGCCGCCGCCGCCGAACTGCGATGCGACTTGGCTGCAATCCATTTGGCAACGGCTGCGAAAGCTGATCTTGAATCCGCCTCCCTGTTGTTGAACGAAAATAACAGCGGCCTGTGAACTCTCGACGGAGAGGATGAGATTCACGAGGTCCTCGGTGTCGCTGGGTAATGCGCCTGTGGAATCAAAGTCCTCGCGGAGAATGTGGGTGAATCCCAAGCCGTTTTCCTCCATTACGGCGCGGTGAAGCACGAGTCCTCTCAGCCGCAGTCGGCCCAGCGTCTCGCGCTCGTACAGTTGGCCATAGATCTCCGCTGGACTGGCGCCCGCCTCGATCAGCTTGGCAGCGACTCGGTAGGTGTTGGCATTGGCGGAACCAAAGCGGTACCAGCCTGTGTCCGTCGCCAAGGCGGCGAACAGGGGCCTCGCCATTTGGGCGGTCAGTTCGACATTTAGTTGTTCGGCCGCTTCGACGACCAGCCGACCTGTGGCCTCGGCGGTTGAGTTCTTGAACAGCTGGGCACCCAAGTCGTCCTCGCCCACATGATGATCCAAAACGCCTTTGTCAGCCGTCGTCGTCCGAATCACGTCGCCCATCGGACCCAACTGAGCCCAGGCGCTGGTATCCAGGACGAGTAGCGCGTCGGCATCGGCCAGGTGCTCGGCCGCGACGTCTTCCCCGATCGCCATGATTTCGTTTTCAGGATCGATGAACGCCAGGTTTGGGGGCGTGGCTTGGCCGTTGACGATGCGGACTTTTTTGCCCAGCGCGCGAAGCACGCCGGCCATCCCTAACTCGCTGCCCAACGCGTCGCAATCGGGCCGAATGTGGCTGGTCAGAATAAAGTCTTGGTGCGAGTTGACGAAGGCAACGAACGCGGGCCAGTCGACGGACATTATCTCTCCTTTGCTTGGTGCGAATCTTCAGCAGCCCATTGGCGAACCAGCGTTATGTCATCGGCAAGCTGGCGTTTCAATTCGCTGACGTCCGCGAACGATTGTATCTCTCGCAGTCTCTTGGTGAAATCCACCTCCAGGATGGTTCCGTAAAGGTCGCCGTGGAAGTCGAGCAGATGCGTTTCCAAAGATGGTTGAGTGTCGCCGAACGTCGGTTTGGGGCCGACGTTGATTGCGGCCAAATGCTCCCGCCCATCGATGCGAACTTTGCCGGCGTAGACGCCCTGTGCGGGAGTCAGCATATCGACGTCGGCGA
This sequence comes from uncultured Pirellulaceae bacterium, assembly GCA_964635375.1. GTDB lineage: Bacteria > Planctomycetota > Planctomycetia > Pirellulales > Pirellulaceae > CAZMNY01. Next base: position 21,207 of record CAZWOU010000079.1, on the reverse strand, counting down.
GATTCGCGGTCGGGAAACCGATCGCTGCACCTCGCGCCGCGCCGTGCACCACGCGACCTCGCACTCGGTGGGGCGTGATCAACCATTTGTTGGCGAGTTCAATCCGCCCCGCGGCGATCCACTTGCGGATCTCGCTGCTCGACGCCAACCGACCGTCCTCAAGCGGCAGCGGCTGAGCAATTTCCAGGAGCATGCCGTTGGCGTCGCATAGCGTTTGGAGTGTTTCGACGTCGCCCAGCCTATCTTTCCCAAAACGGAAGTTGGGTCCCTCGACGACGGCGCGGGCGGCAAACAGCTCAAGCAATGTCTGGCGAAAGAAAGACTCCGCTGGTAGCTCCAGCAAGTCCCGATGTGTGGGATAGGCGAAGACAAAATCGACTCCCAACGACTCCAGCAGAGCCGCCTTGCGCTCGACCCAACAAAGTGGGGGAGGCGTCGAGTCTGGCCGCAAGAGGGCAACCGGATGGGGATCGAACGTGAACACGACCGACGGACCTTCGACGCGCTGGGCCATCAACCGCAATCGCTCGATGATGCTCGCGTGGCCTCGGTGAACGCCGTCGAAATTACCGATTGTGATCGCCCCATGACGGGCCGACGACGGCAGCTGGTTGGGATCGCAAATAAGTGTCAACGTCCTAGCGGCTCCAAGAAGGTTTATGATTGCTGATGGCGACAGAACGCCTCGGGCAGAGAGCGGCAAATGTCCGCTGCGGTCAGGGCGATGTGCCCCAAACGCTCGGCAGCCAGGTCGCCTGCCGAACCGTGGATGTGGACCGCTAACTGAACGGCGTCAAAGACGTCCGAAACTTGGGCAATCAGGGCGGCAATGATGCCGGTCAGTACGTCGCCGGCCCCGCCTGTCGCCATTCCGGCGTTGCCTGTGCTGTTTCGCAGCGTGCGTTGACCGTTGGTAATGATCGTGCCGCTCCCCTTGAGAACGAGTAGCAGGTTGTGTTGGAGAGCGAACTGGGCCGCCGATTTCTCCATTTCGGCTCGACTGGAAAACTCCTGTCCGGTCAGGCGTCGAAATTCGCCCGGGTGAGGCGTGAGGATGCGAGTCCCTCGGGGATATAGGCTCTCCAGCCCAACCTCGGCCAGTGCATTGAGCCCGTCGGCGTCCACCACCATGGGCGGTTCAAACTCCCCGTACCAATGGGCGACGAGCCGGTCGATGGCGGCCGAACGCCCGAGACCAGGCCCAATTCCAAGGGAGGTCGCCTTTTCGGCCAGTGCTGCGACTTGTGTGTCGGCGCCCGCCGCGATGAGGCCATCGCCATCCTCAGCGAGCGAGTGGGTCATGTAGCACGCGTCAAACGAGGCGACAATTGGCGCCGCGGATGAAGGCGAGCCGATCGTAACCAGCCCCGCGCCGCTGCGCAAGGCGGCCATGCCGGACAACGCAATTGCTCCCGCCATGCTTTGCGAACCGCCAATGAGCACCACTCGACCGTAGTCGCCCTTGTGCGAATCCTCGCAGCGATCGGGCAAGCGTTTTGGGGGCGTTGGCGGCATGAATCGTGAGGGCGGGTTGAAGGGCGGGGTGGCAGGCGGACCGGAACCGCATGATTCCAAGACCAATCTAGCCGAAACATCGATTTGGTTTTAGAACCGGCAAACAAAGATTCTTGCTCGATGGGCTTCGGCTGAGTCGCCTTATTCGGCCTTTTGTTGAGTGACGATCAAGCCAGCTAGGTAGCCAGCTTTGAATCCAGCGTCGATGTTGACGACGGCGACGTTCGCGGCGCAGCTATTGAGCATCGATAGCAGCGCGGCCACGCCACCCAAGTTGGCTCCGTAGCCGACGCTCGTCGGGACCGCGATGATCGGGGCCTCGACGTGGCCGCCGATGACGCTCGGTAGCGCGCCTTCCATTCCGGCGACGACGACCACGGCTGCCGCCTGCCGCAGCTGATTCACCTTCTGCAGCAGCCGTTGAGGTCCGGCGACTCCCACGTCGGCGACGACATCGACCGAAACTCGCATCCAGCGAAGCGTCTCGGCCGCCTCCTCGGCGATCGGCAAGTCGCTCGTGCCTGCAGTGACGATGACCACAGAGCCTGTCGCGACCCGATTGCTCGGGCGGCCGTTAGACAGTCGAAAGGTCCGAGCCAGCGAGTTGAAATCGCCTGCCGGAAAGGCCTGGCCAAGGGCGGACGCCTGTTCGGCGTCGAGCCGAGTGACCAATAAATCCTGTTCCGCCTCGACGATCTTCCCAGCGATCGCGACGAGCGTATTGGGGGGCTTGCCCTGTGCGAGCACCACTTCGGGAAATCCGCAGCGCCGAACTCGATCGAGATCGACCGCAGCGTCGTCCATCCACTCGGTTGAGGAGGCGGAAACGATCGATGCAAATTCTTCGTCGCTAATTTCGCCCGAGACTAGTTGCCTCGCGAACGCAAGCGCTTTTTGCTCATCCATTGGCAATCATCTTTTCCACGGAAAAAGTCTCGCAGAAACGACCCGTCGAAAAAGTCAGTTTCTCAAGGCCGTAATTAGTAGCCGAGCGCCGCGCCATCTTTGCGCGAGTCCGTTGCACCGTGCAGGACGCGCTGTTTCCAGTCGATCCAGATGCCCTGGTACCCACCGAATCCGCCTTTGCCTAGTTCCACTTGATGCCCGCGTTTCTCGAGTTCACCGATTGTCTCTGGGCTGACGCCAGACTCGACCGTGACGACGCCGGCGCCATCAGCCGGTTCGCTTCGAGGGGTCGCGCTGCCTTTGTGGCGAATCCGAGCTTCGTCGCCAGCCGCCTGCACGTTCATCTTGAAGTCGAGCAAATTGACGAGCACCTGCACATGCCCCTGCGGCTGCATGTCTCCGCCCATCACGCCAAAACAGAACACTGGCCGATCGTCCTTCGTCACCATGGCCGGGATAATCGTGTGAAACGGCCGCTTGCCAGGCTCGAGTCGATTGAGGTGTGATTCATCCAGAGAGAACAGGGCGCCTCGATTCTGCATGACGAATCCCACATCGCCCGGCGTGACTTTGGATCCAAACCCGTAGTAGTTGCTTTGAATCAGCGAGCAGCAATTGCGGTCCTTGTCGACGACCGTCAAGTAGACGGTGTCGCCGTTTTGTAATTGCGGATCCCCCGCCGGGACCTCGGTCGCTGCCTTAGCCATGTCGATTCGTGAGCCGCGTTCGCTGGCGTAGCCCTTGGAGATCAGTCGCTCGACCGGCAACTGGGCGAAATCTGGATCGGCGTAGAACTTGGCTCGGTCGGCAAAGGCCAGCTTCTTGGCCTCGACCAACAGATGGATGAAATCGGCGCTGCCTCGCCCCATGCGGGCAACATCATGCGGCTCGAGCATGTTGAGGATTTGCAGTGCCGCAATACCTTGCCCATTGGGCGGCAATTCCCAGACGCGATAGCCACGGTAGGAGGTCGATACTGGCTCGACCCATTCCGATCGATGGCGGAGAAAATCCTCAGCCGACAGATAGCCGCCGTTGTTCTTGCTGAACTCGACGATGCGTTTGGCAATCTCGCCGCGGTAGAACGCGTCCGCGCCGCCTTGGGCAATCAGGCGGTAGGAGGAGGCCAGGTTCGGGAGCTTGAAGATCTCGCCAAACGCCGGAGTTCGCTGGCCGTTGATCAAGTAGGTTTTCGCGCTGTCCGGCCATTTCTTTAGATCGTCCTCGGCCCCCTTCCAGCTGCCTGCAATCACTTCACTCACCGGGTAACCGTCTTCCGCCGTTTGAATCGCCGGCCCAAGCGACTCGGCGAGCGACTTCTTGCCGAACCGCTTGTTGAGTTCGCCCCATCCGCTCACGGCGCCAGGGACCGACCAGCCCAGTGGGCCCTGCAGGGGAATTCGGTCGAGCTTCTTGCTCTTGAAAACATCGCGACTCAGCGACAACGGGCTTCGACCACTGGCGTTCAGGCCATAGAGTTTCTTGGTTGAATTGTCCCAGTAGATTGCGAACAGGTCGCCGCCGATTCCACACGACATCGGTTCAACGACCCCTAGCATGGCATTCGTTGCGATCGCCGCGTCGACCGCGTTGCCGCCGGCTCGCAAGATATCGAGGCCCGCTTGAGCCGCCAGCGGGTGGCTCGCGGCGACGACTCCGTTGCGAGCCAGCACGACGCTGCGGCCTTGTTTGGGGTCGCCGACCGGTCGGTCGTAACCCGCCGCGTTCACTTCGCTAGTGATTTCAAACGGTTCGGTCATGAAGCCTATTGTCGTCAGGATCAGCCAAGTGGAAAGCCAGAAGCGTGAAGTTTGATACATCCGGTTGACTGGCGAGGTAGTAGCCTGGAGCGAGAGTCGCGAAGCTGACGCGGTCCGAACGGGCGGCATGACGTGGCCTCCTGGGGCGTTTTGTCTGGTCTTTGTGGAGTCATAACGGGACGTTTCGGACCCGATTTGCATGGTGAACTAGTCATGTTCCAATAATTGAAGATCCGTTGCTGTTTTCTTTCCCTGGTCCATCCCTCTTTTCTGGTCCCCACTAATGTCCCAAAAATGCAGCGCCGCCGCCCTCATTGCCAATTCGGCCATTGTGGTCGCCATGTTCGGCGTGTTCGTTTCTTACCATGCGGGCGCCTGGGCCGCACCACCTCAGGACGCAGCATCTCAGGGCGCAGCATCTCAGGCCAAGGCCGACAAGCCGCCAAAACCCAAAGCAGACGGTCCACAGCGGGATTTCAATCCCCGTACCGTTCTGGGACGTGCTATCCGGCCGATCAAGAACGCTCCCCACGTCGACGCTGATCAGATTAAGGGCCGAGTCAAGGACAACGATCTCGTGCTGGGCGTGGTCGTCGAAGGTGAAGCCAGAGCCTATCCGATCAATTTGCTTTGCGGCCCTTCGCGGGAGATTATCAATGACCAGTTGGGCGGGACGGCGATCGCAGCCACTTGGTGACATCTTTGCCACAATGGCGTGGTCTACGCCAGCAAAGTCAACGGCAAGCAACTGACTCTCTGCGTTTCGGGGAAGTTATGGAACCGCAGCCTCGTCATGATGGACGTCGAAACCGAGTCGCTTTGGAGCCATATTTTGGGCGAAGCCATGGAAGGGGAACTGAAGGGAGCTCGCCTGAAGTCAATTCCGGCCGACATGCTGACCTGGGAGCGTTGGAAACAACTCCATCCCAAAACGACGGTGCTCGACATGGACGCCACAAGATTCTCTGTCTACACAAGCGCTTTCTATGCGAGAAAACTTGAGTCTTTCGTGTTTGGAGCCATTATCCAAGGCGAGCCCTATCACGCTTCCTGGCCGTTCTTGATTAAGAACCAGCTGCTTCAAATTGACACGCCCGAGTTGCCCGCACTGGTGGTCGCCGAGCCGAAATCGACCGTTGCTCGGATTTTCGATCGACGGCTCGATGGCAAGACGCTCGACTTCAAACTTACGGAAAACGGAATTCGGGACGCGGGAACCAACTCCAAATGGGACACCCAAGGGGTTGCCGTCGAGGGCGAACTCAAAGGAAAGAAGCTCGAACCAATGGTTGGCCTGATGTCCTTCACCAGAGCGTGGAAGGCGTTTCACCCCAAGAGTACGGCTGTTGGTAAACTGGGGAAAGCGGGTGAAAGGTGATCGGCCGCATGGCTCGCTGGAGCAACTGGCCGATGTGAGCCTCATTGGTGGTCTTGCAGGATGAGCAGATCGTGGGCCTAGTGTGGGCAAAACGGGGAAATCGACGCCGTTTCGGGCGGAGTCGGGCAGGTCTCTGGTGCGAAACAGTGCGAATGGCGACAAGTGGCCCAAACTGCGGTTGCAATTCCACTTCACAAGGTTAAATTGGTTGGCTTGTTGTATTGCCATGTTGATGTGTAGGAATGTCCTGACGCGAACACTGTCGAGGAGATTGGACGCACAATACGGAGCTAACGGCCTAGCTAGTTGCGAACGAATTACGGTACCCAATGACGATTACAAAAGAGCGGAAACAGGAACTAATCCAAGAGTTTAAGACGGGTGAAGGTGACTCGGGCTCTCCCGAGGTGCAAATCGCCATCCTCACGACTCGGATTAACAACCTGACCGAGCACATGCGAACGCATTCCAAGGATTACGCCAGCCGCCGTGGTCTGCTGGCCTTGGTTAGTCGTCGCCGTCGTCTGTTGGATTATCTGCGCCGGGGAAACCCTCAACGGTATCTGGACATCATTGGACGTTTGGGCATCCGCAAATAGCGTGAACCGCTGCTGCCTTTTGATTGCCAAATCGCGAGCTGGTCAAGAAAGACCGCCCACTGAGCTCTGAAGCGTTGCTCGATCTTCCCGTCACCGTGTCCGAATGGGACGCAGTTATGACAGGGAAATTCTGTGAAGATTCGAGTTGAAAAGAAGATTGGAAACGAAGTTCTTTCCTTTGAGACGGGCTACCTTGCCAAGCAGGCAGGCGCCACCGTCATTGTTCAATACGGCGACACGGTCGTCTTGAACGCAGCGACCTCCGGGTCGCCGCGGCCCGGTATCGATTTCTTTCCGCTGATGTGCGACTATCGTGAGCGAACCTCGGCGGCGGGCAAGTTTCCCGGCGGCTTCCTCAAGCGAGAAGGCCGTCCGACGATGAAGGAGACGCTCACCGCGAGACTCTGTGATCGCCCCATTCGGCCTCTCTTTCCTAAGGGTTTTAACGACGAAGTGCAGTGCCAGAGCTTTGTGCTCTCGAGCGATCGGCAAAATGACGGGGATGTGTTGGCGATGAACGGCGTCGCCACGGCCGTGTTCATTTCGCCCATGCCGTTCAACGGCCCCGTCGCCTCGGTCAGGATCGGCCGCATCGAGGGGCAATTCGTTGCCTTTCCGTCGCATGACGACCTCGAACAATCTGATCTCGACCTGATCATGTCCGGTTCCGAGGATGCGGTCGCGATGATCGAGGGCTTTGCTCGTGAGTTGCCCGAAGCGGAGATGCTTGACGCGATCGCATTCGGCCACAACGTGCTGAAAGAAGTTTGCACACTGCAACGTGAATTCGCCGAGAAGGTGGGCGTTGAAAAAGAGGAGTACGTTCCCAAGGAAGATGACGGGCTCTACGATCGAGTCAAGTCGGCCTATTACGAGCGTTTTCGCGACGCCAAACAAACCGACGGCAAGGCAGCGCGGTCCGATGCGATTCGTTCGCTCAAGGAAACCGCCTTGGCTGAGTTCATACCGGACGCGGACGCCAGCGATGCGATTGACCCCAAGCGGTTCGGCAGCGTTTGGCACGATGTTGAAGGTGATGTCGTTCGCAACTTGATCCTGGAAGGGAAGCGGCAGGATGGCCGCGGGCTGGCCGACCTTCGGCAAATCGATTGCCAAGTTGACATCTTGCCGCGAGTTCATGGCTCAGCTGTTTTTCAGCGGGGTGAGACACAATCGCTCGTCAGCATTACGCTCGGCACGGCTCGAGATGAGCAGCGAGTCGACGGGTTGCAAGAAGAGTACTCCAAGAAGTTCATGCTCGATTACAATTTCCCGCCATTCTCTGTGGGCGAGTGCCGACCGATTCGGGGTCCCGGGCGACGTGAAATCGGGCACGGGGCGCTGGCTGAGCGAAGCGTGAATCCAGTCATGCCTAGCCAGGATGATTTCCCTTACACCGTTCGCGTTATCTCCGACATTTTGGAGTCCAACGGATCGTCCTCAATGGCCAGTGTCTGCGCCGCCACGCTCGGCCTGATGGCGGCTGGCGTGCCGGTCACCAACCCGGTGGCAGGCATCTCCGTCGGCCTGGTCATGGAAGGCGACGAGTGGGTCTTGCTCACCGATATCCTTGGTAATGAAGATCATTTCGGCGATATGGACTTCAAGATTGCCGGTACGCAAAACGGCATTACGGGGATTCAGCTCGACCTCAAGATCAACGGCATCAGTCAGGAAATCATCGAGAAGACGCTTGCCCAATCACGGGCCGCTCGTATCGAAATCCTCCGCAAAATGCTGACGACGATTGGCCGACCGAGAGAGCAAACTTCGCCGCACGCACCACGTCTCGTGCGGACGAAGATCGATCCCGACAAGATCGGCGCCCTGATTGGACCGGGTGGTAAGAACATCCGCGCCATCCAGGAGTCGACCGGTACAGTAGTCGAAGTCGACGACGACGGCACTGTCACTGTGGCGAGCGCCAATCAAGAGTGGGCCGATGCCGCGATGGCGAAGATCGAAGCGTGCACCGCAACGGTTCAAGTCGGCAAGATCTACGACGGCACCGTTTCCAGCGTCAAGGACTTTGGCGCCTTCGTCGAAATCCTCCCTGGACGCGATGGGCTCTGCCACATCAGTGAGCTTTCCAACGGGTATGTCAGCAGCGTCGGCGACGTCTGCAAAGAAGGCGACGAAATGAAAGTTCTCGTGCTCGACGTAGATGATCATGACCGTGTCAAGTTGAGCCGCCGCAAGGCGCTTGAAGAACTTGGGATCGAAGACGACATCGCCTCAAGCGAAGAGGGTGGTGATAGCGGTGGCGACCGTGGTGGCGACCGAGGTGGTGACCGAGGAGGTGACCGAGGAGGTGACCGAGGAGGTGACCGAGGAGGGCGGGGGCGAGGCGGCCGAGGTCGCGGTAACCGTGACTCACGACGCCCCAGCCGCTAGTGGTCGGACCCGATGCGTGTGTGTCAGCGAGTTTTCAAGTCTGACAGCGCGGTTCGGTTGATCAATCAAACGAAGCTTCAACGCCGCCCGCCGAATCGTTCGCGGGCGGCGTTTTTTATCTGCCAAGCGCGATTCTGCCAGCACTGCCCCACGGTTAACGACTGGGCCCCACGAAAATGACCGACGATGCACCATTCGATCTGCTGCAGAAGAGGTACAACGAGTTGGCCCAGCTAGCCGGCTCGCTCGCCCACGAGATCAAGAATCCTCTCTCTGTGATTCGCATGAACATTGATCTGCTCGCTGAAGACTTGGCCGAAGAGCACTCACCGACAATTCGGCGTTCGCTTGGCAAGCTCAACACCGTGCAGGACCAGTGCACTCGCTTAGAAAACCTGCTCAACGACTTCTTGCGTTTCGCTCGCGCCCGGGAGTTCGACTTGTTGCCTGGTCAGTTGAATGCCGTGATCGAACAAGTGTTGACCTTCTTTGCGCCCAAAGCGAACGAACAACATGTTGACGTCGTGCGGTATCTTGATCCGGACTTGCCCAGCATTCGACTCGACCAAGAATCGCTTCACGCAGCCCTGCTGAATCTTGTCAAGAACGCCTTTGAAGCCATGCCCAACGGCGGGCAGCTAACTGCGAGGACTTACCGGACCCCCACCGGCGTTGCGCTCGATTTGATCGACTCGGGCGTTGGCATGGACAACGAAACCGCCCTGCGAATGTTTCGCGAGTTCTACACGACCAAGCAAGGCGGTTCGGGCCTGGGCCTTCCCACCGCCCGGAAGATCCTGGAGGGGCATGGAGGCCGAATCTCGGTCGATAGCGACCGTGGACGAGGCACCAAGTTCACGATTACCCTCCCCTCTCTGCAACGGATCGAAGGCGAGCCCGGCGGCGCTGACGCTCAGGGCGGGTGAGGGCGAGTCGCGTGTCACTCAAGTTTGTTGTCCCAACTTGACTGTCGGCCTCCGTGTCCTAGGTTTCAATTGGGCAGTCAATTCCGTGACAGGGGGCAATTCTGTGGCAGGCGGAAAAATGTGTGCATCTTCCAGCGATTTACTGGGCAGCGAGACACTGGGCAGCGTAGCGAGGGGCGGCGAAGCGCAGGCGGAACGCCTGCTCGCAGAGCTTAACGAGCATGTGGCCAACGGAATTGATTGGCCGAAGCTCCGCGAGGCCTACTTCGGCCCTCGCGGGCGTATCGCCGAGGTTTTCGGCGAGAATATCGGTGAATCGGCTCTCTTCTCGCCGCCATTTTCACAGAGGTTGCGACAGGTCTCGCTGCGTGCCGAATTCAACACGCCGTGGAAAGCCAAATCCGTCAGGCTGCTCGTCCGCCACGCCGCTTGCTTGAGCGTGACATCGTTTTCGCCGGATACCGATATCCATGTGGCCCGCGAGCAGCTGCTCAGCCAGCGGATCTCCGGCGCCCCCGTTCTCGCGTCCGATGGACGTCTTGTGGGCATATTGTCCGAACGAGATATGCTCTCCATATATCGCCGCGATAGCGGGTCCGTTCGGGTTGTCTCGGACGTCATGACTTGTGACGCGCTGCTGACTGTTCAGCTTGACGAACTGCTGACAGTGGCGGCTCAGATTTTTTCCAACCAACCGTTTCGGCGGCTTCCTGTATTGGAAGAAGGTCGAGTGGTTGGGCTGCTTGCTCGGCGCGACGTGCTGCGTCTGATTGAGTCGATTCGGGTCACGCCCGAGGGCGAGCTGACGACGGAAGTGGCCGAGTCGCATCGCGTCTGAGGCGGATTGGGCAACTCGCGAACGTCGATCATTGCTGATGTGTCAAGTGGACCGTCAACCGGCTTGTTGAGCTGAGAGTTGGGAAGTGCAGAAGTCTTTTTTGCTGTGTTATCATCGTGTATTTTGTTTGTCGTCTGATT
>CAZWOU010000079.1:0-10741 GCA_964635375.1 uncultured Pirellulaceae bacterium | reverse complement strand
CCGCAGCCGAGTTGGCTGAGTTATCATCCTGTAATGTCTGACTCGGCCGCAGAACCATCGAATGGAGCGCCGCTGCGCGTCCTCATCGTCGACAACGACGAAGCTCTCGCGCAAGCCATGCGCGAGGCCTTAGACCGCGAGGGGTATGCTTGCAGCATCGCCGTCTCGGGGCCAGAAGGCGCTCGGCGGATCGAGCAGGAATCTCACGACTTGGTGGTTACCGACATGGTGATGAACGAAGTCGACGGAATGGCGATACTCGCGTTGGCGAAGAAGCTGCTGCCGGAGTCCGAGGTCGTGATGGTCACGGGCCACGCTTCCGTGCCTGTGGCGGTCGAGGCGATGCAGCAAGGCGCGTTCAATTTTCTTGAGAAGCCGGTCACACCCAAGCGATTGCGAGCGGTGGTGGGCAAGGCGGCAGACGCAGTCAGGCTGCGAAAGAGCAATCAAGAGCTGCATCAGCGACTCGATGAGCGGTTCGGGTTTGAAGGCATTATTTTCGCCAGCAACAAGATGAAGCAGGTGCTTGAGCGAGTAAAACGAATCGCTCCCACGGATGCTTCTGTCTTCATTGCCGGCGAGAGCGGGACGGGCAAGGAGTTGATCGCCCAAGCGATTCACCAGAACAGTCCCCGCAAAGCAAAGACACTCTATCCGCTCAATGCTCGCGCCGTGAGTGAACAGTTGGTTGAAAGCGAATTGTTTGGTCATGTGAAGGGCGCTTACACCGACGCCCGCACCGATCGCTTGGGCGCGTTCGAATACGCGAATGGCGGGACGATCTTCTTTGATGAAGTGGCCGACATGCCGATGTCCACCCAGATCAAACTGCTTCGCGTGCTCGAGAACCATGAGATCAAACGCCTGGGCGACAACAAACCGATTCCCGTCAATGTGCGAGTCCTTTCGGCAACCAATCGAAGCCTCGAGAAGCTCGTGGCGACCGGTGAATTCCGCGAGGATCTCTACTTTCGCATGAAAGTCGTCACGGTAGAGTTGCCTCCGCTTCGCGACCGCCGCGAGGACATCGTGCCGTTGGTCGACCATTTTCGCAAGGGATTCAACAAAGAGCTGAAGAAGAACGTGGGCATGCCGACCGCCGACGTGTTTCGGCGGTTCTTCGCCTTCGAGTGGCCCGGAAATGTGCGTCAACTTCGCAACGTGATCTACAATATGGCCATCATGGACATCGATGGCGTCATGGGCGTCGACGATCTGCCGGTTGAGCTAGGCGGCGAGACTTCACAGCCGACAGATCATGGCGGCTCCTCTCACCTACTCGGTCGGCCCCTCGCTGAAATCGAACGCTGGGCTATCGAAGAGACCTTGCGGCTGACGAATGACAACCGCGAGGAAGCTGCGAAGATGCTTGGGATTGGCAACCGAACGATCTATCGCAAGTTAAACGACTACAAGAACAGGGACGATGCCTCCCAGTCGCCGCCCGAACAGCCGCCGGCAACCGAGGCGTATGAACTCGGCGACGACGACACGACCTAGAAGCGACACCTGGAAGCGACACCTAGAAAGGGCAATAAGGCCATCCGTTTCGTCCGTCGCCTGCTTGAGTCGGGTTGTTTATCGCGGAGCGATACTCCCATGTCACAAGTCCCATTTTCACTGATGTATGGACCAAGTCATGCCGGACATCTATCAGCTGCCTCCTAGTGTCATCAACAAGATCGCGGCCGGCGAAGTGATCGAGCGGCCCGCGAGCGTCGTCAAGGAATTAGTGGAGAACAGCGTTGACGCGGGCGCTACGCGGATCGACGTCTCGGTGGAGCAGGGCGGCTCGCAACTAGTTCGCGTGACTGACAACGGCTGCGGGATCGCTCCTGAGCAGTTTGAACTAGCCGTCGCCAGCCACGCGACGAGCAAGATTCGGACAGCCGACGATCTGTTCTCGGTTGAGTCACTTGGCTTTCGCGGCGAGGCTCTGGCGTCCATTGCCGAGATCAGCGAGTTCGTACTGCGGAGTCGGCAAGCGGGATCGGAATCCGGCCTGGAAATGGAAGTGATAGGCGGGCGCAAGGGCCAGCCGTCGCCATGCGGTTGCCCGGAAGGCACGACGATTGAAGTTCGCAACTTGTTCTATAACACGCCTGTCCGCCGCAAGTTCCTTCGCACGACGCAAACGGAAATGGGACATGTCTCCGAGGCGTTTACGCGGATTGCCCTGTCTCAACCCCATATCCGTTTCTGCTTGCGGCACAACGACCGCACCATCCACGATCTGCCGCCGGTTGAACGTTGGTCGGAGCGGATTGTGGCGATTTTTGGAGAGGAGATTGCGGCTAACCTAATGTGGGTCGAAGGCGAGAACGAGGACCTGCGTGTTTTCGGTTATGCCGCCGACCCTCAGATCAATCGTTCGCACACGCGGATGCAGTACCTGTTTCTCAATGGGCGTCATATTCGTGATCGCTCGTTGCAGCACGCTTTGGGAGAAGCCTACCGAGGATTGTTGATGACCGGTCGCAGCCCGATCTGTTTTCTGCAAGTCGAACTTTCGCCCTCCACGGTTGACGTTAATGTCCATCCAACCAAACTGGAAGTTCGCTTTCTGGATAGCGGACGCGTCTACGCTCAACTGCTCGGCGTGTTGCGAAACAAGTTTCTCACATCCGACCTGACGTCGAGAAACGAACGCGACGGCGGTTCGTCGGCTGAGACCTCGAGTCAGCCAGCTCAACCCCTGATGACGGGCTACGGCGGTTCGATTGACGACTCGGCCACTCGGCGGAAAGAGTTGGAGCAAATAGGCCGAGATCGTTGGAGCCAGCCATCACAGCAGAGCCGATTGGAATTCCCGTCGACCAGCGCTTCTGGCGACTTGGCTTCGATTGGGCTGCGACCGGGCGTCAACGCCGAACCGCCCCACGCCCACTCGCCGCCTCGGCCTCATCTCGAGTTTCCCCAAACCGAGAGCACTAGCTCGGAATCGTCGCATCATTCGGATTCCCAATCGCGGGCAACGCGTTCGCCGCGGGGCGCTATTCAGATTTTCAATTGCTACTTGATCGCCCAAACCGAACAGGGCATGTTGGTGGTGGATCAGCATGCATTGCATGAGCGCATTCTGTATGAGCAGATTCGCACCAAAGTGCTGGCGGGGCGGATGGAAACACAGCGTTTGTTAACGCCCGAACCAGTGAACCTTGCTCCGGCAGAGTCGGCTGCCGTGCTGGGCGCTCGCGAGACTCTCAAGCAGCTCGGTTTGGAAGTCGAGCCATTTGGGGGGGATACGGTCTTGGTCGCGAGCTACCCAGCCATGTTGCGTCGAGTCGTTCCGACGGAACTGCTGAGGCATGTTGTAGAACTGCTTTTGGCCGGCGGGGCTGGTCCGGAAAAACGCGATGTGCTCGATGAATTGCTGCATATGACATCGTGCAAGGCGGCGATCAAGGCGGGCGACCCGCTCTCTCCGGAGGAGATTGACGCGCTCTTGGAATACCGTGAAATCTGCCAAGACTCGCATCACTGCCCACATGGGCGGCCCACCTCGCTAGTATTTAGCCGAGAGGAATTGGATAAGCGATTCGGGCGGATTTGAAGCGAACACGGATTGCTGGCTAAGATAGTAGCTTGAACACACCGACTGGCATTCGCCTGAGGCTTGGCTGCTGCGGGATTCCGCGAGTGGCCCCGAGATACACTCCTGACGAAGAGACGATCATGATTTGCGTGAGCATCGGGCGAGGCCGACACAAGCAGATGATTGCCGAACACCGCCACTTGGCGGAGCAGGGCGTCGAGTTGGTTGAATTGCGATTGGATTACATCCGCCGCGCCGTCAGCCTCAAACGCTTGCTCACGAACAGACCCGGCGCGACGATTGTCACTTGTCGTCGTTCGCAGGATGGCGGCAAGTGGGCGGGCAGCGAAGACGCCCGGCTTGTCTTGCTGCGTTCGGCTGTGGCGGACGGCGTGGAGTACGTCGACCTCGAAGATGACGTGGCCGCCAACATTCCCCGGTTTGGTTCGACAAAACGGATCGTCAGCTATCACAATTTTCGTGAAACGCCAGCGGATCTCGATTCGATCTACCAGCGGCTTGCGGGACTCGATCCCGACATTATCAAGATCGCCACCATGGCCCACCAACCGCATGACAATCTACGGATGCTGCGCGTCGTGAAGCAGGCCAAGGTCCCCACCGTCGGTTTGTGCATGGGCGATATTGGCACGCCCTCGCGAATCCTCTCCGGTAAATTTGGCTCCCCGTTTACCTTCGCCACGTTTCACCATGAACGCTCGCTTGCCCCAGGCCAACTGAGCCACCGCCAGATGCGCGATCTTTATCACTATGACGATATCGATGAGGAGACTGAGGTGTTCGGCGTGATCGCCGATCCGATTGGACACAGTTTGAGCCCCACTGTGCACAACGCGGCCTTTCGCTCGCTCAAGATGAAACGCGTTTACATTCCATTTCGAGTTCCTCGCGAGGAACTCGCCACGTTCACGCAGGATTGCGTCGAGTTGGGCGTGAAGGCGCTGAGCGTCACGATTCCCCACAAAGAGGAAGTTATCAACCACGTCAATGCAGCCGACGAATACGTGAAGGGAATTAATGCAGCCAACACGGTCGTCTTCTCTGGGGACCGCCTACTCGGTTACAACACCGACTGCACGGCGGCTGTCGGCAGCGTGCTCTCGATGTTGTCCAAAGATGACTTGGGTGGGCGGACCGCCTTGATCCTGGGCTCGGGAGGCGTTGCCCGAGCCGTCGCCTTCGGCCTGCATCAGGCTGGGGCCGACGTCACCATCTCAGGGCGCAATACCGAGAAGACTCGCGAATTGGCCATACAAATGGAGTGCAAGGCCATCGAATGGACCGACCGGCACAAATCGTCCTTCCTTTTGCTTGTCAACTGCACGCCGGTCGGCATGCATCCCAACGTGGATGAATCGCCATTCGACCCTAGTTTTCTCCGCCGCGGGATGATCGTTTTCGATACGGTCTACAACCCCGAGCAGACTTTGCTTATCAAGAACGCGCGTGAGCAGCAGTGCCGCACCGTTTCGGGAGTCGACATGTTTATTCGCCAAGCGGCTTTGCAATTCAAACTCTTTACAGGCGAAAAACCTCCGATCGAGGTGATGCGCTCCGCCCTCAAGCGAGCGACTGGCGCCACGCACAGGATAGTGTGAGGCAATATTGCCGGTTTGCCGATTCGGGCTTCTTGAACTGTTTGCCAGCCGAGCCGCCAAACTACTACGCCATTTCACAAAAGGCCGATTCATGATCGTCGCGCTTGTCGGCTATCGCGGAACAGGTAAGAGCACCGTGGCCGAACGGCTTGCCGCCCGACTCTCAATGCAGTGGGTTGATGCCGATCACGAGTTGGAGACGGAAGCAGGCCGGAGCATCAAGGAGATTTTCGCCGAGCAGGGCGAATCGGTCTTTCGAGACTTGGAAGAGATGCTGACAGCGAAACTGATGGCGAGAGACAACTTGGTGGTCGCGTGCGGCGGCGGCGCGGTTCTCCGTGAAGGCAATCGCCAGCAATTGGCCAAGGGGCGGGTTGTTTGGCTGACCGCGTCCGTTCAAACACTGCACGATAGAATTTATGCGGATCCTAGCACTTCTCAACGTCGCCCCGATCTTACCGCCTCGGGTGGTATTGCGGAGATTAGGGCGATGCTCGAACAACGGGAGCCGCTGTATCGATCGATCTGTGATTATGAAGTCGATACAGACGGCAAAACACCCGACCAAGTCGTTAGTCAGATTGTATCATTGCTCAACTAGGCGACCCGTCTCGATCGGGCAAGATAGCGGCTCCAATCAGAGCGCCCGAAAGCTCTGATGTCGGATTTGCTAAACTACGGCTAGATGATCCGACGCAAACGGTAGGTCACTATTGCCCATGATGATATTGAGCCTGTTTCTAGTCTTTGTCGCAGCCGCGCTAATTGGCGGGCAAATCAATCGAGGAATCTATCGATTGGCCTTCGACCAGCGCGCGATAGGACCTTGGTCCGCTGCAGACGAGAAGGCGCCGCCCAGAATCTGGTACGACCGAATCCCTATCTTCGGTTGGTACGCACTGCGCCGCGAGGCGTCGATTCACGGCGGCGGATTCTGGCTCAGACCAATGATGATCGAATTGGCCATCGCGATCGGCTTCAGCGTTCTTTACTGGGCGGAGTTGTCCGGCTGGCTGCTGCCCGTTCAGTTCGCCAACGGGGCGCCCGGACTGAAGACGATTCTGCACAGTCAATTCCTCGCTCATGTGATCCTGATTTCGCTGATGGCGATGGCAACTTTCATCGATTTCGATGAGCAGACTATTCCAGATTCGATCACGGTGCCTGGTACGTTGATCGGTTTGCTGTTGCTGTGGGCGCTGCCCTCGTGTGCGCTGATCGTTGCTGATTTTGGCGGGCGCGGCATGCCGGCGGCACTCGGTTTCATGCACCTCGCGTCGCCCAATTTGCTTCCGGGCTGGGTTGACGGTCCGAATGGGCTCGGCTTGGCCCTGGCCATCTTCGTGCTTTGGTGCTTTGGCCTGCTGGACCGTCGCTGGATCATGCGGAGCGGTCTCCAGCGAGCCATCGCGCTGTTTCTTCACGGCTTATTTCGCAATTCCGCGTGGATCAAGATTGCCGTCATCGCTGCGGTTGGCTCCGTCGCCATCACGGCTGCCTGGCTCAACGGCGGAGCGAATTGGGGAAGCCTGCTGACCTCGCTGTGCGGGTTGGCTGGCGGAGCGGGCACGGTTTGGGCGATCCGCATAGTCGGCACGCTGGCACTCAAGAAAGAAGCGATGGGGTTTGGCGATGTCACGCTGATGGGAATGGTCGGCGCCTTTATCGGCTGGCAAGCCGCGACGCTGGCATTCTTCCTGGCTCCTTTCGCTGGGGTCATCGTCGCGCTGTTTCAGCTAATTGTTATTCGAGAAACCCGGATCGCCTACGGACCCTATTTGTGCGTCGCCTCGCTGGGGTTGGTCCTGACCTGGGGCCGGCTTTGGCCGGAATGGGCTGAGGGAATCTACGCTCTCGGTCCGTTTCTCGGCGCTATTTTCTTCAGCCTCTTGGCGCTGATGTTCATCCTGTTGCTCGGGATGAGGTTGCTGCGCTGGCTAGTTGGAGTGTGACGTGTTCCCTTCGATTTCCTCAATCAGCGAAGCTACCGTCGAGCCAAAACGTCTGCGCGAGTCCCGGTACGGCGTGATTGAAGTGGTGTCGGGCGAACTCGTCGAGATCCGATTCCGCCACTGGCCGAAGACCGCGTCGCGGTTTGGGATATGGTGGAGCCGATTACTTGGGCGACATCGCAATGAGCAGAAGGATCGATGCCTGCTGTTCTACAACTCGCCGCGGAGGTGCCCAGGGTTCCTCACGCTGCCTTTTATCGAGAGTGGTCGTCGAGCCACCATCGCGACCGTCTTCGCCGCCTTGGATGTTCTGGACGCCGTAGCGAGATTGAAAGAAGCTCGGGCCATCGTCTGCGAGATCGCCAACCCGAGAATTAGTGATCGCCTGTTAGCTCGCCGGGGCTTTGAACGCCATTTGCCGAACTCCAACCGCCGGCACTTCATCAAACGCTTCGACACCTAATCGAATTCTTCGGGATAGACGACGAGTTCGATGCGGCGATTTGTCTTTCGACCCGCCTCAGTCCCGTTAGACGCCCGCGGCTGATTGGCGCCCAGAGCCATCAAGGCGAGTTGTCGCTCTGGCAGTTGACCGCGTCGGACGAGTAAGTCAAACACGGCCAAGACTTGTGACGCTGTCAGTTGATGTGAACTCACGCCCGCTAGCCGAAGGTCGCTGTCGACATGGGATTCAATGACAACGCGATTGCGAGGATAGTGACGCGAGATGGCGGCTCCAATTTGCTCAGCCAACAATTCTGCGTCGCGCTCGTAGTCAACGCTTTGGGGACGAAAAAACTTGTCCGCGGGGATCAAGATGCGAATCACGTCCTGCTCCTGCCGCACATCGAGTCCAGCAACATCGGAGATTCGCAGAGATTTCGAGAGGCTGTTGTTGGGACGGATTGTCGCCGATCCAGTTCTTGGTGACGACGCTTGAAAAGCCTGGCTTCGCGACTTCAGTTCGCTTCTTGCTGTTTGCTCTTCCTTGAGTCGCCGGGCCGTGTCGCCCAGTCGCTCCTTCGTCATCACCAGCTCGTCTGTTAGCAGCTTGACCTTCCGCTGCGATTGGGCGATTTGAGCATGCAGGTCCTGATTGTTGGAATCGAGACGTGACGCTTGCTGGTCCAAGTTCTGAACACGGGCGTCTAGGTTGCCAACAGGGACCGTGTTTGATGAGGCCGGGGGGGCGGCCGATGAGCCAAACGGACCTTGTTGGCATCCCCCACACACCGGCAACAGTACCATGGTTAGCAAGACAGAGAATCGCATTGGTTCATCCATGAACGACTGAGAGGCGGAACTTTCTCGCGATCAAATCTTCGTTTGCGCAGCTGGCGCCTGCGCAGCGGGTCTGCGAAGGCGTTGGGATACTAATCATCTAGCCATTACGAATCAATATCGAATGTCGAGATCTCGATACGAGTGTCACTAATTCGATATCAACGTGCAACTGAGGCCTATCGCTGTACCCGACCGGTTGCGTTCCCGCCGACTAAGGCCGACACCTCGGACTCGCTCACGAAGTTAAAGTCTCCAGCCACCGAGTGTTTTAGGCAGCTAGCGGCGACAGCAAAGGCGATCGCCTTGCCTGGCTCGGAATGGGATTCCGAGTGCAAGGCGTGGAGCAACCCAGCGGCGAACGAGTCGCCGGCGCCGACTCGATCGACAATATCTCGAATTTCGTAGGGCTGGTAGGCGCCATTGTCGAGCGGGGCGAACCATGCTTGGTCGCCCGCCGCTTCATACAACATTGCTCCCCACCTATTAAAATCGGCGGAAACGCTTTCCCGAAGCGTGATCGCCACGCGCGACACATTGGCGTATTGCGAGACAATTTGTCGGGCGACGTCTTCGTAGGCTTGTACGTTGATATGCCCTTGCTCGACATCGGTCGCCGTCGGCTGAATTCCCAGCACGTCGGCCGCATCCCCTTCATTGCCAATGACGAGGTCGACAAATGGAAGCAGTTGGGCCATTGTCTGCCTGGCCAGCTTCTTGGCTTCCGTGCCAGGTTGCCACCGCCACAGCTTCTGGCGAAAGTTGAGATCGCAGGAAACGCTGATGCCACGCGATTTGGCCAGTTTGGCAATCGCCAGATTGGCCTCGCTCGCTTGTTCGCTGATCGCGGGCGTGATCCCGGAGAGGTGTAGCCAAGTGACGTCCTGGAGCGAGGCTTCAAAATCGTACTCCTCCGCGGCAGCCAGACTCACGGCGCTGTTCTCCCGGTCGTAGACCACGGTAGAACCCCGTTGATTCGCGCCTCGCTCCACAAAATACAGGCCCAGCCGACCTTCGTCTCGCCAGAGTACGCTGCGTGTGTCGACTCCCAGCCCCATCATTGTCGCCATGAGGCTCGCGGCCAGGTCATGCCTGGGCAGCGCCGTCACGTAACGCACGGGCTGTCCAAAGAGCGCCAGCGAGGCGCAAACGTTGGCCTCGCCGCCGCCCCAGGTCACCTCAACTTGGCCAGGCAGGCTTTGCCTCCATCGTCGATGCCCCGAAGGAGCGATTCTCGCCATGACTTCGCCGAATCCAAGAAACATGCTGTTTGTTCTCCATCACTTTCGTCAATCAATCTGATCATCTTACGCAACCGGTAGCCACAACAACATTCGGCACTCTCCCGGGCTGGGAGAAACTGCTTCAAACGTGAAAACAGGTGGTTTGGGCTGTCCAGACCGACATAGGTCATCCAATTAGGGCTGGGTGGTTTCATGGCCGATAACTACAGAACCTCTCCTCCCCGGTCACGTTCGATCACTCGCTAAGTGATGGCTCCATCACCCCCGCCCCCTCGCAGCAATCCAACGCCTTTTTTAGGCGCCCAGGAGACCACCGTGGCACGTTTTCTTCCTCATGCGTCGGCTCGGACGCCCAGTCCCATGTCGGTTCTCCTCTCTATGCCTCGAACCTGCATGAAACTCGGCTTAACGGTTTTGTTGTCGCTGGCGGTTCTTGCGCCCGCTGATGCATCGGAGCGGCTTGATCAGTTCTTGCCAGCAACCACGAAAGGGTTCGTTTCCTTTCCGGACATCGACCGCGCTATCCAGCGATGGGACGCCACGCAACTCGGCAAGATGATGGCGGACCCGGTCATGAAACCGTTCGTGGACGAGATTCGCGACATGTTTCAGGGCGATGTGCTTCAGCTCAGCAAACGGCTCGGCGTTCACATGGGCCAGTTGCAGGAGCTTCGCGGCGGTGAGGTCTGTCTGGCCTTTGTGCAGCCGCAAGGAGACGCCAACGCTCACGCTGCGGTGTTGCTGATGGATATACGCGGTCGCGAGCAAGAGGCGGCGCAAATGCTCAAGACGGTCGCCGAGGACCTGCAGGGTCAGGGCGCGGCGCAAACGACCATCACGGCGTCTGCAGGCGTACAGGTCATGGTCATGACGCTACCGAACGAGGACCAAGGCGATGTCCGAAAGACGTTTTCGGTGATTCACCAAAACCGTTTGTTCATTACTGACCGCTTGGATGTCGCCAATCGAATCTTGTCGCTCATGGAGGGCCGCCCCGGCGCCTTGAGCGAGGTCGCCGCATTTCGCGGCATCATGAAGAAATGGAACAACCAGGATTCGGACGTTCGCTGGTTCATCGAACCGTTTGGATTGGTTGAAGTGCTGCGAGCT
>CAZWOU010000078.1:0-28414 GCA_964635375.1 uncultured Pirellulaceae bacterium | reverse complement strand
GGAACAACCGGGCGTCCTCACGCGGCGGAGCGTGTTGAAGCCTTGGTTCAGCGGCGGCGACCGAGTTTGCTGTCGTCGCCAAGCCGGAGACAGCGACAGTGAGAACCGCAACGATGAGGCCCGCGACGATGAGTGATCTGGTCTGGAGTATTGTCATTTGCCCTCTTTCCTCGAACGGAGGGCTTGGCCATAGATCCACTCGAGGCTGATTCGAGTGACCTGTGTTTCCGCTAGCCCGTTGTTCTTGCGCCGGTCGCCGGCGCAGTGGCCAAGCAGCACGTGATCGTCAATAAACTGAATCGCCGTGTAGCAGTACCAACCGCTTGGGTTGTCGGCGAGTGTTCTCGCGCGGCCCCAGGTCTTCCCGTCGTCTTGAGAGATTGCCACGGTGAACGGTGTCCGCTTGTTGGCGTATTCGGGAGCGACATCGTGATGATTATTCCAAACCAGGATCAGGTCTCCCGTTTTCGGAATCCGTTCGATCGAAGCGGGCGATACGGGAGAGATGATGTTCGAACTCATCAAGGGAGACCAGACGTCGCCGGCGTCCTTAGAGAAGGAAAGCAACTGACTTCCTGCGTTCGACCGCACGAACATCATCAGACGGTTGTCCTTTAATTCGACGATGCCCGGTTCCTGCGCAATCAGTCTCTTGCCGGCCTTGCTGGCAGCCGTCATGACACTCTTGCTCCGCCGCCAGGACCTTCCTTGGTCGTCGGACACATAGCACATGATGTGGCCGTTCCAGTCTGGTTTTGGATAGTCGGGCGTATTGTGCAACGCGACAGGGATCACGAGGCGACCGTTCTCAAGTTGCACGACGCGGTCGTTGTTCACGACGTAGTAGCCGATTTCGTCGGTGATGCACAGCGTTGGCTCGCTCCACGTTTGCCCCTCGTCGCTGGAAGTTCGCATGATGGGCCGGCAGTCGGTCAGCGAGTTCTTGCGAGCGTAGAACAGGGCAATCCGACCGTCCTGCAATCGCAACATCGAGACGGACATGACGTTCCAGCCGCTTTCCCCCGTCCCCACGATCTCGATGTCTTCCCCCGTCCAAGTCCGCCCCTTGTCGGCGGAGAAGCGAGCCACGAGCGACGCTCGATCATGGTCGCCGCCGCCACCGGTGAAATGGGTGTAGACAAACATCAAGCGGCCATCTTTGAGCTGGACAAAATCGCCTTCGCTATTGCGAGGATTCTTGGCGGAGGGCGGCAGCGAAAGGACGTTTTGCGGACCCGCTTGAGGCTTCAGCAAACTCTCTTCGGCCACCGCAAGAGGTGGCGATAGGGACCAGGCGGCGATCAGGCCGGCGATCCATAATGTTCCGGGGCGACTCTCAGACGCCGTGTTGCTTGAGGCTGAGTTTGTTGTCATGGCGATCTTCCAGTGTGCTGAGTTTCCAAGGGAGCGCGATGCGGAGTTTTCAACGTTCTGTGATTCGAGCCGCCCGCCATTTCGAGAAATCTTCGAGATAGGACCAGCGGAAACGTCTGTCTCGCTTGTACCGTAGGTCTCGATGGTCCAACTGCTCCGACACGAAGTCAGTCACGTTCTTCGGATCGAGGAACGGATCTCGCGTGCTCTCTTGCAAATCCGTCAGGGCCTTGATCAGTCGCGCCTTCACTTCGGCAAGGGCTGGATCCCCGGCCAGGTCTCGCCATTCATGCGGGTCATTCTGAAGGTCGTAGAGCTCATAACGCGGGGGACGCTTCCAACGGGCGAAGGCCGTACGAACTAGCTTCGAAGCGGTCGTCTGGTCTTCGCTCGTTGCTCCGGAGACGACGAAGTACTTATGCGACTCGTCGAGATAGCTACTGGATATCAAGTTAGTCGTTCCTGCATGGGGGCTTGAGATCAGTTTGAACCGTCTGTCTCGGATAGAGTGCTGCACGAAGCAGTTGCCTGGAAACGAGCCGGTCGTGAAAGCGAAAATGTAGTCGCGCCACTCATCCACTTCGTGTCCGGTAAGCAGCGGCTGAAGCGCTCTGCCGGGGAGATTGTTCGGGGCCTCGATACCGGCGGCCTGCAAGGCGGTCGGCAACAGATCGACAGTTGAAACCAGCTCTTTACGGACCGCCCCGGCTTTCGCGACTCTTGGCCAGCGAATGATCATGGGCACTCGCAGACCGCCCTCGTAGACAGAACCTTTGCCGCGCGGGAACTGGGCCCCATGATCGCCGATATAGATGACAAGCGTGCTCTTAGCCCTTCCTGATTTTTCCAGTTCCGCAAGCAACAGTTCGATTCCGTGGTCGAGCCTCGCAAGACAATTGTAGTAATTCGCGACTTGCTCTCGCAGTCGGGGCGTATCGACGCCGACCCACGGCATCGGCTTGACATCGTGGGCCGACAGCGGTTCGGTCGGCAGCCCGTTGGCCTGGCGTAGAAACGGAAGATGAGCGTCGGGGAAGTTGACCGAAAGAAACCAGGAGACATCCCGGCTCTCTGCAAAGAAGCGAGCTGCTTCGGCGGCGTAGTCGGAGACCGTCTTGCGGCGGTTGAAATTCGCCCCGGGGATTGCTCGGAAGTCGAACGGAAATGCCGACTCGGGATTGACATGCAGCTTGCCAATCAGGCCCGTCCTGTAACCGACCTTCTTCAAGATCGAGGCAAAGTTCGGAGTCGCCTCGCGATACAACGCGAACTTGTGGGTGGCTAGTCCGATCTGTCCATTCTGATGCGGATAAAGCCCCGTGAGAAAACAGGCCCGCGATGGAGAGCAGACGGAATAGGGAACAAAGGCATTCTCGAATAGAACACCCTCGGACGCGAGTCGATCCAGGTTTGGCGTGCGGGCGTGGGGATCGCCGTAGCACCCCAACTCAGGCCCGTTGTCTTCGGAGACGATCAGCAGAATGTTGGGTCTGTCGGCGGCGGCCAACAAGCCGCATGGAAGACAAAAAATGGCAAGGTAGATCAGCAGTTGTTGCTTCTTCATTGACGGGCACTTTCCGGATTGCGCGACTGAGGTTGGTCTCAGGCGATGCTTTCCTGACGCGGACGTACTCAGACAAGACAGCGAGTTGCCCCTGTGCGGTCAGGCCGTTGCGTGTCGACAGCATCAGACCTGATCGGGCACTACAAAAGGTGCTCGATAGGCGCCGCGCAAGAGCCGATTCGCGCGAGCTACAACATCGGAGCCGCCAACGAATTCTTCGCGATCCGGATCCATCTCCAGCCACGGTCCAAGCACCATCTTCGATTTGGAAAAATCGACGCCGTTGGATGTGAGATGTTCCTTGAATCCATCGAAGGTTTCTGCTGCTTCGACGCCGCGATCCTTGACCGCGTCCTGGACTTCGTTGGCCGAATGGTCTGCGCCGACGCGGTACGAAGCATTGGCCATGTGCACCAATGCGGTCGAGAGGTGGCCTTCGAGAATGTCGGCTCGCAGGTCGCTGACATTGCGGCTGCGGACAGCCGAAATGAAGTTGTGGAGATGACCTTTGTGGGCGGGGAATCCACCCGTGTCGCCGGGCTTGCCGGAGAGTCTGGGTAGGCCCATCTCGCCCCGCTCGGCCTTGACCTTCCTGCCGATGGTCTTCGGGCCTTTTTCGGATGGGAGGTTCCGCAGTTCGAAGATGACCAGCGGGCCCGGATCGTATTGGAACAGCGCCAATTGCGAGTTGGGAGTCTGGCCATCGTCGTCGAAGGTGAACCGCCCGCCCAAACTTAATACTCGCCGCGGCAACACGTTTTGCCCCAGGGCCAGGCGAACTTCAGTCAGCGGATAGATGCCGTTATTGCCCATTTCGCCCGTGCCAGTATTCCAGTCCCAGTGCCAATCGTAGTGGAACCGCTTTCGCATTAGAGGCTCCATCGGCGCCGGCCCGCTCCACAGGTTGTAGTTCACCGACTTGGGAGTCGGTTGAGGCCCGGTCACCTTGCCGATGCTCTTTCGCCCACGATTCAACGAAGACCAAACGACTTTGAGCTTGCCGAGCTTGTCGGATTCAAGCTGCATTTCGCCGGTCGAATGGGGGTGGTTGTGGTTACCGTATTGCACGATCCGGTTGTACTTGCGAGCGGCTTCAACCATCTTACGGCCTTCCCACAGGTTGTGGGAAATCGGCTTCTCGACGTACACATCTTTGCCCGCCTGGCATGCCCAAATCGTGACGAGTGCGTGCCAGTGGTCAGGCGTTGCTGTGGTGATGGCGTCGATGTTCTTGTCGTCAAGCAACTTGCGCACATCGGTGTAAGCAGTTATCTTCTCGTTGCGATTACGCGCCGCTTTCATTTCGCGATCGAGAACGTCTTGGTCGACGTCGCACACTGCGACGACTCGCACGCCGGCCAGCTCGCGCAGCTTCCGAAGGTGCAGTCCTCCCTGGCCGCGAAATCCAACCACCGCAACACGAATTTCGTCGTTGGCCCCATACGCTCGGGAGAAAGGCTCGACGGACAAGCCGGCGCCGACGGCGGCTGTCGTGGCCAACATCGAATGCTTCAGGAATCGACGACGTGTGGTCATCACTGTTCTCCTTGCAACGTGTAACGGAATGCCATTGGGGTTAGTAGAACTCGTCGGGAACTCGCTTGCCAGACCGCAACGGCAAACTGAATCTAATTGGCTCCGGATCCCGCCAGCTCGCGGCCCTTACAGCGACTTGTTGGGCGCTAGTTCGCGGTTCGCGAGTCAACCTCTTTGCGCGCTTTGGCCAGCATACTCTCGAGTGAAATTGGCTTGCCGCCTTGAGCCTCCGACTCGTCGGCGGCGCTCATGAAGGCGTAGATTTCAATCGTCTCGGCGGAGGGAACTGGTGGTTTGCCGGTCTTGAAGAACTTGACGATCTCGACGAGGAGCGGCGTATAGCCAGAGGACTTGCCGGTGCCCATGCCGTTCTTGCCAAAGATAATCACATTGAAGTCGGTCTTGCCGCCGCGAAGATCTCGAAACGTGCCGACGCGTCCGCCCTTCCAGACTCCGACGGCCATATCCACACCGCTCGTCTTGACGCGACGCACGGTTTCACAGCCCGTGCCCATGACCGTAAACAGCGGCTCGACGGCGTGGATTCCATAGAGATAGAGAGAGGGGTGATGTTCCGCCCATGAGCTCGAGCCGAACACATCGCAGCCAACGACTTGGCCGAGTTTCTCGTTGTTCCGGGCGCCGGCGACTCCCTCACCGTAACGCATTGCGGAACTGGACCAACAAGGCACGTTGTTCTCCTCGGCCAGCCGAAACAACTCGATGATGTCGGCAAGATCGTCGGCAACCGGCTTATCGACGAACAGGGGCTTCCCCGCCTCGATAACGATCTTCGCTTGCTTCAAGTGCGGCCGACCGTCGACGCTCTCTAACAAGACGCCATCGACTTTTTCACACAGTTCCTCGATGCTGTCGACGATTTCCAGGCCGTGTTTGTCTCGCAACTGGGCGGTGAATTTGTCCACGCGATTGGCTGAGGCTGGAAAGTCGGGCGACCCGCCTGGATAGCCGGCGACGACGCGACATCCGGTCTTGTTCTTAGGGTTGTTTAGGTAGCTCGTAAAGGCGATTACATGGGACGTGTCGAGTCCAATCATGCCCAGGCGGATGACCTTGTCTTGCTCTGCGGCTCGGCCGACACTCGAAAACGCGACGACTGCGACGGCTACAACGGACAGTAACGCAGATCGTTTCATCACACCCGCCTCCCAATCTTGCATGGATGACCTTACCCTTCGCCCCCTGACTGACCCGCAGCATACCATTGATTCGCGCGCGAATCCGCGCGTGCAAGTCCGTACGTGGCGAATCTGTGCGTGGCCAAGGCCCGCTAGGAGGCGGCCAGGATGGGGAAGGACTTCGCTATTCGCCACGCGTGGTGTTCCCGGCCATCGCTCAGCTTCATGTGAGGCGCCAGGGGATGGTCATTTTTCGGGGGAGCGTGAATCCTCAATCTCAGACGGCGCTAGGAGAGGCTGATTCAGATGTTTCGACGCGGCGCAAGAGTGGCAGACGCAGCCGGCATAGTGGGTGTAGGCCAACGGCGGCGGAACGCAGTACTGGCAATCGATTGTGCAGCCAGCATAACTATGATAGGCCGGCGCGCAACCGACGGTTAGGCTCCCGATCACTATTGCGATCACCACGGTGCAGAATCTGACATAGAGCATTTGTATTCCCCCCGGACACAGTTCAGCATTGTTATGCCGCGGCGATTTTTGTTGGCACGGTCATTCCTGGTTTGGAATCGGCCCTGGTTCGGGACTCGGTTCAGGACTAGGCCCCCGATCTGGCGAAAGGGTCTCCTCCGACATATCGTTGCCGGCAAAGCCGCCAACAGCCCGTTCCAACTGCGCAAGAGTCTGCCTCAACGAGGCTTCGAGGCGGCGGTGATTAATCTCGTACCGAAGCAATTGTCGCCAGTTGTCGATCAACTGCAGGAAATCAACTTCGCCCGTGTTGTACGCTTGGCTCGACACTTCCAATGTGTCGCGCGCTTTGGGCAATATGTCTTCCCGAAACAGAATCGACAAGTCGCGTTGGCTTTGTGCTTTGGCGAACAGGTCCATGACTTCTTCAAGCGTGGAATCGCGAAGCGAGTCGTAGACGCGGGCTGTCGAGACGGCCTTGGCTTCGGCCGAACGCACGGAGGAATCGAGTCGCTTACGATAAATGGGCAGGTTAACTCCGGCGATAATCAAGAACGAATCGCGGCCATTGGCGACCGGGCTGACGCCGGACCCCGCCACATCGATCCAGGTCGCGCCCAGCGTGACGTCGGGCAGGTAGTCGAGTCGAGCGAGTTCGACAGCCATCTGGTCGCGCTCAAGCGCCGCTAGTTGCGCGTGTAATTCCGGGCGAGCCGCAACCGCTTGGTGCTGTAGCCAAGCCAAGTCTTGCGGGACCTGCTCGTCCGCCAGTCGATCGAGCGCCCGTACTTTGGTCTGCGGCGCGATATGCAGGACGCGAGCCAGTCGAGCTTGAGCGCTTGTCAATTGCTGGGCCAATTGAAGCAGTTGACTTTCTACGTTAGATATCTCCAACTCCGCTCGCAGCAAATCTTGGTAGCTCACCGACCCAGTCTCGAATCGTGTCTTGGCGACACCGCGAATCTCTATGAGAAGGGTTTGGTCCGTTTTGGTGACGGCGATGGCTTGCTGGATGAAATAGAGTTCGTAGTAAGCGCGTTTGACTTTGGCGATCGTCGACAACTCAACCGCAGCCAGTTTGGCTCGAGCCACATTGGTTCGTTGTTCCGCGAGTTCCGCACGGGCGCCGAGTTTGCCGCGCCAGGGAAACTGCTGGCTGGCGTTGAGGGCGAATTCCTGTTGCCCGGCGGCAGTCTGAACTTGTTCTGGGAAAATCGTTACACCCAGCTTCGGATCTTGCAAGCTCGCGGCCACCGGGACTTGATGGGCCAACGACTCCATTTGTTTGCGAGCCGCCTGAATATCAGGATTCTGCCCCAGGGCGAATCCGATGTAGTCAGCCACCGGGTGCGGGCCTTCAAGGTGCGAGATGATCGGGTTGATGCGATCGTCGGCATCGGCCGGAACGTGCCAAGCTTGGTTCATCGCCGAGGCGACTTGGGCGAACTCCGGGTCGTGAATGACCCCAGCCGTTTGGCAGCCCGCCAACAGACCCACGGCAATGGCCGTCAGCCAGTGAGTCGCGTGGTGTTTGGCCATCGGCGGTTCTCTACGATTATCACTACTTACATTGCACAACTTTCCATATCGGCACGACTGGATCGATCCGAACAGCCGACAATATCAGAACTCTCCGCCCAACCGAACGAAGCAGTCAGTCTTGGCGGTTTGTTCCGGTTAGGCAAAGCAGATGGCGTCAGAAACAATCCTGCCGCCGCTTCTAGCGGCTCTGCTCGTTCGGCAGCCTCTAGCGACGGAGCTTGTCCTCTTGCAGCGAAGCGTTGTAGAGTTGGTCGATTCGCTGAACATAGGCCTTGGGTTCGGCCTCGATCTTCTTTGTGCAGGGCGGACAACAGACGTACACGATTTGGCCCTCAACGATCGTCCATTTTGGGTTCTTGGGTAGTTCCTTCTTCATGATGGGACAGATTCGTTGGGCCTTCGCGAAGTTTGCGTGGATCGTTCCCCAGTGCTTGGGATCGATCTTCTTCTTCAGACACGCTTTGCAGCAGAGAAAGATTATCTCCCTGCCGACTCGCACCTTGATCGGCGGGCCATGCTGCCCGAGTTTGACGCCCGAGGTAGGGCATATCTGCTGCACGGCAATCTTCGTCTGATCTTGCTTTTGTTGACTTGCACTCGCCTTGGGCTTTCCAGCAACAGTGGAACTGTTTTCCTGGTTGGCCTGCCCAAGAGCCAGTTGAGGGGCGCCAAGTACAAGCGTCCCTACGAGTAGCATCCTTGCGATTCTCATGCCTTCTCCTTGGTTACAAGATGTTAAAGGTATCCAAATTCACAGGTGACAGAGTCTGTTGTTCAGCATCGTCTCGATGTGATCTTCGTACATTCGTTTCGACAACGAGACAAAACGTCTCGAGCCTTTGGTACCTAAGCGGCCAGCGGCGCCTCGTCTCGATCATTCGCCTCGGGGGCGGCGAGCATCGGATCCTGAAAACCGGCTCGCATCTTCAATTCCATATAGCCGCAATAGACCGAGGGGACGATGAATGTGGTGAACGGTTCGACGAGCATTCCGCCGAATACGGGGATCGCCATTGCTCGCGCGACGTCGGCGCCGCGTCCGCTTGATAGCAACACTGGCAACAGTGCGAAAATGGTCGTCAAAGTTGTCATCACACAGGGCCGAATGCGCTTGAGGCCCGCGTCATAGACTGCTTCGCGCAGGTCTTCGATATTTTCGATCGTCGTTCGCTTGAGCGTTTGGTGGATGTAGGTCGCCATCACGACGCCATCATCAACGGCGATGCCGAACAACGCGATGAAGCCGACCCAAATCGCGGTATTCATGTCGACACCCATCACGGCGACGGCGATCATCCCGCCTGCAAATGCGACTGGTATGCCAGAGAAGACGACAAGCGAAATGGGGAGATTGCGGAAACAGAGATAAATCAAGAACAGGTTGACTAGCAGAACGGTTGGCACGATCCACATCAGGCGTTGATTGGCTTCGATCTGGTTC
The DNA here is from genome assembly GCA_964635375.1 of uncultured Pirellulaceae bacterium. Classification (GTDB taxonomy): domain Bacteria; phylum Planctomycetota; class Planctomycetia; order Pirellulales; family Pirellulaceae; genus CAZMNY01. The sequence goes on along the minus strand of CAZWOU010000078.1, from coordinate 19,347 downwards.
TGAAACGAGCCGACAGGTTGCATTTCGAAGTTGCCTGGGGGAAAGTTCAGCTCCCCCCGTTTCCTCGCCGAGCGCAGCGATGCGACCACGACGTCCACCGTTTCCAGGTCGCCCGCAGCTCCGGAGGGGGAGAAGGCGACATGGGCCACCAGTCGAGCGTCCTCGCTGTTAATGGCGCCGGGGCCCCAGGTAGTTGTCACGTCGGCCAGGCGGCCGAGCGGGACGACTTCGCCGGCGTGGGTCACGACGGACACGTTCTGCAGTTCATCGACTCGCTCGCGCACACTGCGTTCGTAGCGAATCTGAATCGGGTACCGTTCACGGCCTTCGACCGTGGTTGTCACATCGACGCCGCCAAGTCCGGCGGCGACGATCTGGTTGACCATCATGGTCGTCATTCCGTAGCGAGCCGCCTCTTCGCGGTCCACGTCGAATTCATAATAGGGCTTGCCCATGACGATGTCGGGGTTGACTGTTCCGGCGTTGACGTAGTGGTGTTTCTTCAAATGCTCGGCGACGGCCAACGATGCTTTCGCGAGACCGGCCAGATCATCTCCATAAACGCGAATGGCCATCGCGGCCTTGATGCCGCTCTGCAACATTACCACGCGCCCTTCGATCGGCTGCAGTGGCGACGCGGGCGTAACGCCGGTCATCGTTGCTGTGCGGTTGATTTCGTCCCAGATTCTTCGTTCCGTCATTCCCTCTCGCCAATGTTTGCGAGGCTTGAGCATCACATAGGTCTCGATCATTGCCGCGGGCGCCGGATCCAACGCCGATTCGACTCGACCGATCTTCCCCAGCACATCTTGAACTTCGGGAATCTGTTTGATCATCGCGTCCTGAGTCTGCAGTACTTGCATCGCCTGCGAAAAACTAGCAGCTGGGTAGAGACTTGGCATGTAGAACCAACTGCCTTCGTCGAGGGCGATCCAATCGTCGGTCTTCAGCCCGATGAACGTATGTTTGGCGTCGACGTAGCCAGGCACCTCGTTCAAGTCTGCACCGAGCATCGAGACCGCTTTCTCAAGTGGGCGAAGCACAGCGGGCAGGCCAATCCAGGCACCCAAGCCGATTACTAGGATTAGCATGGGCACGGAGAGCATAAGTAGCTTGTGCCGCAAGGCGAGCTTGAGGCGTCCCGCGTACAGGAATCGCACAAAACGGCTCGTTGGGTTTTCTTCCATGGGTCGAATCTTCTCGCTCGTCATCCACCAGCCAGCAAGGAACCCAAGCACAGCCGCAGCAGCCGTCGACGCAGTCGGGCTCAGCGACAACGAGTGCTCGATGTGTCCCGACCAAACGAAGTAATTCAAACTGGCGGTTAGCAAAGAGAGAGCCAGCCCGGCAACGGCGTTTGTCCAGCGAGGAAGTCGCGAACTGCGGAGGAAGATTCGGCAGAGCATCGGGATGACGGCGACGGCCACAATCAAACTGGACACCAGAGCAAAAGTCTTGGTCCAGGCGAGTGGTGCGAACAGTCTGTGGTCGCGACCCGTCAAGAGAAAGACGGGAAGGAAACTGACTACCGTCGTGCTGACCGCAGTGATGACGGCCGGAACCACCTCGGCCGCCGACTCGCGAATCACGACTAACCTTTGCCTGGCGCCGCCCGGCGAACCCTCCGATTCCCAATTCGCCAAGGCGCTGTAGATGTTCTCCAGAATGATGATCCCCATGTCGACCATCGTGCCGATCGCGATGGCGATGCCAGCCAGCGACATGATGTTAGCGTCGACCCCAAACGTGTTCATGGCGATGAACGACATCAGAACCGCCATCGGCAGCGTGAGAGCGATCACTAAACTCGCACGCACGTGCAGCAGGAACAACACCATGATCGCAATCGTAATCAGGATTTCCTCGCCCAACGCCTGGCTCAGCGTTTCAACGGTCTCATCGACCAGCAGGGTTCGGTCGTAGACGCCGTGAATCTTGATGCCGTCAAGCTCCGGTTCAAGCGAAGCGATCTTCTCTTTGACCCGCTGAATCACAGCGCGTGGGTTTTCGCCGTAACGCATGACGACGACTCCGCCAACCGCCTCTTGTCCGTTGAAGTCGAGTGCTCCGCGACGAAACGCCGGGCCAGTCTGAACTTGTGCCAAGTTGCCCACTCGCACTGGTACGCCTTGGCGAGTTAACACGACCGTGTCGGCGATCTGCTCAATCGTCTCGGATTCGCTCTTGCCGGATCCCAAGAAACCCTTGCCGCGAACGATGAACTCCATTCCGTTGGATTCGACCGTCTTTGCGCCAACGTCGATGTTGGAGGCTTTGACCGAGTCAATGACTTTGCTGAGCGGGATGTTGTGGTAGCGAAGCTTGTCGGGATCGACCTCGATCTGATATTGCCTCACATGCCCGCCAATTGATGCGACTTCCGCGACTCCGCGAACCGACTGCAGAGCGTACTTGATGAAGAAATCCTGTTTCGACCTGAGTTCGGCAAGATTGACTCCCTCAGGCGGCAGAAGAACGTAGTAATAGATCTGCCCCAGCGCGGTGGCGTCCGGCGCTAATCTCGGCGTGGCGCCTTCGGGCAGCGATCCGGAGACCGACGTCAACTGCTCGACCACTCGTGATCTGGCCCAGTAGAAGTCGACCGAGTCGTCAAACGTCACCTGTACGAAGCTGAATCCGAACATGCTCTTGCCGCGAACGTTCGTCGAGCCGGGCACCGCCTGCAGCGCGATCGAAAGCGGATAGGTGATTTGGTCCTCGACGTCCTTGGGAGAACGTCCCGACCACTCGGTCAATACGATGACTTGGTTTTCACCGACGTTTGGTATCGCGTCGAGGGGCACGTTTTGAGTCGAATACCATCCTAGCGCGATCAGCGCGACGGAGCCGAGCAGGACCACAAGCCGTTCGCGGATACAGAAGTCGAGTAGCTTTCGGATCATTCGATATCCCCCGTTCGAATCCCAACTCGCTCGACCGACTCGTCTTCCGCTTGCTCCTCCGCGATGATCTGTGGCGTTTCAATGATCTGTGGCGTTTCAATCGGCGGAAGATTGCTTTGAGGCTGATCGGTGACTGGATCCAGTAGAGCTGGCTCAAACAACTCGGGAACGCCGATCGGCGGCGTGTTGTTGGCCGGCACCGCGTCTTCAGACTTCGCCTTCGATTTGTGGGTTCGCAAAATGCTTCTGTACTTCTCTGGGTCGCCGAGCACCGCGTCACGACAGCCGAGGCAACAGATGAGAATCGGTTGCCCATCGATGTCGACTCGCAGCGGCACACCCATCGAACCCAACGGGGCCATGGTCACCGGGCAGATGCCTTGGTCCTCCGCCAAGCTGCGGTCTTCTTTGGAGAGCTGGGACAAGGCGCCCAGCACTTTCGGCGACAACGTTTCAAGCGTCTTGGGACGGTTCGCGCCTGGAGTCGCTTTGTTTGGGTCGATTAGCGATGGATTGCCGGCGAGTTGCATTTGGGAGTCGATCAGGAAGTTGCCATCGGTCGCGACCATTTCGCCCTCATCGACGCCTTGCAAAATCACAATCTGCTCGTCAACGCTCGGACCCAAGACGACTTGGCGAATTTCAAATCGGCCCGGCTTTGTTTCTACATAAATGACGCTGTGGTTCCCCGCCATGAGGACCGCGCGGCGCGGAACGACAAGTGCCTCGTCCTCAACTCGCAGCTCGTCGGTAAAGCCGAAAGAGGCCGCTGGCGCCAACTCGACACCGCAAACTCGGCACTCTCCCGCAGTCGACTCAACAACATGAGGATGTCTGGGGCTAATCCACTTGTTGGCCAGATCAGGATCGTAGATCTTTCCATCATTCGCCATCGCCAGCGGAACCGTGATCTTGGCCTTTGCGTAATCGCCGATTCTCAGCAGTCCATCCGGATTCGGAACGACGACGCGAATTCCTACGGTGCGAGTTGTGGGGTCGACGTTGCGATCGACGAAGGCGACGCGGCCTACAAACGTCTGGCCCGGCAGCGACTGAACTTCTGCTTCGACGCGTTGGCCGTAACTAATCTTGGCGGCGTCTTCTGGAAACAACTTGAGCATCAGCCATACCGTTGAGAGATCCGCCAACTTGTAGATGGCTTGACCTTCCTTCACGTATTCGCCCTCGCTGGCGACTTTCTCAATCACTGTGCCGCTGGTCGGAGCCGCTAGTTGCGATCGACTGTTCGCCTCGCCAGTCTCTTCGAGCTGTTGAATCTGCTGGTCGGTCATTCCTAATTCGATCAGCCGCTGGCGCGCGCTCCGGTACAATTCCCGGTTGGACTCAGCGACGCGAGCGAGTGTCGAATTGCGGCTGTTCTCCATGGCTTTCTTGGCCAATAGCAAGGCGACCTGCCCGGAATAGAGTCGAGGCGAATAGACGAGCGCCAGTTTGTCGCCCTTGCGAACGACAATCCCCGTGTAATCGGCGTACATGCGTTCGAGTCGGCCATCGACATAGGCGGATAACGTCCTCAAAGCGCCTTCGTCGTAGCTCAACTCACCTACGACTTGGATTGTGCGACGAGCGCGAGTCGACGTAACCGCAGCGGTTTGGATGTTGGCAACTCGGCGCGCGACTGGGTCAAGCTGGACGGCGCGAGGGTCGTTGTTGCGGCTACCCGATGTTGTCGGCACTAGCTCCATGGCGCAAACCGGACAACGGCCGGGCTCAGATTGAGGCGGCGTACACATCATCGGGCAGATGTACTGAACGTTCTCGCCCGCAGTCGACGCGTGGTCGTGGTTGGATGGGCCAGCCGAGACGTACCCCAATTGTTGGGCAAACGCCAATCCGAGAACCAGAACGACGCCGGAGGCAAGCAGCAGCACGGGCTGGAGGAGCAGCTTGATCCACCACCGCGTCGCTTCCGCACGCTCTCGCCTGACCATCGCGGCCTCGTCCGTTTGCGGGCATGGTTCGGCTGCCGCCGAAGATTGGTCCGTTGCCGCGCGAACGTTTGTGGGGTTCGGATCGCTCATAGAACACAACCTCAATCTTGAAGACTAAGCACCGTTCAAAAACAGGCGGCAGAGTCGCTTTTCGCTTTGCGATAATTGCGACTAAGCATCGGCGAGCCAGCGGCGGAAAGATGGCGTCAAGCGAAGGCCTTTGGAAGGACATGTGCGCAGCAAGACGCGCAACATCACCCGAGGGCTAAGAAATCAAATCAACCAGCGGCAGAGAACGGCCTGCTGGCGAAGTGAAGGCGGATACGAAGAGAGAGATTCGCCTCTGGCTGCCGGAGTTCGACGCGCTTCGCGTTCGAATTCGTTAGCAGTCTGACATTCCACCCGACGAACCGTTTCTGGTTCGCTTGAACTTTGCCTTTGCGGCGGGGTGGAGGGACGCTCATTCTGGACGGTACACCCGCAGGACTGCTCTTGAACTGGCTTGGCGCAGCACGAAGCCGCACCGGGGACCATCTCAGCACAGCATCCCTTTGAGCATTGTCTCGGCTGGCCATCAACTCGACCCACGTCTTCAGCGCCACGCGAGGTGGTCACAGTGCCGACCATCGCCATAGCAGCGGCTAGCACAAAGGAAACGACAGGTTTTGAGCGGGTCCAACAATTCAAGACGAGAATCCTAAATGAGAGTTCTTACTCTTCCTTCATATTACCCAAACTTGCAATAGTCAAGCCTGCAAATCGAGCGCCAAACGAAAAGCGACGCCAAATTCCACCGCGAGAAACGTGCTTCCCGCCCTAGTTCAGAGGTGTGCACAGAGGCCTGCTAAAGCAGGAAACGGCAAAGTGATGTGCACCGCTGGGTCGAAGTTGAGCCGAGTGGGAGAACGGACACTCGACCATCTCTCGGTTGGAGACGTCGGTCGCGAACCACTCTCTCCAAGGCCAGTCGGGGGCGTTGCTGAGCCACTGGCTCGACTCGGCGCACCGCGGTTTGTGGAATAATGGGTGTCGGCGACTGTTTCCGCAGGCAGTCGCACGTGTGGCCAGGTTCAAGGCGCCCCAATCCGTCTGAGCCGCCAGTTGGATCCGTTGTTTCACCTTCGCTTGGGCCTACTGCGGCGCAACAGCTCTTAACCGCCGAGGACCGCTTACCGGCTTGGCAACAGCAGCCGCCCGCCTCGCCCGAGTCTCCGCAAGAACAGCAATCCGAAGCCAGTAGGTTGTTCGTCCGGGAGCGTTCCCCAGATCGAGGGTACGCACAGTCGGCTTGCGCGATGGTCTGAATCGGCAATGCGAACGCCGACAGCCAAACCAATGCCCGCGCTGCGAGCCCGTTGACGTTGAACATCTTGAGCCATCCTTTGCTCATGGAAGCACCCGTCGGCTTCGCCGCTAATATCGAGTGGGCGGAGTATTGAGAGGTATCCCAAGCAAGTCAATCCCAGCTTCTCTCGTTTGGGAGGAACGCGGTTCGTGGTGTGGCTATTGAGCCTGACTAGCGTCTCTTTCTCTGGCGATACTCCGAATTCCGCCTATTCTGCTAGCATCAATCTGCGTAGGTTGGGCTACCCCTGAGCCCCGCTGCGGCGGGTGACGTCTACGGGGTCGCAGTGCGTAAGTGCCATTAAGGTAATGACTTAGCATGTTGCGTGGTTGTCCTGTCGCCCGCCAGGCGATACGCTTCTCTTGCCGCCCATGCACCGCACTCCGTGATCAGAGCGTGGAAATGGCGTGAACATTATGCGAGCATGGCTGGTTCCCATCGAGACGCAATCGCGAGACAAGGAGCTGCTTTGGCAGTCAATTACGAACATCCCTGGGCTGGAACATCGCAGATTGAGCCACCTCAGTTTCGCGTCTACACCCAGCACAACCTCGACAAGATTCGCCAGCTTGATCGGCTCTCGGAAGAGGAGCGATTTGGGGTCCGGGTGACGGCCCAGGTGCTGCCTTTCCGCGTCAACCAGCACGTAATCGATCAGCTGATTCGGTGGGATGATGTTCCCAACGATCCGATGTTTCAGTTGGTGTTTCCTCAGCGGGGAATGCTTGAACAGAGACACTTTTCTCGCGTCGCCGACCTCTTGCGGTCAGATGCGCAGAAGGCGGAGATTCAGGCGGCAGTCCAGGAGATCCAGGCGGAATTGAACCCCCATCCGGCGGGCCAGACGACGCTGAATGTGCCTCGTATCGGCAACGAGCGGCTGGAGGGCGCCCAACACAAGTACCGCGAGACCTTGCTGTTTTTTCCTAGCCAAGGTCAGACCTGCCATTCCTATTGCAGCTTCTGTTTCCGTTGGGCCCAGTTCGTCGAGAGTAGGAACTACCGGGTCTCGTTGAGAGAATTGGCTACTCTGCACGAGTATCTGCAGAGCCACGACGAGATTTCGGATCTACTTGTGACTGGCGGCGACCCAATGGTGATGCGGACTTCGCGGATGGAGGAGTACTTACGGCCTTTGACCAACGCGGCCTTTGATCACGTTCAATCGATCCGAATCGGCACGAAAGCGTTGACGTTTTGGCCGTACCGTTTTGTTACCGATCCAGACGCGGACAATCTGCTTCGCCTGTTATCGGAACTGGTGGACCATGGCAAGCACGTTGCCATCATGGCCCACTTTGAGCACGGGTGCGAGTTTGAAGGTCCAGTCGCCGCCGAAGCGATCCGGCGAATCCTCAGTACGGGAGCTGTGATTCGCACTCAATCGCCGATTCTGCGGCACATCAATGACGATGCGGACGTCTGGGCCTCGATGTGGCGAGCACAAGTGCGGATGGGGATGATTCCGTATTACATGTTTGTGGAGCGAGATACGGGCGCCAAAAGGTACTTTGAGTTGCCGCTCGAGCGCACCTGGCAGATATATCGCGATGCGATGAAGCAAGTCTCTGGTCTTGCTCGCACGGCGCGAGGACCGTCGATGAGCGCTGCGCCTGGCAAGGCCGAGATTCAAGGCGTGACGGAAGTCGCTGGTGAGAGAGTCTTCGTCCTGCGTTTTATTCAAGCTCGCAATCCCGATTGGGTGCAACGCCCCTTCTTCGCCAAGTACGATGCCGAGGCCACCTGGCTTGACCAGTTGCGACCGGCGTTCGGCAAAGACAAGTTTTTCTTTGAAGACTGAACATTCTGCGAAGACTATTGAGGACCGCACAAAAGAACCGCACGAGAGAATCAGCACAAGAGAAATTGGCGCGCACACCGATGAATGAAGCAGGTTCGAACTTAAATCAAGCTACCCGCAGTTCTTCAAGACTTCAATCGCTACGGGACTCGTTGTCAAACGTGATTCGCGGCAAACGCGACGTGATCGAGCAGATTGTGATTGCGTTGGTGGCGGGCGGATCGGTCTTGTTGGAAGACGTGCCAGGCGTCGGCAAGACGACTTTGGCCAAGGCGTTGGCGGCTTCGTTGGATCTGAAGTTTCGCCGTGTGCAGTGCACGCCCGATTTGTTGCCGGCTGACATATTCGGCTTCTCGGTCTTCAACCCCCAGGACGGCAGTTTCTCATTTCGTCCGGGGCCGATATTTTGCAACGTGTTGTTAGTGGATGAAATCAATCGCGCGTCGCCGCGAACTCAATCGGCGTTGCTCGAAGCGATGGCGGAATGCCAAGTCACGATTGAAGGAACTCGCTACGAACTGGAGCCTCCCTTTCTGGTCATCGCGACGCAGAACCCACTAGGTTTTCAGGGTACGTTCCCGCTGCCGGAATCACAGTTGGATCGGTTCTTATTCCAACTTTCCATCGAGTATCCTGGTGCGGAGGATGAGGCCATGATGCTTTATGATCAGATCGAGTCGCATCCGCTTGAGCGGGTCTCGGCGACGATGACGATCGACGAGATCGTCGACGTTCAAGAGCAGGTTCGCAAGGTGCGCGTTGAGCCGTCGCTTGGCGACTACATCGTCGAGATTTGTCGGCGAACGCGGAACCACGATGGATTCCGGTTGGGAGTTAGTCCGCGGGGCTCATTGATGTTGTTTCGAGCATCGCAAGCGAGAGCATTCGTTCACGGGCGAGACTACGTGTTGCCAGACGACGTGCAGGAAATGTCCCGTTATGTGCTTCCTCATCGCGTCGCGTCGTCGAGGACTTCGGAGGCCAAGCGAGAGCACGCGATGCAAGCGATCGACCAGATAATACAAGACATCGACGTACCGGTATGACAATTCGTTCGTTCTTTCCGACATTCATCGCCATCTACCGGGCGTGGCGTGCGAGGCTCTCGCCCGGCGGCAAGGCCTTGACGGCGATCTTGTTTTTCTCGCTTCCCGCGTTGGGCGCTCCAGACTCGCCACTGGCTGCGCTCTTCTGCGCGACACTCGCACTGCTCGCAGCCTGCGCGGCCGCCAACCGCTTTTTTCGCCCCAGACTCGTCTCCATCAAACCCATCCGAATCGCGACGACTCAGTGCGAACCGACGTCGATAGTGGTCACGCTGAAGAATGACTCGATCCGCTCTGCGTTTGATATGAACGTCGGACCCACGCCTGACGGGGACCGTTGGGGCTCGTTGTCCGGGCCGCAGCGTATTGCCGTGCTTGAGGCTCAAGAGGAGGTTCGCCTGGGCGTGTCTTTGCAGCCTCGGCGTCGAGGCGTGTTTCAGCTGCCCAACGTGAAAGTCACGAGCGAGTTTCCGCTCAATTTGTTTCGCCGTTCTTGGAAGTTGGAAATACAAGGCGAGCTGATTGCCTACCCCGGGTACACGCGTTTGGAATCATTGGAGAGCGCCTTCGAGGCGGCTGGCCAAGCAGGCGAACGACTCAGCGACTCGTTGCTCGCCGGGCAGAGCGCCGATTACAGCGGCAGCCGCGAATATCAACCGGGCGTGTCGGTTCGTCGTTGGGACTACGCGTCATGGGCGCGGGTGGGAAGTCCGGCCGTTCGCGAGTTCGGCGACGATCGACAGACTCAGTTCGCGGTTGTTCTCGACCCCTACCTTCGTGACGTTGATGACGAAGGCGACTTGGCCGATCTTGAAGCAGCGATTTCTCTCGCCGCGGCGATTGCCGATTGGCTGCTTGAACACGATTGCCGCATCGCTGTTTTGGCTCTAGGCGAGAAGACGATTCGATCGACAGGCGAAGGATGGGGGCAACTCGATCGGATATTGGAGGCCTTGGCGGGCGCATCGCCTCAAGCGGATTCCGATTTCGACGCTTTCGCGAGCCAGCTACCAGCCTCTGTGGAGAACGCCGAGTCGGTGTTGTACATTTCGACAAACTGGGATGCCAAACGCCAATCCTTGCGAAACCAGCTGAGCGATGGCCAGCGGCCGATGGAGTGCATTCTCGTAACTCGCGAGGAATTTGAGAGCCAACCAGGCGTGCGCTGGCATGCGCCTGGGGAAATCTTCGATGGCCGAGAGGTGGCGATATGAAGCAAAACAAAGCCGCCCTGGCTCTGCTCATCGCCCAGGCTGGATTTCTGTGGTTTGGAAGCGGCGCGCGTTTGGCTCCTCTAATCGCCATCGCTTCCGCGCTCGCGGTACTCGGCGGCGTGCGGTTTCAGCTGCCGCGATCCACCCAGCGAATGGCGGTCATCGTCTTAGCTATGGCGATTGCCCTGATCAGCCGCGCGACCCTGGAATCGCCCGAGGAGAGCTTGGCGATTTTTCCCATCAAATTGATACGCCCCTTGGGCGATTTCTTCTTAGTCTGGCAGAGCCTCGTGTTGCTGCGTCATGGCACAGGGGAGAGGCTCCCCGGCTACTTGCCGTTCTTGGCCCTCGTCACCGTGTTCTGTGCGTTTGACCAATCCGCTTACATCGGGTCGATCGCATTCCTCGCCATCGCGATCACATTGCTGGTGGTCGCGTCTTCTTTGCTCTCCCACCCGGACAACGCTAGGTTAGGGGCCTCCGCCAAAGAACGTCGACGCGCGGGAATCGCCGTGTTCCTGACCTCCGGCGTTGTGGCCCTGGCAGGGCTTATCGTCTGGACTCGAGTTGCCGAGGCCATTCGAACTCACATGCCTGTTTGGGCTGCCGAAGCCATTGGGCACAGTGTTGGAAAACAACTCTATGTTCGCGATGGTTCGCTGAACGGAATCACCCAAGCCCAGCGGAACAATCCGACGAGCGTTGTGCTGCGCGTTAAATCGGACAGAAAACCGGGCTACCTTCGCGGTCGCGTGTTCGACACCTATTCTAGATCGCGTTGGAGGCTGGGCGTGGATCGTCGCCGGCGGCGAGCTGGCAAAAACAATGGAATCATGACAACGGTTAGGGCTTTCCGGCAGCCGCCGCGCGACTTAGCGGAACGAGACTCCCGCGTCTCCACCTTTGAGATAATCAAGACAGAGCGACGGCCCTTTCGGCGACTTGAGATTCGCAATGATCCCGATCGCGGCGTCATTTTTTTTACGCCGCTGGGGATGAACTACGTGCAAGGCACGGGAATAGAACTGGTGATGGATCACCAAGGGGTCGTGCACTTGGGCTTGGACGCGGCCGACGCCTATACCGCCTTTGTCAGCGCCTCTCCGGAGCCAGTGGCGATTGCCCCGAGTCGAGAGGAGATCCTGCTGGCGACGCCAGATAGTCTCGCGCCGGAAGTTGCGGAATTGGCGGAAAGAATCGGCGACGGGAGCGGCGATTTCTCCGAGAGAGTTGCGGCCGTTGAGACCCATTTTCGAGAGAACTATGAATATGAAATTGGCGAGGTTTTGATCCCGGATGGCGTTGACCCGCTTTCCCATTTCTTACTCAACCCGTTCGACGCCCACTGTGAATTCTTCGCTTCAGGAGCCGTCGCTTTGTTGCGACTCCAACAGATTCCCGCTCGGTACGTTACTGGCTACGTCGTGACCGAGGAAGATCCCGACGTCGCCGGAGGCTGGCTGGCTCGCAACAAGAACGCCCACGCTTGGGTAGAGGCCTATGACGCAGCGAAGAATCGTTGGGTCATCGTGGAGGCGACTCCTGGGATGGACCCCGTCACCGACGAGGTTGAGGCCACGGAGATCGAGGATACGGTAGCCAGTGCGGTCGGTCAGTGGTTTTCAGTCGCCAGAGGCAGTTGGGCCGATTTCTTGTCACGGTATACGAGTAAGTATTTGACGCCCATCGGGGTCTTTGCCCTGGTGGTTGGGCTGGTGGCTGTTGCGATCCGCCGCCGCCGTCGAGAATCGGCCGTTCGGCGTCGACGAGCTGAGTCACCCGAGTTGATTCGGCGCCGCAAACGGATGCGAAGAACAGAGCGCCTTTTGTCGCGCCGAGGCTTTGTTCGCCAACACCATGAGACGCTGCACCGATTCGCAGCCCGGATCGCCGCCACCGCTGGAGACGACCCAGCGCTCAGCGAATGCGTCGATGAGTGCTTGCGCTATGCCGAATTTCGTTACGATGAGTGTTGCTCGATGTAAATGGGCAAGCGAGCTAGGCCTCTCTCGATTTGGATCCCAACTCGCCAGGTTGCAGCTTTCACGGATTCCGCCCAAGGCGTCCCGCGAGTTTGTGGGACGTGTCGCTGCTTCCGATTACAGCGAGTCAAACGAGACAGCAAGAGAATAACGCCCCAACAAACTCACCAGGCGCCTTGAAGCCCAGGCGAAACGTTCGTAGACTCAACTCTTACGACATCACTCGGCCAGAGTGGCGGAATTGGCAGACGCGCTGGATTCAAAATCCAGTCTACGTAAGTAGGTGTGGGTTCGAGTCCCTCCTCTGGTACTTCTGATCTAGAAACGACTTGCGGCGATTTGGCGCGAGTCGTTTTTTGTGCGCTCACCGCCAATACCATGAACACTCCGCGCCAGCGAAGGTTGCCAGATCGCGGTCAACGGCGACAATATATGTAGGTCTGCGACGCGGCACCGTAAACGGGTAGTCGAGGAAGATGGCGAACCCAAATTGACCGCGACACGATCAATGAATCGGGCCGGAACCAACGAACCCAAATTGACCGCGACGGGATCAATGAATCGGGCCGGAACCAACGAACCCAAATTGACCGCGGCGGGATCAACGAACCGGGCCGGAACCAACGAACCCAAATTGACCGCGACGGGATCAATGAACCCAGGGCGTCGCTACGCGGCTGAGGCCGCGGGCGCTTTTCCCTGGGCTGTCACAGGGATGACCCTTCGGGCCTTACGGTTGAGGGTCGATAATGGAGGGGAACCGTGAGGGGCAGTTCGAAACCTATCTCAGATGAACTCGGCGATGATTTCTGGGCGAGGGGCGGGGATGACGACCTTCTCTACCAGTAGCCCCTTACGAGCGATCACGGCGGCTCCGACCTCAACGGCTTCCTCGACCGATGCGACGTCTCCGGTCATCGACACCCATCCTTTGCCTCCGATTGCCATCGCCAGATTGATGTTTATCAGCTGAACAGGAGTCGACTTAACCGCGGCGTCAGCAGCCTCAATGATTGACGCTACGCTGAACGCCTCGATCACGCCGAGCGATTTGAGTTTAGGCAGGTGACTCACGCCGCTGATGGCGGGAAATACGGACGAGTGCAGTTGGGCAATCACAAGGTGGTCGACCACTGTGTGCGCTCCGATCACCAATCCGGCGTCGATGCTGGAGTTGACGGCGTCCACTCCGCCACCGATAAGCACCATGTACTTGCCAGGACAGATCGTGCGGTTCATCACGAGACTGACGTTGGCCGTCTTCAGCATCGTATCCGCGATTTGAAAGCCCTTGGCGATGCTCGACGTCTCGATGATGCCAATTGCGTTGCCGTTGCTCATGTTGTTGCCGTTGTAATTGTAATGGTGCGTGCGGAGATGCTAGAAACGCGACCGTCGATGCTGGCGTGGACTGGGCATCCGAGTTGATCGTCTTCGACGGTGCCGATCACATCACCTCGCTTCACGGAATCACCTTGACGTACGATCGGCTTGGCTGGTTGGCCGATGTGCGAGTCAAGCGGAATCGTGACGGAGTCAGGCTGCCAGTCGGTGGTAACGAAATTCGCCTTTCGGTCGTACGGACTCAGGCCCAAACGCGTGTACAGCTTGCTGATCGGAACCTCGCGTCCTTTGCGGGCTGGATGAGGTGGGCGAAACAAGCTCTGCAGTTCAGCCTCCGTTCGCCCTTCGCGATTCTCCCGCAAGATCGCCTTGGCGTCGACACAAATGTTCCTCGGGTCCAGCTGTTCGGGACAAGCAATCAGCGAGCAGACGTTGCATTCGCAACAGTACTGCGCCCACAGGCTACCTCGTCGCTTCTCATCAGCTGTCATCAACAGCGTACGCATCACGCGATGCGGTTCGATGGGGTAACCCAAAATGTAGCGAGGACACAGCTGCGTACACATCGAACATTGATCGCACTGGCCGTGCCCGATCCGCGTGTATGTTTCTTTTGTCGCAGTCTTCCTGCGAGCCAGGTAATGATCCGACGGCAACACAATCAAACCGCCCAGTGTCTTGCCGACCGGATCCGTCAGATCGTTGGCCACACTGCCCATCATGACGCCACCAGTCAGGACGATTGGATCGTCACAGGCGCAGCCGCCAGCCAAGGCGATGCAATCTGCGATGCTTGTGCCCACCGGAACTGCCGTCGTCAACGGCTGCTCAACGGCTCCTGTGATGGTCAGGTACTTCTCGACGACCGGCTTGCCATCGACGGCGTGGGCGATGTTGATGATCGTTTCGACATTGTCCACCACGCAGCCGACCGCCAACGGTATTCCACCTGGAGGGATTTGGCGCCCCGAGATCTCGTAGACGAGAATGTACTCGTCGCCCGCTGGGTAGACGTCTTCGAAGATCCGGGTCTTGAATCCTGCCGTGTCAGCCCGCTCCTGAAAGCCAGTGGCGACGTCTTCGTTCTTTCGCTTGACGGCGATCGTTACGTCCCGTGCCGCCGTGAGTGTCTGCATGATCTGCAGCCCGCGAAAAAACGCGTCCCCCTCCTGCAGCATCGACTCGCGGTCTTTTTGCAGCAAGGGCTCACACTCGGCGCCGTTAGCAATAACGTGTTCGACTTGCGATTCAAGCTTCTTGTGCGTCGGAAATCCCGCACCCCCGGCTCCGACAACGCCAGCTTCTCGAATGCGATTTAGGAGTTCTGCTGTTTCTTGGGTCATAGTTGAAATCGGATGATCTGCTCAAGTTGTGGCTGCGGTTGTACGCGTTCTGAATCCCATCGATTTTAACATGCTCAGCGCGGCTGATCGGGAAGCGATACATCATCGTGGTCACAGATTGTCGGCAACATGTCGCTCGTGACCGTGTTGATTGCAGATCGACGTGACCGCAGAATCCGTTCCGCCCGCTCAATATTTCCTGGGACTCCCAACGTCCTATTGCCGCCGCAGTACCACGGGCAGAGTATCCGCTCGCAACTCCCTCTGGACCAAGACGCCAATCCTCCTCCATTCGCTACTGCTGCGCTAACTGCCGACGGACATTAGCCCGAATCTTAATAAGCCTTGGTGCAAGAGGGCAAGGGTAATTGTCAAATGTCGGGCTCTATCCTTGGGGGCTGGGCGGCCTCCTGCTGGATGATTCCGTCAATGAACTCCTTTCCTTGTCCGACTCTCTACACTACATGGGGGCTCCCGTGCTTTCCAGTAAGTTGCTCTTCAGTCCTTGGACCAAACGGCCGGTTATTCTGATCAAATCGTAGCGCTGACCGCTCATCTGATGAAGGGCGAAATCGACGAGTGCCTCGCAGCGGGGTGCGACGCCTTTCTCTCTAAGCCGATTGACCCCAAGACCTTCATCTCCGAAGTTTCTGCACGCATGGGAGTGCAGTCAACGAGCAAAGACCGCAGTGCCGAACGGACGACGAATTGAATTGGCCTTCTCGGCCGCTCTGGTGACTTGTCGAAGAAATCACCTCTCAAAAGGTCAACGGCATAGGGCCTCGCGATTTGCCTTATCGCATGCGACTCGCCTTACCGCAAGCGACTCGCCTTACCGCAAGCGACTCGCACCTCTCCAAAGGGTGATCACCTTCTTGCTTGGTCAGCCATCGATTCGATCGAAGCACATAGCTGTCAATGCCGACCCTCGCCCTGAATTCGGCAACTTGGCTTCAGGCACCGCTTTGACGATCCACAAGTACACGCTAGAGTGTAATTATGGCGCGCAAGAAGAAAAAATCGTTGAACAAGCAGACTGGCAGACCCGCAGTGGAAGACCGGCCGCTGATCACAGAGGATCAAGCTAGGCAGCTAATGGGGCTGTTCAAGGTGTTTGGGAATGATAGCCGGCTGCGGCTGCTGCATGCGTTGGTGCGAGAAGGGGAGTTGTGCGTTACGGACCTGGCCGCTGCCGTAGAAATGAAGCCGCAGGCAGTCTCGAACCAACTTCAGCGACTCGTGGACCGCGGGATTCTGGCGTCTCGTCGGCAAGGAAGCAACGCCTTTTACCGCGTCGTCGACCCGTGTGTGCAGGTCCTGTTGGATCGAGGGATGTGTCTGATCGAGTGTCATCCCGAACGAACAGGCTGACTTCCCAGGGGTTGATATTCTTCATGGTTACACGATATTGTGTAACTATGTTGACCTTAAACTCGCCCGGCGGTCTTGCGGTTGCCGGTGTTTGCCTCTGTTCGGAAGCGTCGTCATGGTTGATGGCGGTTTCACCGCCCAGTGAAGCGGAGTATTTCCGTTCGTTTTAGGAGTCAATCCGATGCCCAAGAGAACGACGGATGTTCGAGCGGCCGTCCGAGAGCGGTTCGGCGTGATCGCCACTTCGCCGGAGCAGGAAAAGAACTTCCCGATCGGTCCCGCTACGGCCAAAGCGTTGGAATACGACGCGGACGAAATCGATCGGCTTCCGCTTTC
This sequence comes from uncultured Pirellulaceae bacterium, assembly GCA_964635375.1. Classification (GTDB taxonomy): domain Bacteria; phylum Planctomycetota; class Planctomycetia; order Pirellulales; family Pirellulaceae; genus CAZMNY01. Next base: position 2,710 of record CAZWOU010000078.1, on the reverse strand, counting down.
GGTGACCGAGTCGTTTGTGGGCGTCACTAACGTGCTGTGGAAGGGACTGGACGGGCTGCTCGCAGCGCAGAAGATCGGACCGACCGACAAGCTGATCGGCGCCGTCATGAGCGAGACATGATTCAGCGCGCTCGCGACAACGCCCAGAAGGTGGGATTGGCATTCGACGCGTGAAGGATGCCGCCGAGAAGGACTCAAACGAAAGACAATAGTTCAGCCGGCTCGCCCCACGAGCTCGAACGGAGATCACCATGAAAACACAATTGATAACCGCGGCGATGATCTTGTTGGCTGGGCCGCCAATCGCAATGGCGACTGAGCCACAACCGGCGGCGGACCCAGCGGGCAAGGCGTTGCTGCTCAGCGCCGTGCGTGACAAACAGGCAGGCGTGGCCGTGACGATCAACGTGGTCGATCGTGCGAAGATCGACAAAGAGTTGTACGTGGACTTCATCGGCCTGCGGTTGTGGATGGACGGCGGCGAATCGCTCAAGCTGATGCGAGTGCACGTCGCCGCGGCCGCCCTCGGCGTCAAACGCCAAGTGGCCCAGAAGCTCATGGAGATGGGCGTCGAACCGGAGATGATTCCCGTGCGCGGCGTAGAGGGCAGGAAGGCCGGAACGGAAGGGATGGTTCTGCTTAAAGGCGGCGAGTTCACGCGCACCGGCGAGTTCTACGACTCCAGCGGCGGCGGCTTGACGATCCTCAAGGACGGTACCGCCAAACGTCCCACGGCGCCAAGTATCGCGTGCGAGTATCACCGTTCTACATTGACAAATACAAGGTCGCCAACGAGGACTATTGCAAGTTTCTTAATGACGGCAACGCCGGCTACTGGACGCCGTGGAACCTGCGGATCGCCAAGGCTGTCGCGGGGAAAAACCGAGGCAAGTTCATTCCGGTCGACAACTTGCTGGCGCGGCATCCTGTTGTGCTAGTCAATTGGTACCAGGCAAAGGGCTATGCCGAGTGGGCGGGCAAGCGTTTGCCGACCGAAGCGGAGTGGGAATACGCGGCCGGCGGCAAGGAGGGGCGGGAGTATCCATGGGGCAATGAAGGGCCGGACGAGACGCGCGCCGACTTTCCGATCAAACACAAGTACACCGCGCCGGTCGATTCGTATCCCGCTAGCGCCACACCAGACGGCGTGTTTCAGATGGCCGGCAACTCGGCCGAGTGGATCGCCGACTACTTCGACCATGCCTCGTACGCGAAAGCTCCGACCGGCGGCGTGGCGATCAATCCCACAGGCGCCGATAAGCCGTTCCAGCCGGACACGTGGTACAAATATCGCGTGATGTTCAAAGGCTGGTGCAAGGCGAACCGCGCCGAGTATTTCACATCCACCAAACGTCACAGCCGACCGCCATTGGCCGATGCATCGGCAGGCGTCAGTTTTCGCTGCGTGAGAACTGTCGAAGCCGAAGAGAATGAGCAGAGCAAATCGCCTTAAAGGTTCACTGCAACGTGTCCAGGCAACACGTGACTAACATCGAACGAATCAGCTGGACGATGCAGTTCCTGTTCTGCACAGCGCTGACGATCGCGCTTTCGCGCTGCGTTGGAAGCAGTACAAGATCGTGCTCATTCCGCCAGGCGAGTTCACGATGGGGACCAGTTAGGAAGAACGGCCGAGGTTGCTCGCGATGGCCAAATGGCGCTCAAACGGACATTATTACACAGTGTGATGTAACGACATGATGCCGCTTTGACCATCTTCGTGGTGTGGGTGGCGAGCTCGCCGCCATTAGTCCGGGGAAATGCAGACATCAACACGACAGAACTTCTGAGGACGCGCCCATGAATTCTTCACCTGCACTAAACGCCACGCGCGGCCGCCGCCGCTAACCGCCTCATCTGGCACCGGGTCTCGCCGTGTGAAGGATGTGGTGGAAGAAGGTTCACGCAAAGCTACGAAGCGGCAAAGGAGCGAACAAACATAGGGCGAACTGGAAATCCGTCCTGCGAAATAAAAACAGACGCGATGAGTCCGGTTGCGACGAGCAGAAAGAAAAGCGATGACAAACACATTTCCCGCCGCAGCGATCCTAGTGTTGATGGTCGCGCCGACATTTGCCTGCGCCGCCGACTCGCCACCGCTGGCCAAAGCGCCGTTCGACGCCAAGCAAGCCAAACAGTTTCAACAGCACTGGGCCGACCACATCGGCAAACCGGTGGTTTACACCAACTCCCTCGGCATGAAGATGGTGCTCTTGCCGTCTGGTGAGTTTCGTCAGGGTGCCAGCAACGATGAAATCGACACGATCACTCGCGAAATCCAAGAGAGTAAGGGGGGCAACGATCGCGCCAAACGCTGGAGCTTTGACCACATTGTTCCCTACGAAGGTCCGGACCGTCTCGTCCGTTTGACAAGACCGTATCGCATCTCGGCGCATGAGGTCACGGTAGGTCAGTTCCGCAAGTTCGTTGAAGCCACCGGTTACAAGACCGACGCGGAGCGCGAAGAGATCGATCCCAAAAGCAATCAAACTCGACGCACCTGGCGGAAGTCGATCTTCGACCAGACCGACGAGCACCCAGTGCTTGAGGCCAGTTGGCACGATGCCGTGGCGCTGTGCCGCTGGCTGAGCAAAAAAGAGGGCCGCACCTATCGGTTGCCGACCGAGGCCGAATGGGATTTCGCCGCCCGCGCCGGCCGATCGTTCCCGGCGAGACAATCGCGCCGCTGGCCAGCGACCACGGCGGCAGC
>CAZWOU010000077.1:12137-28911 GCA_964635375.1 uncultured Pirellulaceae bacterium | reverse complement strand
ACTCCGCTTCGGCCAGCCGTCGTTGGGATTCGAGCAGTTGATCAGTCAAACGCCCGAGTTGGCTCGGATCGGGGTCTTCATTTTGAATCTCAAGGGCTTCGAGTTGTTGGCGGGCGGCGACGCGTCGATTGAACGCGGTCTTTGCCACAACATAGGCCCGAGTCATCTCACCCACAGCGGCGCTCAAGTCGTGAGAAACAGCTCGCTGCTGCTCTGCCAGAACGGCCACTTCGCGAGCCAGGTTCAGTTCGGCGTTACGGACAGCCGCGTGGGCTTTGCGATATCCGATTGGAACGGTCAGCTCGAGCCCCAACTGCCATTCTTGAAAATCGCCAGTCGTCAGATTGGAGAAGGCATCGCTGAACGGTGGGTCATGATTCCCATCAGGGTCCAGCAGATCCTTGCCGAATCCGCGCCATCGGTAGCGGCCAACGGCGTCCAACCGGGGCAAGAGAAAGTTGCGTGATCCAGCAAGTTCAAGTTCGCGCCGTTTGACGACCCATTGTTGCCGTCGCAGCTCGGGGCGCCGCTGTTGCGACTCAACCAAGATCTCTTCCCAGTCGAACATCACACGAGCCATTTGCGGCTCGTCAATCGGTCGAATCAAGCGGCCGTCGTTAATCGCCGTTCCTAGTATCTGCCTCAGCCGACGTTCGTTTGCGTGAACGCCGCCGAGCCCGCGAAACGTGTTATTACGAGTTGGCTCAATCAGTCGACCGGTCAGGGCGTTTTGCACGTCCCCTTCGAGGCGATAGTATTGCTCACGAGCCTGAGCTTCTTTGTCGGCTTCGCCGCCCTCTCGGCCCCGCCGCTTCCATTCGTTGATCACGCGCCATGTCGCCAACGCCCGTTGTCGCGCGGCCATCTTCGCGTCCAGGTCACGGTAGGCGTAATAGAGTTCCCAATAAGCGTTCTCAATGTCGCTCACCAAGTTCCGCACGCCCATTTCGAAGTCAGCGAGACTGATGTCATAGCTAGTTCGGGCCAAGAGCACGCCGCGAAGTTGGCCGGCGGAAGCGTTGGGGCCCGCGATTCGGTTGAAGTCGACGCCGGCGCCTTGCAGCAACGGCTGGCGAAATTCCGCCTCCATGTTGGTGTTCCAGGCGCTCAAGAAGAGGTTGCCTGGCGCGTTGTTCGCGTCGTAATCCATGTTGTGTCGCAGTGTTAGATCGCCACCAATCGCCGTCTTTTTGGCAAGCTCCATGGAGTAATCCATGAAGTCCTGTTTCAGCATGCGAGTCCCGCCGCCAAAGAAGGCGTTATTCAGCGCGCGGTCGTTGTTTTCGAAAAAGGCCTGAACGGCGAACGAAGTGTCGAACTCAGCCAAAGCCGCTTCGACTCCATATCGAGGGTCCGAGTCTTGAATGGCGGGACCGTGAATGGTCGCCACATTCGCGGGAGACTGCAAAACGAGCCCGCCCAAGTTGCGTAGAACCTTGGAGTTTTGCAAACCGATTCGTACAGCCTCTTGCAGCGTTAGCTCCCAGGCCTCAGGCGGGCTATCCTCGCGAATCGTAATCGGAGCGGGCGACAAGATCGGGCCGGGAACGTGGCTCGACTGCACATCCGGGTATTCGATCTGGGTGGCGACGCTTTGGGCGTGGGCCAAGTCGATATCGTCGAACTGCACTTTGTTTACAGCGCAACCGGACAACCACGCGCAGCAACCCCCGAGGGCTGCCAGGAAGGCGCCTTGTATCCAAGACTTGCGGTTTCGTCTAGCTGGTCGCTCCAACACCATCACATTCCATGTTGCCGTCAATGTTCGCACAGCGGATTCGCGTTCATCCGCCTTCGACTCGCTAAGGAGTGAATGCGCATCGCCCACATCGCCCCAAAAACTGGGCTCAGTCGTTAAATCGGCCATCGTTGGGACTAACACAAAGGGAATTTTCGCCGTAACCCGGAGAATTGACCGAAAACTCAAAACACGCAGAGCCGTTAAAGCCCGCAAAGTCGCAAATGGCGCCCAGGGGCTGGCTTTGTTTCTTGACTCCCCCGCCCAAAAGGCCAACTATTTCACATCCACGGCTATATTGGAAACTATGTTCCCAAATCCGCGCGGAGAGACGCCGGCCGCCGAATTGTGGCCCGATATCGAAGCAGCGCTCGACACGCTGGCTGAACTCAGCCGGACCGTCGTTGCGCCGCCTAGGTTCTGCGCCAAACTGGCCGCCGCCGCCCTCTCGGCGGTTTCGGGGGACACAGCCGCTGTCTGGGCGATTCCGCCCGCCGACGATCCCGATCAGCGGTGGAAGACGATCGCAACAATCCCCAACAGCCGGTCTTCCCAGCCGATGCCTTGGCTTCGCGAGGCCGTCGCCAAGACCGCCACCTCCATCCATGCCGAACGCCCCGAGGATCCAAGCAAGCCGACATGCGTTTCGGCCGCGGCGCCGATTCGCCTGGACGAGCAAACCGTTGCGGTCCTGCACGTTACCACCCGACACGACGACAATGCATCGCTGGGCCGAGCCCTCGAACGAATCCTTGACGCGTTTGCTGAAGTTGCCGTGGAGTACTTCGCCAACCACGAACGCCGCCGATTGAAACACGCCCGCCAGTCCTGGGCCAAGACCGAACGGTTTGTCGAGCAATGTCATTCGCAATGGTCCTGGAAGCCAACCGCGTTCGCACTCGCGAACGAATCAAAGACCTTGGTCGGCTGCGATCGCGTCACTGTTCTCCGGCGCCATGGACGTCGTTTCGCCGTAGAGGCAATTAGCGGAGCCGACCTGTTTGATCGCCGCTCAAACCAAGTGCGCAATTTGGAACGGTTGGCCGGGCAAACGGCCAAGCTGAACCAGTTGCTGTGGTACGGAATGGCGGATGCCGCCGAAGAGACACGGCCGCTATTTGAATCGTACGTGGACACAGCGAACGCCAAGGCCATCGCAGTCTTGCCCCTTCTGCAGAATGAGACGCAGCCGGAAGTACTGTTGATATGCGAATTCTTTGAGTTGCCTACTGATGAGACAATCGTTCACGATCGGCTCGCTTTGGTGGGCCAACATGGGAGGACCGCCGCCGAACATGCGCTGCGCGTAGAGCACATGCCGCTCCGCGTCGCCAGCGGTTTGTTGGAATCACTGGGTTGGCGCGGTTCATGGGGGCGAGCTCTGCGATGGGCCGCCGCAAGCGCGGTTTTGGTCGCGATCGCCGCCGCAGCGATTCTAATGAAGACAGATCTGGAGATTAAGGCTCGGGGCGAGTTGCAGCCAGATGTCCAGCGCCGCGTTTTTGCTCCGACAGACGGTTCGATCGCCGACATCTTGGTGAAGCGAGGCGGTAGCGTCAAGCAAGGCGAGTTGCTGATCAGAATGGTCGACCGCCAATTGGACTTCGACGAGGCGAGGATTGTTGGCGAGTCGCAAACGATCGCCGCGGAACTGCAGACCATACGCACCACGCGAATCAAAGTCGCCCAAGACGCCGCGGGGATCGAACTCGACAACGAACTGGCCGCGAAGGAGACTCAGCTGGTCCAACAGAAGTCGAACCTCGACGAACAACTCGAAATCCTCAGCCAAAAGCGCAAGGCGCTGGAAGTTCGCAGCCCCATCGAAGGCCAAGTTGTTACAGGCAACATTCGACACGATCTCGCCACGCGCCCCGTAAAACGAGGTCAGCGGCTGATGGTGATCGCAGAGACAACGGGCGACTGGGTGATCCAACTTCAAGTGCCAGACCAACGGATGAAACATGTGCTCGAAGCACACGGCGAACAGGCCGAACCGCTTCGAGTTCGTTTCATGCTGGCCTCACACCCCGGCAAGATGTACGAAGGAAGAGTCCGTGAGATTGCCGCCAGCGCCGACAGCCAACCCAATACAGGACCGACCGTGCTTGTTACCGTGTCCATTGAACGAGATCAGATCGAAGACCTGCACGTTGGGGCGGATGTCGCTGCAAGGATTGTCTGCGGCCGCACTAGCATCGCATTTGCCTGGTTCCACAACTTGTACGAACGAATTCGACTTCAGCTGTTTGTATAAATCGGTAAAGACGCGACACTCGGCCTCGCGTCAAAATCGCCAACCCAATCCTGACGGTTATTGATCATGCCTCAACTCGTACGCCGGCTACTGTTTGTCGCCATCGCCTTTCTCTCGCTCAATTCGCCATTGTGGGGCGAAGTTTTCGAGTTGAAGAAAGTGGTCATTACCGTCATGGAACAGTTGGAGATTCCAGCCCAGGCCGAGGGAGTTCTTTCTCAGGTCGACGTCAAGGAAGGGGACCTCATTCGCCAAGGCGATGCGGTTGCTCGGATTCGAGACGACGACGCCAAGCTCGAACTCATCAGGCAGCGGATCAACTTGGAAAACGCCGTCGCCTTGGCTCAGAACACGATCGCGATCCGCTTGGCGAAGAAGGAGTGGGAACGGGCTGCGGCAGAACTCTCACGGGCTGAGCGTTGGGGCAAGAAGGTAAAAGACGCGGTCTCTACCTCCGAGATCGAGCGACTCCAGCTGGCCGTCGACAAAGCCCTGCTCGACATCGACCAAGCGGAGGAAGATCTCAAGACGGCGGAACGAGCGGTCGACGCCCACAAGAACGAGGTCAACCAAGCCGAACACCAGATCCTCCGACGCAAAATCCAATCGCCCGTCCAGGGAATGGTGGTCCAGGTTAACAAGCAGAGAGGGTCCTGGGTCAAACCGGGTGACGCCGTCGTTCGCGTGTTGCGGCTAGACCGTCTGCGAGTGGATGCGATCTTGCCGCCGGAAATGTTGCTGAAACCCTTGAAGGGCGCAGAAGTAGTCGTTTCGATCGACCTTCCCGAACGAGGCACAGGCAAATATCAAGGCCAAGTTGTCTTCGTGCGGCCCGAACTAAATCCGCTCAACCGCCAGATCCGAATTTGGGCGGAAATCAACAACGACGAACTTCTGCTCCGCCCTGGGCTCTCCGGTTCGATGACGATTCAATTGCCTGAAGAAAACGCGGAGGGCGATGCAGCGACTGACGATCTCAAAGCCGAGTCGCCGGACGATGCTGAGTCGCCGAACGATGCAAAGTCGCCATGAATCCCGCAAGCCAGCAACCACTGCCGCTTCATACTCGAGGAGAACTTGAGTTTCGCGCGTTCGTCGTCCGCGGGCAACGGCGATGGAGCGTGAAGGATCCGATCGCGCTGCGGTACTTTCAACTCCGCGACGAAGAGCACTTCATGTTGGAGCAACTTCGCAGGCCGCAGAGCCTTGAAGAGATTCGACAAGCCTTCGAGACGCGCTTCGCCCCGCGAAAAGTCGCGATGGCCGATTTGCACGCGTTCCTTGGTTCGCTCTACCGCGAAGGGCTCGTCGTCTCCGATGCACCGGGCCAAGGGGAGCAATTGCTTGAAAGAGGCCGAGGCGCTACGCGCCGTCAACTGTTAGGGCAACTCGCCAACGTGCTTGCGATTCGATTTCGCGGCGTTGACGCAGAGCCCATCTTGGCTCGCCTCTATCCGCTCATCCGTTGGGTCTTTGCGTCTTGGTTTGTCGTCGCCGCATGCCTGTTCGTCCTGGGCGTCGCCGCATTCGCCGGCGTCCACGCGGAGGAACTCGGGCGACGACTGCCGACTTTCACTTCAATGCTGGGGGCCAAGACGCTGTTGTGGTTGGCTGCAGCCATCGGCGTTAGCAAGGTGCTGCATGAATTGGGGCACGGCCTGACTTGCCGGCATGTGGGCGGTGAGTGCCACGAAATTGGTGTGATGCTCTTGGTCTTTACGCCCTGCCTGTACTGCAATGTGACCGACATCTGGATGCAACCGAACAAGTGGCGGAGGGCCGCCGTGAGCGCGGCTGGCATCGCGGTCGAATTGATGGTCGCCGCGATGGCTTTTGTGGTCTGGTGGAACAGCCAACCGGGAGTTCTCAATTCGGCATGTTTCAGCCTGATGCTTGTCGGTTCCGTTAATAGCGTCCTGTTCAATGGCAATCCGCTGCTCAGATACGACGGCTATTACGTGCTCTCCGATCTCCTGGAAGCACCAAACCTGGCCTCGCAAAGCTCATCACTGCTTCGCCAGGTGTTCGTTCGCTGGGCGTTGGGAATCGAACCGGCCCGCGATGAGCTTGGCGACTATTCGCGTTGGCGACTGCTGCTCGCCTACGGCATCGCCTCCACAACGTACCGGCTGTTCGTCGTCGCGATGATCGTATGGACTATCCACCACGCCCTCGCGGCCTGGGGGCTTGAACTTGTCGCTTGGTTCTTGGCAGCCACAGTGGCGGCCGGCATGATCTTCCCACCCGCACAGCGACTTCTTCGCTTCCTATCACGCCCCGGAGCTTGGCGCCAAATGAGAATCCTGAATATCACCGGCGCGATCGTCTTATTGACTCTTGTCGCCTACGTCGTTGCTGCGATTCCGGTTCAGCACCGCGTCGCCGCACCAGCCCTGATTCAGGCCGAAGGAGCCGAATCGGTCTTCGTCCCTATTCCCGGCAAAGTAATCTCGACCTTGCCAGAAGGCGAGCCGGTTGAGCGAGGCGGGACAATATGTCGGCTGGAGAATCTGGACTTGCAGCTGGAAGTCCAGCGGCTGCTCGGGCAACGCGATTTACAGAAAGCCCACGTCGAGCTGCTTGAGCAACGGGTTATCTTTGACGAGTCCCTCGAGGACCAGTTGCCTGCAGCAAAGCAGCGCCTGGACGACTTGAACAACCAGCTCAAACACAAGCAGGCCGATCAGGACAAGCTGACCGTTCGCGCTCCGACGCGGGGCGTCGTATTGGCCACTAAACGCCGCCCCGAAGAGACAGATGCGGGGGAGTTGATGTATTGGACTGGCTCGCCAACCGACCCGGAAAACGTTGGCTGCTTCCTGCAACGAGGCCAACTGCTCTGCCGCATCGGCGACGCGAAACTCTTGGAAGCGCTGCTCGTCGTCTCGCAAGCCGATGTTCCATTTGTCCAGTTGGGCCAAGCCGTCACGCTGCAACTGGATCATCTCGGCGGCGACTTCATTCGTGGCGAGGTGGCCGAAATCGCTGAAGTCGATCTGCAGGACGCGCCGGCGGAACTAGTGCAAGCTGGCGAACTCGCCGCCAAGACCGAATCAGATCGAACCGCACCAGTCGCCACGTCCTATTTGGTGCGAGTGAAACTCAACCCAGGTCAGACCGGCCTGCTGCATCGCGCGACCGGGCAAGCTCGCATCCACGCCAGCCCCCGGTCCTTGTGGCAAAGAACCGCGCATTACCTCGCCCGTACGTTTGGATTCGAATTAGTCGCCTGCTACGCAAATTGAGCGGTTCGTATGGCGGCAGCAGACGACCCGGTCGTGGCAAAGTGGTTTGTCAGCTTTGGTCTTAGGGCAACGAAAAGGTGTAAGACACACACCGCGCGGAGCTTGGATCGCCGAGTCCATTGCGGCGGTGTTTTTGAAAAATCGCGAACCGCTGGCGGCCTTTGGCCAGCCACAGCGCGCTGGATGGAGCAGTTCTTGGCTCGTGCAAGATTCTGCTCTGACGTCGTTTGCATCGGCTCGCATCGATAGGAAAACCGCCCTGAAAGGGCGATCTATGTCAGCCCAGGGAAAGCAACGCGGCGCAGCCGCAAGCGCAGCCCTGGGTTGCGCCGCAATCCAAACCCAAATACCGCCGCCACCCACGCCCGGATCGCGGCACCACGGATTGCGTCCACGCCCGGATTGCGGCGCACCCGGATGTCTCGTTTCGTCAATGATATCGCGATTCCGTCTCGATCTCTTGAAGCTGCAATTCCCCGAACCTCAACCGTACCCGAAGGGCGGACAAGCTGGCCCGAGAGGACGCGAACGGCACAAAATGAGAACTTTGACATCTTCACGGGGTTCCTAGACTAAACTGCTCCTAGACTAAGCTGACGACGAGCCCCAACGGCAGCGAGACCTTAACCTGGAAGTATGCAAAGCTGCCACAAAAGCAGGCGACTGGCCGACGCCGAATTCAAAAGGGAAAATGCCATGCAATCTTTTTCATTCCGTCTGCCTCAATCCATCCTTGCCGCTTGCCTGATTTCGACTGCGTTGGCTTACCCGTCAAGGGCCCCCGCTCAAGACGCCCAGGCGGGGCAAGGCCAAGCGATCGTCTATGTCACCGTCACCCAGATCGACGCCAAGGTTGGGGCCGAGATGGCGAGCAGTTTTCGCTCGGCTGTCGAACTGCGAGAGCAGATTGAACAGCTTGCCCAAGATGGCTTTCTCAACCGGTCGGCAGTCGTCCGCCTGCGAACGCAGACTGGTGCGCCCGCCGAGGTCCTGAGCAGCGGACTGGTCGCCCAAACGGTGGGGACAAACACGAGTCGCACCGGCACTGTCAGCCGGCAGACGAGAATATCGGAGATCGGAACCTCACTCAGAATCACGACCGCGCTCCAAGGCCAAAACGTGGTTGGTGAATTCAAGTATGCCAGCTCTTACACATTGAAACCGTCGAAGGAAGCTGAAACACCGGGTATCGAAACCATTCAATCGTCAGTCACCGCAATGGCGCAGCTTGGTGAAGTCGTGATGCTGCACTCGCAGACGATTGATGGCAACAGTGTCTATCTGTACGCCCAATTCTCTGCCCCCAGCGGATCGCGACCCAAGGCGACGACCGGAACGCGAGCGAGATTATCCACGCGAGTCGGCGAGCGGAAAGCCGACTCGACTCCCGAGCGATCTGCGGAAGACCGATCTCGCTCGCGTTATCTTGCTTACGTGAACTCAACATTCAAAAGGTTCGATAAGGACGGCAACGGCCTCTTGGACAAAGAGGAGTTGAAGGTATCCCCACTGAAACGCTATCTTGCCACTCACGACGCAAACGCCGACGGCAAGTTGAGCCCGGAGGAGGCAGTTGACGCCATCCTGAGACGATAGAAGATCCCTCTGCGATGTGGGTCTTATAGACATCGCTAAGGCTTTTTGCGCCTGAGCTCATATTCTCGGGCTCATCTTCTCGGGCTCAAGTCGCGGTTCGCGATATCGCGAATGACTTCGTAGAATACAGAGAGGACAGCTGGGTTGAATATTGCCGTCCGATGACCTCATCGCGTCCCTAACAGAGCCAACCAGGCCGCAGTCTCAAAAGACAACTCTTGCGACTACCTTCTTTTGCGTGGTGTTCTGTGGATATTGGGCGTGGAATTCTCGACATTGTCCTTTTGAAGACATGGTGGCAATACTCTGGACATGGCGACGTTCCATTTTCGCAAATCTACCACTACCTCAACCTTGCGGAAGCGGGCGTTTGGATCGTCTTCGCCTTTTTCGTCGCGCGTCGTTACCTGCGGTACAAGCACTCCTTGCTCGAGCTCCTCTATGCTTTCACGTTCTTTCTATTTGCAGCAACTGATCTCGTAGAAGCCTATGTCCTCACTTCTTGGTTGATCTGGCTAAAGGCCATCGTGCTCTTAGCTTTGCTCTGGATTCGGATCTACATCCGAGTTCGCTACTACCCCACGAGCAAGATGCTCTAAAGGCTGGAACTCTGGGCCAGCAATTTCTTCCGCTGGCGCCAAGGGGAAAGGTGCGCTCGGGGGGAAAGGTGCGCTCAGCCGTGGTATGTGGTCATTTCATTGATCGGCGTGGGTCGTCAATTTCTGATTGACGATGTACTGGGAGGTTTTGGCGAACGAGGCTGGGAAAGTGTCCACCGGGAGAGCCGCCGATTTCTGGGAATGGATAGCGAGCGAGCCCTTGGTTTTCTCGACCTTTGATCCCAGATTGATATACACCTGTCGGGGGTTCCCGCTACCGATCAACGGTTGAATGATCTCGGCAATGGGAGTCTTCGATAACGATCGCCGACTTCGCGTGCAATATCCGGGCGCGCTTTATCATTTGTCGAGTAGCGGCGTTCAGCGGTCGAGGATCTACTTGGACGAGCATGAACAAGCGCGACTTGATCGACTTAGCACCGACGGTGTGAACCGTTGCTCCCGCGGCGCACTGTACATCTGAACTTACCGAACAGCCTTCGCTAACAGATTCTTCATGATCTGCTGGACCCGAGCGTCCGGGCCGTGTGGACGGCTCCAATGCGACCAGGGAATGATGTGCCCGGGGGGCGCGGCGAGGCCCTGGGCCCAGAAGATGGTCGAGGCGTTGAAGACGAAATTGTCTTGCGGGCCAGGGTAGATGGTCGCGGCGTAGCGGCCTTCGCGAGTCCCCCCAGACCAGACGGATCCTTCGGCCAAAACTTGCAGCCCCTCGCGTTCCAGATCGGGCTCGCCGTGATGCTCCCAGCCAACAAGTCCGGGAACACTCTCCCCATTCTGCATGCCGGTTCCGGCGAACGCCCAATGGTCGGACTTCGTGCAAGTCCAATCGCCTCCTCCATTGAACGGAACGACGCTGCGAGCGCCGATGATCCCCCGCTCGTCCGGTCCCAATTGCGTCAGCCCGGCGAAGAGGCTCGCGTACGATTCCAATTCATCGGCGCGCATCTCGCCGAAGCAACCCTTGCGAGTGATCCTACGGTTTCGCTCGCCACGACGATTGACGCTGAAGGGCGAGACGACAAAGACCGAGTTGCCGCACAGCCAGAGCACGTTGACGCCCCGCTCGATCGCCTGCTCGAAGCTACGGTACTGACGCAAGTCCCAGTATTCGTCGTGACCGACGCTGATCAGCGTCTTGCAGCGAGTGAGAAACGCAGCGTCGATCGAGTCGGCGTTCGATCCGTAGGTCACGTCGTACCCTTGTTGCTCAAGCCAATAGCAAAGCGGGTACTCCCACAACAGAAACTCGCCTGACCCAATTGACAAAGGATGGTCAAAGATCTGCACGTACTTGCCATAGGGCCGATCAAAGCTGACGGCGACATCCGGAGCGTGGGCGCCATCGGGGTGGGTGTAGAGCGACTCATTCACAGGCCACCGATTGTAGGCTTGCCAGGTGTTGTCGCTGCACTGGAACAAGACATCCGCGCGGCGGTTGTCTCGAACAATAAACACGACATAGCTCTGCCAATACGGTTCGGACTTAGACTCAGGGATCGTGGTCAGCTTGCCCAAGTAAACGCCACTCGTCCAATCCTCTGGGATCTTCAGCTCGGCCGTCGGTTGCCACTGGCACTCGCGCAGCCGCTCAGGCGGCCCGCTCATCTCCGGGGTGGGCTGAGTCTCTACGGGAATCGCGTCGAACGAATGAACTCGTCTCGCACCCGCGCCGCCGTAGTAGCCCATGCGATAGATATCGATGTTGCAGCGTCGCGCCGGGTCGGCGCTCACGAACAGCTTCAACGTCTCGCCCGCGGCGATTGACTGATGCGAGCAATAGCCTTCCACCAAGGTCGTCCGGTACTTACCCTCGTTGATTCGAACTCGGGTCAACTGCCAGTCGGCATCACCTGTCTTCTGGTTCTCTTCCACGATCCGATTCCGCGCGCGAGTCTTGGACTCGGCGGCCGAGACAGCATGCGAAGGCAAGGCGCCCGCCGCCAGCACAACCGGAGAGGCAACCGCTCCGCGAAGAATCCCTCGGCGATCGATTTTTCCTGAAGAGGCTTTTTCTTTGGCCAAGGCGTGACTCCCTTACTCAGAGGTGTTCGAGACCAGAATGCGGAAACCTAGATTGCAGCCCAAACGAGATGACTGAGAACCGATTTCTGATAGTGAATTCTATCGGATGTCCAGACAGGCTGCAGGAGACGAGGGCTTCCCGGCCGCGTCCGCTGCCCACCGCAGGAAGACCCAATTACTGCCGCTCCCCAGCGAAGCGCGACCCAGGGCGGTCGCACAGCGGTCCTGGGATCTAATTGTGGTTTTTCCGGGACCTCGTGACCAAACGTGTCACTGGGACGGCGATGATCAGAATAGGCCCCCTAATTCGCCGCCCCTGTCGGCCTACTGGAATGTCTGACTGGAATGTCTCACCGGAATGTCTCACTGGGATGTCTGTCCGTTTGCCCAAATTCACTGATCGCAGTATCCTGATGACCAGCCAAGCAACCTATGGATAGCGATTCAATGGGCATTACACGGAAGTTCCTCAACTGGTCCGAGCCAGCGCTGCAGACCGCAGTTGAGCTGCTGGTGGAGAAATATCGGCGTGAAGGGCTGGTCGATCTCGATCAGACAGTCATCGCTTTCCCGGGCAGCCGGGCCGGACGCCGATTTCTGGAGATTCTCGTTCGCTATTGCGAGGAGCGGACGCTGGTGTTGATCCCGCCGTCGATCAAGACGGTCGGCCAGCTGCCGGAACTGCTCTACGAACCCCAACGGCCGTTCGCTTCCGAGCTGGTGCAGCAATTGGCTTGGGTACACGCTCTGCGGTCGGAAGGCCGCCGCAAGCTGACTCGCATCATACCGGCACTGCCGGACGAGGATGATGTGCCGCGCTGGTTGGACCTGGGGCGAATCTTCTGGCGGCTGCATCGAGAGATGGCGGCCGAGGGGCTGAATTTCCAGCACGTTGTCGATAGCGGATGGCAGCGCAGCGGGCTGCGTGAGAAGAATCGCTGGAAACTTTTGGGCGACATTCAGCGCCACTATCTCGACATCCTCGACCACTTTGAGCTTTGGGACATGCAGACCGCGCGTCTGTTCGCCATCGAGCATCAAGAATGCCGAGCCGAGGTCGACATTGTGCTCGTCGGAGCCTCGGACATGAATCGAGCCTTCCGCTTGATGCTGGACCAAGTGGCCGAGCGAGTGACCGCGTTTGTCTACGCGCCGCCGGAGCTGGCGGATCGTTTCGACCGGCACGGCTGCATCGACCCCGATGCCTGGGCTGATGTAGAGATTGATCTGGACGACCATTGTTTGGAGTTGGCCGAGGGGCCCGCCGAGCAGGCCGAGGCGGTTGTCAACTGGCTGGCCGAATTGGGAGGCGAGTTTCGAGCCGACGAGATTGCCATCGGCACGCCTGACCCATCCGCCGCGCCGCAGATTCAACGACGCCTGAATGAATGCAGCGTCGCCAGTCGGTACGTGGTCGGGCGGAACATGACTGAGTCGGCTCCCTACCGATTGCTGTTGGCGTTGGCCGACTATCTCGACCGGGGCCGGTTCGATGAGTTTGCCGCGCTTGTTCGCCATTCTGATGTATCGCGTTGGATCACCGAGCGATTGGATTCGCCCAACGGCTGGTTGACTCAACTGGATGAGTATCACTCGCGTCACCTTCCGCCTCGACTTGGAAAATGGCTCGGCAAGGAATCGAAGACCGATCAGATACGCGTCATCCATGATTGGATCGAAGAACTGATTCAACCGCTCGCCCAAGGCCACAGCAAGTTGGCCGACTGGGGCGAGCCGATTATTGAGACGATCGTCAACGTCTATGGCGACCGGCCACTCGATCGCGGCGATGAGACCGACCACTATACGCTGCAGGCGATTCGAGCCATCCAGGAAGGGTTGATCCAACAAGGCTCCGCACCGGCCGAGATCACGCCGAGCATCTCCGCGACACAGGCGATCCGGATGCTCCTCGATCAGCTCGCCAGCTCGGATATGGCGCCGCCGATCGATCACGATGCGATCGAAATGTTGGGTTGGCTTGAACTGCCGCTCGACACCGCGTCGGCGATGCTAGTGACATCGTTTAACGAGGGCGTCGTGCCAACCTCGATGAACTCCGACCTGTTTCTGCCGAACAGCCTGCGGAAGAAACTGGGCATGCTCGACAACCGACGCCGCTACGCGCGCGACGCGTACGCGCTGAGCATGCTCGCCGCCTCGCGAAAGAAGCTGAGGCTCGTCGTTGCGCGTCGCGACCCCAAGGGCGAACCGCTGACGCCGAGCCGTCTGTTGTTTGCCGCCAGCCTTCGCGACATCGCGAAACGCAGCGAACGTTTCTTTCAAGTGGCGACCACTGCCGCTCCCGCGGTGCCGGATGTCAACCTCAACCGAGAGCACTCCGAGTTTCTCATTCCTCGGCCCGATCCGAGCCTCGCCGTCGAGTCGATGAGTGTGACTTCGTTTCGCTCGTACATCGCCTGCCCTTACCGGTTCTATTTGCGGCATGTACTGCGACTGGAACCGCTGGACGACAGCGCCGAAGAGCTCAACGCGCCAACGTTTGGCAACCTGATCCACGACGTGCTCAATGTGTTTGGCCGCAGCAAACTGCGAGATTCGGACAACGCCGACCACATCCGCAGCTTCCTACAAGACACACTCCGCAAGACGATGCGGTTGCGATTCGGACGACGCCCCTTGGCGCCGATCAATGTGCAATCCGCACAGGTTCTTTCCCGTCTGGAAGCCTTCGCTCGCTGGCAGGCCGATTGGCGGAGCCAAGGCTGGGAGATCGCGTACGCCGAGTCGCCGGAGATGGTGGACACGGTTGAGATGCAAGTTAGCGATACGACCATGTCGCTCCGCGGTCGCGTCGATCGCATCGACAGGAACCCCCAGTCAGGCGAGTGGATCGTGTTCGACTACAAGACCTCCGACACCGACTCGAAGCCCGAGCAGACTCACCTGCGCAGCGGCGAGTGGGTCGATTTGCAACTGCCGCTCTACCGACGATTCGCCGCCGCGATGGACATTCAAGGCGATCTGAAATTGGGCTACATCGTGTTGCCCAAGGATGTCGATCGCACGGGACAACGGATCGCTGATTGGAGCGAGAGCGATCTCGATAAAGCCGACTCGCTGGCAATCGAGATTGCGGAGAAGGTGCTCGGTGGTCAGTTTTGGCCGCCCACCGATCCGGCACCCGATATTCTCACCGAGTACGGCGCCATCTGCCAAGAATCCGCATACGAGAAACACTACGCCTTAGCGGAGGCGGATGCATGACGCGCTACAGCAACATTCTCATTCGAGCTTCAGCCGGAACTGGAAAGACGTTTCAGTTGTCCAACCGGTTCTTGGGCTTGCTCAACAGCGGCGCGCCGCTCGACCAAATCTTGGCAACGACCTTTACGCGGAAGGCGGCGGGCGAAATTCTTGACCGGGTCATTCAAAGGCTGGCTGAGGCCGCCATGGATGACGAGCAATGTGAGGAGCTGTCCGAATTTCTAGAGGACGACACGCTCAGCCGCGCACGCTGCTTGCTGCTTCTCAAACAACTTACGGCGAACCTGCACCGCCTGCGAATTTGCACGCTCGACAGTTTCTTCTCACAAATCGCCAGCAGCTTCGCCCTCGAACTCGGCTTGCCCCCCGGTTGGCGAATCATCGAGCCGATTCACGATCAGCAGCTGCGCAAAGAGGCCATCGATCGACTTCTCCGCGATCCGGAATCCAACGCGGTGGGCCGGATTCTCAACTTGATGACCAAAGGCGACGCCAACCGGTCCGTCAGCGCTCTCGTTCGCACCACCGTAAACGACCTCTATTCCTTGTTCCTGGAAACCGGCCCCGATGCCTGGCGGAGATTTCCCCAGACCGACTTGCTCGACCGGGACGAGTTGCGATCCGCAATCGACTCGCTCGCCAATCTCGAGTTGCCCTCAGACAAGCGAATTGTCGAGGCCAACCTCAAGTCGACGGAAGCGGCCGAAGCCGGGCACTGGGAACAGTTCGTCAGCAGCGGACTGGCCAAGGCGGTTCTGCAGGGCAAGACAACCTATTACAAAAAAGAAATCGAACCTCCGGTCTACGAAGCGTATGCCCGGCTCGCCGCCCACGCACGCGATTTCATTATCAACCAACTGGCGAATCAAACGGCGGCGACTCACGAACTGCTGGAGCGATTTGATGGCTACTATCGCCGCTTGAAGTTTGAGTCGCGGGCGATGTGTTTTGAGGACGTCACGCGCGTACTCGCGAATCGAGGCGACTTGGAGCAGGTCGATCGCTTGGAACATCGACTGGACACCCAACTGTCGCATCTTCTGTTTGACGAATTCCAAGACACTTCGCTGGTGCAATGGCAGGTTGTGCGACCGTTCGCCGAACGGGTCACCGACGACGGCGGGCAGCAGTCGTTCTTCTTCGATGGCGGGCAGCAGTCGTTCTTTTGCGTAGGCGACGTGAAGCAAGCCATTTATGGCTGGAGAGGCGGCAAGTCGGAAATCTTCGACGCTTTGGAGGCCCAGCTCGATGATCTGGACCACCGCTCACTCACCAAGAGCTTCCGATCCGCACCGCCGATCATCGACACGGTCAATCGGCTGTTCTCAAGAATCGACAAGCATTCCAACTTGGCCGATTTGGCGCCTGCCGTAGAAAAATGGAAAGCGGGTTTCGGCGAACACTCGACGGCGCGGACGGAACTCGCAGGCTACGCGACTTTGGAAACGGTTCGGCAGCCGGAACATGGCCAGCAGAAACTCGATGTGACGCTGCCTTACGCCGCCAAACGCGTCGCCAATCTCGCCGGCGATTGCGAGGGCGCCACGATCGGCGTGCTCGTGCGGCGAAACAAGTGTGTGGCTCGGTTGATTTACGAACTGAGGCGGCTGGGAGTTCCGGCGAGCGAAGAGGGCGGCAACCCGCTGACTGATTCGTTGGCCGTGCAGAACGTCATGTCGTTGCTGCGACTCGGCGATCATCCGGGCGACCTTGTGGCCCGTTTCCATCTGCGGCACTCCCCCTTAGGCAAGCAGCTCGGCTGGACCGATCACAATCACGACGAAGACGCAGACTGCCTTTCAGAGGCCGTGCGCCAACGCCTATCCGACGACGGCTACGGTCCGGCCATCCAGCATTGGGTGGATATGCTCCTGCCGTACTGCGACGCCCGAGACGCCAGCAGACTCTACCAACTGGTCGAGTTGGCCTATCGGTACCAACCTATCGCCACATTGCGAGTCAAAGACTTCAGTGAATTCGTCGCGGCCGAACGCATCTCTGATCCGACGACATCGCGAGTGCGGGTGATGACTATCCACCAGGCCAAAGGGCTGCAGTTCGATAT